>MHXZ01000030.1 GCA_001825665.1 Planctomycetes bacterium GWF2_41_51 | reverse complement strand
GCGGCGGCAACAGCGGCAGAGATGCGGTCGCTTTAATGTTTCAGATGAATATCCCCTTATGGCGGGACAGCTATAAAGCAGGTGAACTTCAGGCGAGGATGAATGAGAGAATGCTTGCTCATCGGAAAACAGATGTTCAAAACAATTTGGCGGCACAGGTTGCCTCAAGTTTATATGGTATCGAAGAAAGTCAGCGAAAAATCAACCTCTATGGGGATATTGTGCCCAAAACCGAGCAACTGGTAAACGCGTCACAATCGGCTTATCGAGCTGGTACAATTGATTTTTTGTCGCTAATCGATTCTGAGAGAATGCTTCTACAGTACACTCTTAATTATCAAAGATCGTTAACGGATTATCAGCAAAAAATTGCCGAAATAGAAATGCTGGTTGGAGCTGATTTAACAGTACGTTAGGAAATTTATGAAATATTTTAGAAAACATTTAAAGTTAATAATAATTGTTTTAGCAGCTGCAGCAGTTGGTTTTTTCATCAGAGGCGGCTGTGAGACAAGACAAAAACCGGAGCAGGCAGGTATTTCACAAGCTGAAGAAATATGGACTTGCTCAATGCATCCCCAGATCCGCCAGCCAAGATTCGGCAAATGCCCAATTTGTTTTATGGACTTGATACCCGTCGAGCAGCAAACCGAGGGCGCAGCGTTAAGGGAAATCACTTTCACAGAAGAAGCGATAAAGCTGATGGAATTGGAAACTTCACTGGTAGAGAGAAAATCGGTGGAGACTCAGATTTCTATGGTGGGCAAAATTGATTATGATGAAACGAAAGTTAAGTATATTACATCCTGGGTTCCCGGCCGCATCGACAGGCTCTATGTTGACTTTACGGGCATCCAGGTCTCTAAAGGCGACCACATGGTTTATCTTTACAGCCCTGACCTTATCAGTGCCCAAACCGAATTGCTTTTGGCTGCCGAGGCGAAAAAAAATCTCAAATCGGGCAGTTCTGAATTTCTTGTCAGTTCAACAGAAGATACATTAAATGCTACAAGAGAGAAACTTCGACTTTTGGGTTTAAGTGCCAAACAAATTGAAGAAGTAGAAAAGACCGGAAAGCCAACAGACCATATCACCATTAATGCCCCTATCGGCGGAATCGTAATTGAGAAGAATATCAATCAAGGCGCTTATTTCGAAACTGGAACGAAAATTTACACCATTGCAGATTTATCTGAGGTCTGGATACAACTCGATGCGTATGAATCCGATATTATATGGGTGCGTTACGGCCAGGAGATTGAATTTACAACCGAAGCTTATCCCGGCGAAACATTCAAAGGTATAATCAGTTTTATTTCGCCTTTTCTCGACCCGCAGACAAGAACGGTTAAGCTGCGTGTGAACGTAGAAAATCCTGATGGAAAACTCAAACCTGAAATGTTCGTTCACGCGACCGTAAGATCGAAGATTGCTATGAGTGGAGCCATAATGGATCCCAATATGGCAGGCAAATGGATATGCCCCATGCATCCTTCGATAATTAAAAACGCACAAGGTGAATGTGATATCTGCGGCATGAATTTAGTAACAACCGAATCGCTCGGCTATGTCAGTGCAACTCTGCCGAAACAGGTTCCGCTGGTGATACCGGCATCTGCTCCGCTTATAACCGGCAAACGTGCCGTCGTATATGTTAGAATTCCAGATCCTAACAAACCGACTTTCGAAGGCAGAGAAGTTGTTCTCGGCCCTCGTGCAGGTAATTTTTACATAGTTGAAAAAGGCCTGGCCGAAGGCGAAACAGTTGTAACAAACGGAAACTTTAAAATTGATTCTGCTCTGCAGATTCAGGCAAAACCAAGTATGATGAGCCCGCAAGGCGAAGAAAAACCAATGCCGCCAGGTCATCAACATTAATTTTTTATGAAAGGATATTTGTAATGAACAAAAAAATGATTTTTCTTTTATCAATTTTACTTGCAATCTCTGCGCTGGTAATAGTCGGCTGCAAGAAAGAAACAGAACCTGCCGCACAACAGGCAACAGAACCAAATACTACTTTCATTGCAGATAACGGACAAACAACTTGTCCTGTAATGGGAGGTCCTATCAATAAGGACATTTTCGTTGAATATCAGGGCAAGAAGGTTTATTTCTGCTGTGCCGGATGCATAGAACAATTTAACAAAGAACCTGAAAAATATTTGCCGAAATTACCTCAATTTCAAAACTAATTTATGGATATGGATGAAAAAAAATATCCGCCGATACCGGAGCAGAACTCGCTTGCAGGCAGGATTATAGGCTTTTGCATTTACAACAAGCTTATCGTCCTGTTGATTACAATTTTTATTATTTTTTGGGGAGTGATTGTCGCGCCTTTTGATTGGGATCTGCCGATTCTCAGAAATCCTGTCCCGGTTGACGCAATTCCCGATATCGGCGAAAATCAGCAAATCGTTTTCACAGATTGGCCCGGCCGTTCGCCTAAAGACGTTGATGACCAGGTTACATACCCGCTCACAACCGCTCTTATGGGTGTGCCGGGCGTAAAAACTGTTCGCAGTTATTCGATGTTCGGCTTTTCGAGCATTTATATAATCTTTGACGAGAAAATAGATTTCTATTGGTCGCGAAGCCGAGTACTCGAAAAATTAAATGCCTTGCCTTCCGGCACTCTTCCGCAGGGCATTCAGCCGATGCTTGGCCCAGACGCAACAGCACTCGGGCAGGTTTTCTGGTACACGCTGGAAGGCCGCGATGAAAAAGGCAATCCCACCGGCGGCTGGGACCTTGACGAATTGCGAAGCACACAGGATTGGCTTGTTCGTTACGCGCTGCTCAGTTCCGAAGGCATCAGCGAAGTCGCTTCAATCGGCGGATTTGTAAAAGAATATCAGATTGACGTTGATCCCGATGCGATGCGTGCGTACAAAATTGCTCTTGAAGATATTTATACAGCCATCAGGAATTCGAACGTCGATGTCGGAGCAAAGACAATCGAAATCAACAGGGTTGAATATATTATAAGAGGTTTGGGCTTTATTAAGAATCTCTCTGATATTGAAAATACTGTTGTTAAAGTAAACGAGAATGTGCCCGTTTACATTAAAAATATTGCGAAAGTCGCTTTCGGTCCCGCACTTCGCCGCGGCGCAATTGATAAATCAGGCGCTGAAGCTGTCGGCGGCATCGTCATAGTCAGATATGGCTTTAATCCTCTGGAAGCCATTAAAAATGTGAAGAAGAAAATTGTCGATATTTCCCCCGGCCTCCCAAAAAAGACTCTTCCTGACGGCACTGTTTCGCAAATTAAAGTTGTTCCGTATTATGACCGCACCGGCCTGATTTACGAAACACTCGGCACACTCAACGATGCGATTTTTCAGCAGGTTCTTATCACAGTTATAGTCATCATCATAATGGTAAATCATCTTCGCAGCAGTATTCTTATCAGTTTGGTAATGCCCCTGGCCGTGCTCGGCGCTTTCATCGGTATGAAATTTTTCAAAGTTGATGCAAACATCGTCGCTCTTTCCGGCATTGCCATTGCGATTGGCACGATTGTCGATATGGGCATTGTGATTTGTGAAAACATTTTACGTCATCTTAATGAAGACCCTGCTGATATGCCGCGAGCTGAAGTAATTCATCGCGCCGCTTCGGAAGTCGGCTCAGCCGTCGTCTCCGCCTGCGCTTCGACAATCATCAGCTTCATTCCTATCTTTTTTATGACCGGTCCGGAAGGTAAACTCTTTCGACCCCTGGCTTTTACTAAAACATTCGCACTTGTGGCATCTATCGTTGTTGCCATCACTGTAATTCCGCCAGCAGTTCATGTTCTTTTCTTCGCAAAAAAACCAAAAACAAAAATTGCTCATTCTATTTTAGCTGCTCTTATCGCCATTTTAGGAGTTTTGGCCATAATCCTCATCGGCTGGATTGTCGGTCTTACAATTATGATAATTGCTCTTTATTTCTTCTTCGAAAAATCTATACCCGTAAATATTAAACGGCGTATTCCAACAATCGCAAATATCATCGCACTGGTAGTCGTCGGCCTGCTTTTAACAATCGACTGGGAACCTCTCGGCGCACAAAAAACTTTATTTACAAATTTTATTTTTGTCGCCCTGCTCATCGCTGTACTGATGACTTTCATCCTGCTATTCCAGCATTTCTACGAGCACATTTTGAGATGGTGTCTTAATCATAAACTTGCGTTTTTATCAATTCCGCTAACGCTGATGATTTTAGGAGCTTTTGTCTGGTCGACCCTCGGTAAAGAATTTATGCCCCCGCTCGACGAAGGCTCATTTTTGTATATGCCCACAACCATGCCGCACGCCTCTATCGGTGAAGCCCTCGATATAGTTCAAAAGCAGGATGCCGCGATATCGTCTATTCCAGAAGTTGATATGGTTGTCGGTAAAATCGGCCGCGCCGAATCGGCGCTTGACCCGGCACCTGTTTCAATGATTGAAACCGTTATCAATTACAAAGATGAATATGTTACCGACCAGGATGGCAGAAGACTCAATTTCAAATTCGATAAAAAAAGTAGAAAATTCGTTCGTGATGCCAATAACAATCTTATTCCCGATGAGGGCGGCAGACCTTACCGTCAATGGCGGGAACACATCAAAACGCCCGATGACATCTGGCACGAAATAACAGTCGCCGCACAAGTCCCGGGCACCACAAGCGCACCTAAACTCCAGCCTATTGCCGCACGTTTGGTTATGCTTCAAAGCGGTATGCGTGCCCCGATGGGAATTAAAATCAAAGGCCCGAACTTGCGCGTAATTGAGCAAGTTGGCTTTGAAATTGAAAGACTTCTAAAGCAGGTTCCGGCCGTCGAAGCTTCGACAGTTATCGCAGACAGAATTGTCGGAAAGCCTTATCTCGAAATCGAAATCAATCGTCAGCAAATCGCACGTTACGGCATTTCCATTCGCCAGGTTCAGGACGTTATCGAAGTCGCAATCGGCGGCGACCCCCTAACTACAACTGTTGAGGGCAGAGAACGATATCCTGTTCGCGTCCGTTATATGCGTGAACTTCGCGATTCTATTGAAACTATCGGCAAAATTCTCGTACCTGCTGCCGGCGGTGCACAAATTCCGCTCATCCAGCTTGCAGATATAAAATACGTTCGCGGCCCGCAGGAAATCAAAAGCGAAGACACGTTCCTGGTCGGATATATATTATTCGATAAATTGCCGGGTATGGCGGAAGTTGACGTTGTTGAGCAATGCAAAAAATTTCTCGAAGACAAAATCGCTGCCGGTGAATTGATTATTCCTAAAGGCATAAGTTACACATTCGCGGGAAGTTACGAAAATCAGCTCCGCGCCGCCAGAACTCTTGCGCTTCTTGTTCCATTGGCTCTATTTATAATTTTTATTGTAATATATTTTCAGTTCAGAAGTGTTGCCCTGACTCTTATGGTCTTCGTAGGCGTAATGGTCGCATGGTCTGGAGCTTTTCTGCTTATCGGCCTTTATGGTCAAAGCTGGTTTATGAATTTCTCTATTTTAGGCATAAATTTAAGAGAACTTTTCCATATCCGTCCAATTAATCTAAGTGTGGCAGTTTGGGTCGGCTTCCTGGCTTTATTCGGGGTCGCTGATGATGACGGCGTGGTTATGGGGACATATCTGGTTCAGACATTTAGAAAAATAGAACCCAAAACTATCCAGGAAATTCGAGAAGCTACTATCACCGGTGGAAAAAGAAGGGTTCGCGCGGCTCTGATGACAACCGCTACAACGATACTCGCGTTATTACCGGTATTTACAGCACTTGGGCGTGGTGCTGATATTATGGTTCCAATGGCGATTCCATCCTTTGGGGGGATGACAATTGAAATACTCACAATGCTTATCGTGCCGGTACTGTACTGCGCACTGAAAGAACGACAAGCCAAACGGAAATAATTCTACGGCTCGACTTTTAGCTCATCGGGCAAATGTTTGCCTGTGATGTGTATTATAACGCCGGGGATTGATGTCAAAAGCCACATAACCCTTTGTGCTAATGCTAATCCAAGTCCCTGCTCGGTAGTAACTTGTGCGACCTGACTGAATAGGCCTTTAAGGCCGAGTTCCATAACGCCTGCGCCGCCGACGCTGATAGGAATTACACCGATTATCCACGAAAGCGGGAAGAAAATATAATAATATTTTATATGGGCATCAATGCCGAGATTTCTGCCGATTAAATACAAACCAAAAACAGGTAAAGCCTGGCAGGTAAAACTCAGCAACATGGCCAAAAGAATCGTAAATGGTTTGCTGCAATAGAGTTTGATGGCGGTAAAAACTCTGCCGCTCCACATTTTCCATCGAATCATAAAAATGAAAGCGTATTTGAAAAATATAGGTCTGAATTTTTTGCTTTTGAACATAAAAAATAAAACTATCACCGCAAGTACCAGCAAAATCAAACAGGCGAGTACAAGTTTGATTATTAAAGATACGATGTTAAACTCGGTTGAAAACTGGAGATGCGTGCCGCTTTCACCTGCGGGTATAAGCCAGTAGGCAAGGAAAATCATCGCGAAAGTGCAGAACATTCCAATGACACGGTCTACAAAAACGCTTAGGGCGGCTTCGATCTTTTTGTCTGTATGTTTAGTTACATACCATGCCCGCAAAGCATCGCCGCCAACTGAACTCGGAAGGCAATTATTATAAAATAAACCTAAAAAATGTAACTTCAACGCGGGCCAGTATTTAATGGTAATTGCCTGTGCGCGAAGAAGCAGGAGCCAACGAATGATAAAAACAAACTGGCCGGCAAGATTTAAAGCTATTGCGGCAATGATAATTAAAGGGCTGAGTTTGCTGAAATTGGCAATTAAATCTTTTATGCTTTCACCTTTGAAGGCGAAATAAAGGGCTGCGGCGGCAATTAAAAGCCGGATAAGATGGGCAACGTGTTTGTTTTTTTTGTCTGTTTTTGCCAAAAATAAATCCTTTAAACTTGAATTGGGACATAATAACGTGTAAAAGATTGTTCGGCAAGAAGATATATCATTACAGCATTGGAGCTAAAATTGGCAGCAAATAAAGAAATTGAATTGGGAACAAATTTTGAGCCGAAATTCGACTCAAACGGACTTATTACAGCGATATCGCAAGATGCGAAAACCGGCGAGATTCTAATGGTCGCTTTTATGAATAAAGAGGCTTTGGATTTGACTATAAGTACTGGCAATGCGGTGTTTTACAGCAGGAGTAGAAAAAAACTCTGGAAGAAAGGCGAAGAGAGCGGGCATGTTCAAAAGGTTAAACAGATACTGGCAGACTGCGACCAGGATTGTTTGATTCTGAAAGTCGAAGTTGACCAGGGACAGTGCCATGTCGGTTATCAATCCTGCTTCTACAGAGCTTTGAAAAAAGACAATCCGGCACAACTGGAATTCGTGGCTGAAAAAGTTTACGACCCGGAAAAAGCATACAAAAAATAAGAACGAAAATGCTATAGGCACCCAAGGCTCAAAGAATTTATATTTATAAACTTCGATAATTATGCGCAAGTGTACATTTTAGAACTTGCACTGATTTTGCTATCAACCTCAAAATCTGCTAAATAACGCAGATCGCATTTTTGAAATTTTGCTCAAAAAGCATTAAAAAATATATCGACTTGCGCAGAATTTCATTCGAAAGAAATTTAGCGCAAGTTTAGAGGTGAAAACGGGGCTTTTTCGCAAAAAAAACCACAATTCAGAATTACCTGAAATAAAAAAAGTATGAACGATTTTCGAAGGAGCGTAAGCCGCAAGTACATAAGAAAAAAGTTGTTATAGCAAATTTGCAAAAAATTGAAAAAAATTAAAATTTCTAATCTAATTTGATGAAAAATCCTAAAAAAATGATAAGATTTCGGTATCAAAATAAGCCCTTATTTAGGGTTATTTAGGATACATAACAATCTACTATTGACGCAATATGGCTACTACTTACAAGAATTTTAAACCATGAATTAACACGAATTTTCACGAATTTTTTTAGACACCCCGATATGATTTCTTCTATGAATCACAATTTAATATTCCGGCAAATCTGGCAACACTCATATTGGTATCTGCAAACGTTTAAAGAAATCATACGGGGCAGGCTCCGAACACAGATTCTTTTAATTTTTATTTGTGAAATGTTAAAAATCATCTCGAATAACTCGAAGCATTGAGATTGCTTTGGGATTGAAAAATGGAAAGGTAAATACTATACTAAATGATCTAATAAAAATGAAAAAGGACACGGATGTATGCTGATATTTAAGACGACACGGACTTACACGGATTAACACTGTAGATGTTTACTTCCGCGTGGGCTGAAGCCCACCCTACAAATTTCTTTTTGTTTGAGGTTCTAAGACACTAAAGCACAAGGAAAATTTATATTTTCCGGCCGGGAGAAAAAGTTATGAATAATGAGATAAGATTCAAAGCGCCGTGGGGTCCCCTTCTTATAATATCGACTTCGGCGTGCATAATTTTTTTAGTTGGGATTTCTATAATCGGCATTAATACAGGACCGAAGCATAATATCGGCTGGATTTTGGGAATGGTTGTTTTGCCTTTGGCAATCCTTATCATTTCATCATTTTTTATTATTCGGGGATATGTTTTGACTGACAACAACACATTGGTTATTCAGCGGCTTGGATGGGACACAAAAATTGATCTGGCTGAACTGACAAGTGCAGAAGTTGATAAAACGGCGATGGCCAAATCAATACGGACATTCGGCAATGGAGGAATGTTCTGCTTTGCGGGATTGTTTTATAATAAAAGACTCGGGACGTACAGGGCATTTGCAACTGATTTGAGAAAGTGTGTCGTACTTCGATTTACAAATCGCATCATTGTTGTAACGCCGGATGAGCCGGAGAATTTTGTCATGAAAATAAAAACTTTTATTCATCACTATTAAAGTATTAACCGCGTGGGCTGAAGCCCACCCTACAAGACTGATCCGCAGGACAGGTTAAGCCGATTACGCGAAATACGGATAAAATTTTGGATTGACTAAATGAGAGGATGCGGTTAGTTTAATGGGCTTTATACGGACTTAAATAACCCCCAACATAAAGTTGGGGGCTTCTGGAATTTGGAAAGAAAGGGTTAAAAAGATGTTTACGACAATTACTGACATTAGGGCAAGAGAGATACTGGACTCACGAGGCAATCCGACGGTTGAAGTCGATGTAACGCTGGATGACGGCGCGTTCGGAAGAGCTGCTGTTCCATCTGGAGCAAGCACAGGCGCTCATGAAGCAGTCGAACTTCGCGATACAAAAGCAAAAAGATATATGGGCAAAGGAACTTTAACGGCAGTTAAAAACGTTAATGAAAAAATCGCGCCGGAAGTAATCGGTATGGATGCCCTTGCACAGGAACAACTCGATAAATTCATGATCCAACTGGACGGCACAAAGAATAAAGCGAAATTCGGCGCTAACGCGATTCTGGGCGTTTCACTGGCAGTTGCCAAAGCGGCGGCCAATTCGGTCGGCCTTCCTCTTTACAGATACCTGGGCGGATGCAACGCAAACGTTCTGCCTGTGCCGATGATGAATATTCTTAATGGCGGAAAGCACGCAGATAATAACGTTGATTTTCAGGAATTTATGGTAATGCCTATCGGAGCGGAAAATTTCCCGCAGGCACTGCAGATGGGCGCTGAAGTATTTCATACGCTGAAAAAAGTTCTGAAAGACAAAGGCTACAACACATCAGTTGGCGATGAGGGCGGATTTGCACCATCTCTCAAATCAAACGATGAGGCAATCGAAGTAATATTAGACGCGATAAAGAAAGCCGGCTATAAGGCAGGCAAACAAATCGCAATCGCTCTTGACCCTGCTTCCACCGAGATGTGGGACGAAAGCTCGAAAAAATATAAATTTTTCAAATCTGCACCGAATAAAAAAGTATCGTCAGACGATATGATTAAACATTGGGCAGGCTGGATTGACAAATATCCAATCGTAAGTCTTGAAGACGGCCTGGCAGAGGACGATTGGTCAGGCTGGAAGAAACTGACTGATACAGTAGGCGAAAAATGCCAGCTTGTCGGCGATGATTTGTTTGTAACTAATACCGAAAGACTTGCCAAGGGAATCGAAATGGGAGCCGCCAATTCAATCCTTATCAAGGTAAATCAAATCGGAACTCTGACTGAGACTATTGAAGCTATCAACATGGCGAAAAGAGGCGGATATACCGCTGTTATGAGCCATCGAAGCGGCGAAACAGAAGATACGATAATCGCTGATTTGGCGGTCGCGACAGGCGTCGGTCAGATTAAAACGGGTTCGGCATGCAGGACTGACAGAATTTGCAAATACAACCAGCTTCTTAGGATTCATGAAGAACTGGGCGAAGCTGCACAGTATGGTTCATTCTTGTTTGAGTAACGATGCGGTTAATCACTGATTACGCAGATTACACGGAAAAGTAAATCAATTCTAAAGCCCCCGGCGAAAAAAGTCGGGGGTTTTTGTTTGCGCGAATTTGTATTTGACACAAATATGCTATACAATTACACTTATGGTATGGGAATAGCTGAGATAATAGACAAACAAAGAGACCAGATACTTGCACTTGCGGCTAAGCGAGGAGCTTTTAACGTAAGAGTATTCGGTTCTGTAGCAAGAGGTGAGGCAACTTCAACCAGCGATGTGGATTTTCTGGTCGATTTGGAAGAAGACCGGTCACTGTTTGACCTTGGCGGTTTGTTATACGATTTACAAAATCTTCTGCATCGTAAAGTTGATATCGTTACGGAAAATGGGCTTCACTGGTATATCAAAGATAAAATAATTCAGGAAGCAAAACCATTATGAAAGATAACAAACTTTATCTAATCCACATAATGGAATGTATCGAGCACATAGAATCTTATACTGAAAATGTAGACAAAGAAGGATTTTTGAAATCATCTCTTATTCAGGATGCAGTTATACGCAACCTGCAAGTTATGGCAGAATCCACCCAACGACTTTCTGAAACATCTAAACAGACACAACCACAAATCGACTGGTTCAGAATATCAGGATTTCGCAATGTCCTTGTCCATGATTATATGGGCGTTGATTTAGACAAAGTCTGGAATATCCTCATAAAAGAAATTCCGCCATTAAAGACAGCTATTAAAGCAATGATGCAACCTTAACGAATCTTTAGGGTTGCTAAGGCGAAAGCGGCGAAAGCAGCGGCGAGGAGCCAGAAACGGACGACGACCTGAGGTTCGGACCAACCGCCAAGATGGAAATGATGATGGATCGGGGCACAGCGGAAGATTCTTTTTCCGCCGCTGTATTTGAAATAGCCGACCTGCAGGACTACGCTGGCAAGTTCCATAACGAACACGCCGCAAATAATCAGGAGCAGGATTTCATTTCTTGTAACCAATGCGCCATAACCCATCGCGGCACCGAGCGGCAATGAGCCGATATCGCCCATGAAAGTTTGTGCGGGATGGCAGTTGAACCAGAGGAAGCCCATTGTTGCGCCGAGTATCGAGGAGAAAAATATGCAAAGCTCGCCGGAGTGGGGAATGTGCGGCAGGAGCAGATAGCCTGCCCATGTCATTGTCGAAGTTCTTGTCATCGATTCGGAAGCGACGTAGCAGAGAATGGTCAGGGTCATACTTGCAATCGCGACGCAGCCGGCGGCGAGGCCGTCCATGCCATCGGTGAGATTGACGGCGTTGCTGGTGGCGGTTATGTAGAAAATTGCGATGAGGATGAAAAACCAGGCGCTGATTTGAATGCCATATTTATAGAAGGGAAGCCAAAGGCGCGTCGCATCGGGAATTTTCTGGACGTCGAAATATAAAAACGCGGCGATGAGTACCGCCCCGCCGAGCTGGAAGGCGAGCTTTTCCCAAGGTTTGAGGCCATTGCGGCTGCGGTGACGGATTTTGCTGGTGAGTTTGAGCCAATCGTCAACGGCGCCGATTCCGCCAAACCATATCATCAAGATAATCGCTTTCTGAATGAAGGGATTGTCAAGCTTTGCCCATAGGAAAGTGCCGGCCATTAGTGCGGTGAGGATAATCAGGCCGCCCATTGTCGGGGTGTTTTCTTTTTCCTTATTGAGGGCGTTTAATTTTTCGTGGTGGAATTCGGGACGGTCGCCGATTTTTTTTCTCATGAGCCAGCGTATGATGCGCGGGCCGGTGAACCATGCGACGGCGAGACTTGTGAGTGCGGCCATAATGCAGCGGAATAAAACTTCCTGCCAGGCATAAAAACCAAGTGAGCGAGTTGTGAACTCCTGCAAAAATGAAAACAGATGATATAACATATCCTTATTATTGTCCTACAAAATCCTTTAACTTTTCGAGGACCGTTTCGAAACGTTCGCTGCGAGAAGCTTTGACCAGTATTATATCGTCAGGTTTGACAAATTTGTACAGATTATCGCAGAGCTGTGAAAGATTTTCAAAAACGTTGACGGCGATGTCGTAATCGGCCATTTTATGGGCTGTTTGCGCGGTGATTGAACAGTCGCCTTTGATTGTGAGCGCCAATGGTATTTTAAATTTCGCGATTTTTTCACCGAGTTCGGCATGGAGTTTTTCGCTGTGTATGCCGAGTTCGCCCATTCTGCCGAAGATGAAAACCGGTCTTTTATTTTCCTGCTGCGAAATGAGATAGAGCGTTTCGATTGCGTTTGCCATTGAGCCGGGGTTTGCGTTGTAGCAGTCGGCGAGAACCATTGCCGAACCGAGTTTCATACATTCCATACGCATATCGACGGGTTTTATCGAAATGAGAGCATCTGCGAACTGCGAAGCTGAAAGGCCGAGACTTTTGCAGATTGTCCATGCGGCTATGGTATTTTCGACGTTCGCCCTGCCGGCAAGAGGAAGGTTGACTATAACGTTATCGATAATAAAAGTACTTTTATGGCCGGTGAGTTTTACTTCGGAAGGAGTTTCGAAAGTTTCATATTTAATTTTTTGGGTACGGCAATGGGAGACGAGTTTTTCGATTGAGCCATTGATAAAAAATTTGCAATCCTGCTGCAATCCTGCGGCAATGGACGCCTTTTCTTTTACAATAGCGTCGAGGCTGCCAAAACCTTCGAGATGGGCCGGGCAGACTGTGGTTATGAGCGCGATGTCGGGCTGGATGATTTTGGTTAGCTGCTCGATTTCGCCGGGGTGATTGCTGCCAAGTTCGGAAATGAGGATTTCGGTATCATCGGGGGCGTCGAAAATTGTGAGCGGAACGCCGATGTTGTTATTGAAACTTTTGGGCGAGGAGAAACATTTGAATTTAGATTTTAAAACGTGGCTGAGAATGTTTTTTGTGGTAGTTTTACCTGCGGAGCCTGTGAGGGCGATAACTTTGTAATTTGAATTTTGGCGGACGTATTTTGCAAGTCGGCCGAGAGCTTCGATTGTATCCTCGACGAGGAAAATCGGTTTGTCCGAACTACCGCGTGGGCTGTCCACAGGATGCCTAACGGCAAAGCCCACCCTACAGACGGCACAGACGGCGCCATTCTCGAAAGCCTGGGTTATGAAATTGTGGCCATCGTGGTTTTCGCCTTTGATGGCGACAAAGACGCAGCCGGGAGTTGCTTTGCGGGAATCGATGCAGACGCTAAAGATTTGAGTTTTCGGGCAGACACGCAGGTCTGCCCCTATACTTAAAATTTCAGCAAGTTTTTTGATATCTAAAGGTATCACGTTTTAGACTAAGCTCGGTGAAGACTGCAAACATTCTGCTGCGGTTTCGATGTCGCTGAAATGCTGTTTTTCGGCACCGATGATTTGATAATTTTCGTGACCTTTGCCGGCAATGAGAACGATATCGCCGGATTTGGCATCGCAAATAGCGTCCTCGATAGCTTTTTTCCTGTCGGGCTGGATGGTGATGTTCTCGGCCTGCGGATTAGTGAAGCCTGCGAGGACGTCTTCGATAATCGACATCGGTTTTTCCGAGCGAGGATTATCGCTTGTTACGAAAATACGATTGGCATATTGCTGGGCAACCTGTGCCATTCGAGGGCGTTTTGTTTTGTCGCGGTCTCCGCCGCAGCCAAAGACGGTAATCAGCCGACCTCTGCATAATGGCTGGAGAGTCGAAAGAACGTGCTTTAGAGCATCATCGGTATGCGCGTAATCGACGAGGACTGTAAAATCCCTTTTTGAGGGGACTTTGTGGAGCCTGCCGGGTACTACGTCTAATTTTGAAAGGCCTTTTGCGATAGTTTTGAGGTCGAAGCCTGCGCCGAGAGCTAAACCAGCGGCGGCAAGATGGTTACTCAAATTGTGCTCGCCAATGAGCGGCGAAGAAACGCGTGCCTTTTCGCCTTTGTACAGGATGTCAAAAACGGTTCCGTTAATGTCCATCGATATTTGTTTTATGGTTAAATCGGCGGGCGCTGAAAGGGAATAGAAAATTCTGTTGGCCTTTGTGGCGGCGGCGACCTGTTCGCAAACGGGGTCATCTTTATTAATTATCGCAGTTGAGTCTGGTGAAAGATTTTC
Source organism: Planctomycetes bacterium GWF2_41_51 (assembly GCA_001825665.1). GTDB lineage: Bacteria > Planctomycetota > Phycisphaerae > Sedimentisphaerales > UBA12454 > UBA12454. The sequence continues at coordinate 34,083 of MHXZ01000030.1, read as the reverse complement.
GAAAAGCCTCAGCTTGGCGGCGAGATAGGCTTCCATTGTTTTGTGATAATCGAGGTGGTCGCCTGTAAAGTTTGTGAAGGCGGCGGCGGTAAAGTCGATTCCGGCAAGGCGATTCTGCTCGATTGCGTGAGAACTGGCTTCCATAATCATATACTGGGAACCGGCGACAGCCATCTTTTCGGCGTAGGAGGCAAGCTCGAGGGCATCAGGGGTAGTCATTTTGGACTCGATGTTGTCCCGGCCATCGCCCAAGTCAATCATTACTGTTCCAATGAGGCCGCATTTTTTTCCGCTGTTGGAAATTATCGAGCGAACCATATATGTCGTGGTCGTCTTTCCGTTGGTTCCGGTAACCGCGAGATTCACAAGTTTGCTGTTAGGATAATTATAATAGGCTTGTGAAAGAAGGCCGAGAGCTTTTGTTGTGTCGTCCGTTTGGATTACCTCGGCGGATGCGACTTGTGCGGGCTGCTGGGTAACGATGTAACGTGCACCAGAAACGGCGGCGAGGCCAATAAAGTTGTGGCCGTCCATCTTAGAGCCTTTAACGGCAACGAAGATATCGCCCTGGCGAATGTTTCGTGAATCGCTGCAAACACGCGGCCGCCAAACGAGCGGTTTTTTCTCAACGAGTTTTAATAATTGTTCAAGTGTCATAGCTATATTTAACATACGTTTTTGTTCAATATCAACAATAAATAATGTATAATTTAAAAAATGCCTGACAAACGAAAACATAGAGGGTCAAATCCGCAGGATAATGAGTTGTTCAGCGGTGAAAATATCCCCCTGCTGCAACAGGGGTCGGCAGATTACTCACTACTTCTAACAAAAAATTATCCACAAAAGGCTTCGCTGAAACTTGTCGGCGATAAGTTCGCACTTACCGACCGCCAAAGACTTGCGATAATGCGAAGCTGCTGTTCGAATCAGGACAGAGAATTTAGAATTGCGAGGCAAGTGCAGCAACCGGCCGGGGAAATGGTAATTATTGACGGCTATAATGTGCTGATAACGATTGAGGCGGCGATGAGCGGAGCGTTTATTTTCATCGGCCGGGATGGATGCTTTCGGGATTTGGCTGGGTTGCATGGGACATACAGGAAAGTTTCGGAGACAATTCCGGCAATCAAACTTATCGATGAAAGTCTTAAAGAATTGAAAACAGGTGGAGTCGAATGGCTTTTGGATAAGCCGGTTTCGAACAGCGGGAGATTGAAGAAGATTATCGAGACGGAAACAGGCCGAGAAGTAAAACTATTCGATAATCCGGACGGCGAGCTGAAGAGAAGCGATAAAATTGTCGTTAGCAGCGACAGTATTGTTCTTGCCGGCTGTAAAAGATGGTTTAATCTGGCTTCGTACATCATCACCAACAAACAACTGAATGCTAAAATAATTGACCTTTCGCGGTAGTGGTAAATATTTATTTATTGGCAAGGCCCCATAATCTGTCCTGTTATGGATGCTTTTTCAGTTTTTAGAATTTATAAACAGTATTTCAAGCCATTGAGCTTTAAAAGGAACTCTGTTTATGCTATATTATAGTATGCTTTGCTTCAAGGGCGGGAAATCTCGGTGCTTCTTATTAATTATCTCACTGGCAGTCTGGCTATTAATCGGCAGAATTTTGCTTGGTTTGAATTCGTTAATTGACCTGATTCATTTCGCATCGGTTCCGCTTGCGGCAACTTATCTGTTCGTTTTTAAACCTAAAATCAAAAAAAAGAACGCTACATCCTGCTGTATTTATTTTTTCATGCTTGTGCTTCTTGCCGCGATATATTTCATCACTTTTTCAATGACAATACCCGATGTTCGGATTCACTGGGGAGAAGTTTTAATCGCAATATATTTTCTGACTTCAATTTACGCAATTTTCTGGATGTTTGATAAATTTATGAAGGGAGTTATAAATTTTCTTTTTGCAGGGATTAAAAACAAAACTGCATTGGCTTTTACGAAAATTACAATCAATTTAGCAATTTTGATTTTTGCTGCGGCCCCCTACCTCGTATCTTTTTTTATAACACACTGGATTAAATTCGCAGATACGGATAATCCAAAAACTCTTGAAGGCACCAAATACAGCCGCGTAAGCTTTTGTTCAAATGACGGCACTGAGCTGAAGGGATGGTTCGTATCCTCTGACAATATGGTTTCTGAATCGACTGTAATAATTGTTCCGGGCAGAAGTGCAGCGAAAAATCTATTTTTGTCTTATGCAAAAATTCTAAGCGGGAATAATTATAACGTACTTATATTCGATATGCGAGGTAATGGCGGAAGTAACGGTCATAAATACAGTTTTGGGGTCAATGAAATAAACGATGTAATCGGGGCGGCGGATTATATTCGGAAAAGCCGGCCGGGGTACAGCAATTATATATTCGGATACGGAATCAATGAAGGAGCATCGGCATTAATCGCGGCGGCGTCGGTGGATGAACGTTTTACGGCGATAGTGAGCGATAATGCGTGCGGATATGATATTACAATGCCGGGGTGGCTGGCAGGAAGGATGCCGGGATGGCTTGAAAAAAGCCTTTTATCGATGACAAAAACCTTTGTGCATATCGATATAGGGCAGCCGATACCGGGGACAGAAGGATTGTATGAGAAAATATCTCAAATCAGTCCAAGCCCGATCCTGGTGGCGAACAGTTTGCGGAACAATAAATCGAGCAGGCATAAAACGATAGAACTTTTTTCGAAGGCAAAAGAACCAAAACAACTCTGGCTTGCACCTTCTGAGGAAAACGAATACGCAGACAGCCAATATTTTTTAAATATATTGGAAACATTCGATAAAGGGAAAATTAAACAACAAACCGGCAGATGGCGAATCAGCAAGCAATAATAAGTGTATTACCATTGGGCGGCAAAATCGCCAAAATCAATAAAATTCACAGTTCCATCCTTGTATAAATCTGCTCCATCGCAATCATTATATGAAACGCAATTGCTGTAAAGCCACCAGCTCGCAAAATCTGATAAATCTTCTAAAGAAACATATTTTTCGATGCTGACAGAGCTTGTGGTGTTTTTCCGGATATTAACTTTCGCTACGACGGCTGTTTTTGTTCCGCCGGCATAATCGTACTGTGCTTCTATGTCGCCTCCAATGAGGCGGTAATTTCCTTTTTTCATCAGAAAGCGAACTCGGCCATTGTAAAAATCCTGCGGAAGATCATTAATAATTTCGGCAGTGTTTGAAATCTCTGTGCCGTTGTTGGCAAAAGCGAAGGTTGAACGGACTTTTCCGGGGTTGCCCCAATCGCCAAAGAGTCTGAAAACATCGATATTGTTGACGTGAGATGATGCCTGCATACAATTCCATCCGGTTTGAGTTCTGCGGAAATCGTAAAATCCGCTGCGCTGATAATCCTGGCCTGTGCCGCTTGAATAAACAAGGTAAGGTGTGGTCTGCAATGTGCGGACTGCGTGATTGTGGCCTACAAGGGTCAAATTGCATGGATTGGAAGAGCCTGCGACAGTTGTCCAGCCGCTAAGACCATCGTAGTAATGCTGAGTGATGAGTCTGTATTTTATATTTTGATTTGCGTAAGCGGCGGCATAGTCGTTTTTGGCCCAATTGAGAAATTCATTGCTCGACCATTCATTTGTGAGGACATAAAAGGACCCCATATTGAAAGAAAAACTTCGCTGGCCGAATTCCTCTTCGTAAGCATTGCGCCATTCGTTTACAGAAACATAATCTGAAAAACCGATGTCATGATTGCCTGTTGTTACGAGAGTCGGGACTTTATATTGCGAAAGAGCAGTGAGATACATTCTGCACCTGTTGCGGGCTTCGGTCATGCCGGACCAACTTGATGCATCATAATATATTACTAAATTATCGCCTGTATAAACAACAAAGCGAGGATTTATAAGATTTATAACAGGAACTGCCCAGCCCATACTTTCCGTACTGCCATTTTTATACGTAGGATGCGAATTGCCGTTGGCAGCGATGGCTGAAAATGCAGTAACATGCTGGTCGCTGGTGTGCAGTATATAAAAATCAGATTCAAAGTCGCTTACGATGTTAACGGATCTATTGGCTATATCAGAACCTGCGGTTGTGTGAGTGATATTGAGATCCATCAGTTCCGGGGGAATATTCGCGGACACTGAAATAGTCAGTCTCCATCCAGATTCTGTATTATGGTGAATGGTTGAATAAACGGCAGAGAGCACGGTGCATGGCCAGGCAAGTAAGTCATTATTTAATGAAGCAGACCATCCATTAGCGTTCAAACTGGAAAGAGCACGTACCTCGGCAACGAAAGTTCCCTCGGGTTGCATGAAAGCTGTATTATGCGGGCGCGGAACCCATATATCGATTGCTGCCTCGGCCAATGGGGTGACAGCAGCTATAATCAGGAATAAAATTATATATCTAAAAAACGTCATTTTGGTGTTTTCGTCATAAGCATAAACAATCTTTGCATTATAGCAAAATTCTGCTATAATATGTTTTCAAATTTTGCTTGATTTAATTTAAAACTATTTTAAATTATAACTCCTTTACAAGCAATGATTTTGGAGAGGTGGCCGAGAGGCTGAAGGCAACGGTTTGCTAAAACTTCAATAAATCTTCATTATTTTGTAACCATCATATATTTCAGCACTTAGCAAATGGTAAATTTCGCATCTTTTAGAAGATATCGCATCTATTGGTTGTAGTACGGTTGTAGTTTCCTGAAAATGAAATTTTATATTTGAGTAAGCCAATATCTATACGGTGATGTCATTTTCTGGCTTTTTGAATCACGGGCCAAAGACGTTTGCGCAAATCATCTATCACTTCCGCTAATGTCAATTTAAAATCGGAAAGATTGCTACGATTCAAAAAAAGCTTTCCATTGTATTTCCTTTACACCATCTTCCAAAAAATCTGTAGTAAATGCTATGGGCAATTCTTCCGGCAATGCAATCTTGCGTCTATCAAATGTTGCCCGGATAGCTTTTGCCACAAATCGTCATCCAGATTCATATGATTTAGCAAAATATATATATCCTAAAAATCTTTCATTCTGCTATTCATAAATCCGTGCACTACCATCGCATTAAATTTCTCAGCAATCACGGTTGCCGGATGATAAGCCCTTAATCTCGGTGCTGGCAAATCGGGTATTTTCGGGTATTCAATTTTTGGAGCAGGCGTCACAGCATCTCCAAAGCCAACATCTATTTGAACCGGAATTCTTGCGTTGTTAAGAAAACCTCGCAATCTAATTCTTATTCCAAAATATTCCTGATCATCACGGATGTCATCTGTTCTTATCGAATCGGAATCAAATTTCAAACTATCGGCATCAAATGAACTATTACAGGCATCAGTAAATATTTGTTTTAGCCCTTGATGATTTAGATTACCAAGCCCAAGTAAGTCAACATCTCTGGTTGGTCGTCCTGAAATTTCGTTCCATATTTGAAAAAGCATCGCACCTTTCAAAATAAATTTATCTGAATGATGAGAGAGCATTAATTCTATAAAGAATGCGTTCCAATCCATATCTTGTCAGTATAGTATTAAAATCCTCTCCGGTCTTATCCCGGACGTTCAACAAACGCTGATGAATGGATTTCGCTATATCGGTCTTTTTCATCTGCTCATTTCCAGATAAGGCCGCATTATGTTGGTCATCCGACAAATTTTTGCATATTTCCAGATTTCATCACGTGTTGCTTTCTTTTGATGCAAACAATCAATCAATGCTTCACGAGCAACGTCAAGACCAATCTTATTTCTAAACTTAAAACAATTTACAACCGTTTTAGCCGGACAGTAAACGCGAACTGAAATTCCTTCCTTTTCATAAGTTTCAACACCTTCTGAAAAGGCCTCGCCAGTTAGTTTTACAATACGGATATTGGGCAACTTAGGCTTTGACGCGTTCTTTTCTATGGCCACCCATGTTTCATGTTTCAAATGGCATTTGCGTTGTGATTTCATGGAATTGCAGTGCAGAGAGAAGGCATATAACACTGCGAGGCGATGATACCATAATTTTTGCAAATGCCTCAAATGTCAAATACTGCCCGGCAAGTGTATATACCCCACGAGCAACTCGACGAAGATCACCTTTGTTCACCATATAATACAAGGTCGTTCTTGCAATGCCGACTTTTTTAAGGTCTGCCGCAGAAACTGTGCCTTTTTCTTTATAATGTTTATTATTGTTTCACGATTCATAATCTATTCCAACATACCTTAACTCCCTACATATTAGCAAATAGGAGCAAATGTTAAGCATTTGCGATGTCTGTCCAAATGCGTTGCAAGTCATATTCTATACATTCTAAGGCAAGAAAACCTCTATACGTAAGTACTTGTCAGCAAAAGAACTATAAAATTATAAATTGGCTATCGCCAATCACCGACCTCCGGGTTATTGAGTTCCAAATTCACATATCGTAAGTATTTGTCAATAAATGATTAATGATTGCACAACAAAGACTTATGTATCCTGACTGTAGCCGAACCGAAGGCCAACAGTAGCCTAAAGGTACATGGCTGTTGCAAATCTGTTGCAAATTAAAGACTCGGATTAACCTGTTTTGTCAATTGTTGTAAGGCTCTTTATTCATTAAAATTCAATTTACAGGGACTAACGATTTCCCTATGTCTTTGAGAAACTCCAACAGTTTTTTTGTTGAAAATTTCAGGTTGTTCTCTATGTATCCAGCGACCACTGTTATTTACTACAACCAAATCGGCCCAATGCATATCTTTGGTCGATAGTTTTTTTTAGAGGCTCGACTTTTTCAAACATTCGGTTTTTAGAGCCAGAACCAAATACCCTCAAGGGGAGTCGAACCCCTTCGAGAAAATAGCCAACCAATTATCAATAAAGAACTTACGAAAAAGAATAATATTGTCTTTGCCAATAGCTTGAACATTCTAATTCAAAACAATCCTGAGTTAAAGAAAATAGTTGCTGTTTGGCCCAAATTACCGGAACATATCAAAACAACTATTATAACGTTGATAACTATGAGTCAAAACTCTTCATAGGCAAGATCAATAAGCAACAATATCAAAGTAGTTGCAAATCTGTTACAAGGCATATTTTAGACATTTCAAGACTATAAAGCCTACAAACATAAGTACTTGTCAGCAAAATTATTATAAAATAGTAAAATCAGACTCACAACCAACGACCTCCGGGTTATGAGTACAAAACCATGTTTTGTAAGTATTTGTCAATAAATGATTAATGATTGCAGAAAAAAGAGTTATGACGCTGACCGTAGCGTGACCGAAGCGCAACCGTAGCCCAACCGTACATGGCTGTTGCGCATTTTGTTGCGCGCCCCTTGGCTTGAGTTGATCCTTAAACAATCTTTTGGTCTGATAAATTAATATTAAAGCTATTCATCACATCGCTTTCTGACAAACATTTTTCTTTTGTCTGGTACGAGTCCCTAATCCGAGTCTTGTATCGCCCATCGGATATCAATTCGCATAGCCTCGCGTATCGTCGCATGCTCTCGCAACCCTTCGCAAATAAAGGCTTAAATACGATTTCTAAAATTTCAATTGCGAGACCTTGCGAGCCCTCGCGGCTGTATGCTGCATCGCCTGGTGCAGCGCGTTTTTTTCGGCGCTGCAGTGTTGCGACAAGATTGGTCGGATATTGTTCAAAAATTATTATGAATGCATGCCACCGTCCATGAGGATGTTTTCGCCGTTAATATAAGCGCTTGCCTGGGAAGCTAAAAACACAACAACTCCTTTAATGTCATCATTATTCGCTAAACGTCCGGCAGGGACTTTTTTTGTATAATTCTTCAAAAACTGTTCGTGTTGATTCGCGAAGATTCCGCCGGGACTGATTGAATTGACTCTTACCTTTTTAACCGCAAGGACACGACACAAATAACGAGTAAGAGTAAATATCCCGCCTTTGTGGAAGAAATAATCCGGCGGAGGAACATCCCAGCCGGTACCTTCATAATTCGATAAATCAGGTCCGAACATACCCATCATCGAGCATATGTTTACAATCGAGCCGCCACCTGACTGGCCAATCAAATCTGCCATTTCGCGTGTGATGTCGAACATTCCGGTTGCGTTTACGCGCATAGATTCACTAAACTGTTCGAGCGGAGAGGTATAAGTTTTCATCGGGCGAAGGACAGCATTATTAACAAAAACATCAAGACGGCCAAATTTTGCTTTTATTTCTTCCTTGAGCTTGATAATCGAATCATGATTTGTCTGATCAACATACATTACCGTGATATCAAGCGGAGCATTGTTCTTCATCTCGTTTACGACTTTGTTTGCATCATTAACGAAAGGCGAGACTGTGATAACTTTGCCGCCTGCTTCGGCCAGAGCTTCTGTTATGCATCTTCCATATTTGCCTTCCCCGCCTGTGATAAGGCATACTTTATTTTTCAAACTCAATAATTCGTTAACGTGCATGTTATTTTCCTTTGTAAATACTTTGAGATTCGCTTTGAGGTTGTGAGGATTTATTGAAAGCGGCAACTATCGGATTGAAATAACCGCTAAGGCCAACTACATCAGCACCTACACTGACAAATTTATAACCCATATCGATAAGCTCCTGCAAATTGCCTGCAGAGCCAACTGTGCCGGCGAATTTTCCTTTTTTATTTGCAACATTCGCTATTCTTTTGCGAGTTTCGGCAATCAATGGATTATCCCATTTGCCGGGAGTTCCAATTCCCTGGCTGAAATCGCCGGGGCCGAAAAATATCATATCGATGCCCTCAAGTTCACAGATTGCTTCAAGGTCGTTTAGCGGCTCCGGGTCTTCAATCTGCACAACAACAAAACGCTGCTCATTTGCTGTTTTGATATATTCATTAAAATTTACAAGGCAATATGCACCATCGGCATTGCCGCCATCAACTGCCCTGCGGCCAATTGGATGAAAACGAGTCTGCCAGACAACTTTTTTGGCATCTTCAAGGCTCATAACGTGCGGAACCATAATACCTGAAGCGTCCGCTTCCAATGGCTGTATATGCGAACTATATGAGCCTCTCGCCACGCGAACCATCGTATCGCAATTATGAATTTTTGCGGCACGGATTTGATTTTCTATCGTTGACCAGTCTGCCGGCACATGTTCCATATCGATCCAAACACAATCAAAACCGCATATGGCGGCTATTTCTACAACACGTGGGTCTGCCAAGTTGATTTTAACACAACTTGCAACCTGACCGGAACGAAGTTTATCTAACACTCTGCTTTTACGCATCTGCATTTAATTATCCTTTATGATCAATATTATATTGCTACTTTAAAAACAATTTTATGAACTTTCGATTCACTAACGGCTGTGCGGCAAGGTAAATGCCCATCCTGTGGGAAAAGAATACAGAAAGTTCCTTTGGTCATAAATATCTCGCTGAATTTTTGCGGCAAATCATACATAGCAGCTTCATCTGTTTCATTATATGCCGATGCAATTCTGCATATAGAAATATCTTCAACAAAAATACTTTCGCAGCCATCAACTACAAACTGAATATCTATATATTTTTTATGTGCTTCCATTTGGCCTTCGTTTCGAGGCTTTGTTGTGTATCTCTGGACAAGATAATACAAATTCGTGCCATCGACTTCATTTTTTCCATCCGGCGATTTGCTGATTTCTTTTGCGGCCAGCACTTCCAAAGCTTTGGCAATACGGGGTGAAATACTGCTGTATAATTTTGCATTTTCGATTTTGTCGACTATCATATTTTCTCCAAAATAAATTTACTTTATAATTTTACTTTACACCAATTTATATCTACACCGGCTGAATCGCCCGCGTAATAAACAATTAATATTTCCTTATCGTTCAATTTGCATCCGCTGGGCAGTCCATACGACCAGTTTGTCATTTCGACTAATTGATCATTTAAGTTTGTTTTGACAGTTGCAGCTTTTTTATTATCGTAAATAATCAAAGCCTCGGCCGCATTAAAATCTTTCCCAAAATTATTGGTTAGGTATAACTTTATTGTATTTGTAAAATTGCGGTCAACAGCGACAACCGCAAAAGTATCTCCATCGATCGGAATCGGCCAAGGCTGACCTACTATTTTCGTTTTTTCAGGCCTTGTCCAATTCTCACCAAAATCTGTTGAGCTGCTTAAATAAGCATTCAATTCCTTATTATTGACCGCATCATAAGCCCAGAATAAATCTACCAGCTTTCCTCTGCCAAGATTTGCAATACGATGATCCCAGTAATAAATTTTACATTCCGGGTCATGGGCAACAATCTTATATTTCGGCCATGTTTTGCCGCCATCGTACGAAACAAAATAACAGGCTTTATGAAGCCAAACACTTTCATCATCGTAGGACTTGCTTGTTTCAAACGGCAAAATTAAACAACCGCTTTCAAGCCTATGAACCGGCCCCATAACCGGTGTAGGAATTGTGCCTAAATCGCCCTTTTCGATTGCTTTGAGCTTAGACCATGTTTTACCATTATCTTCTGAAAAACTTATGCAAGCCTCTGTCGGCAACAGACCGCCAGTTTTCGCATTAAAAAATTCCAGCGAAGAATCATCATAATGGTCGCACCAGAGAATGCCTGCGATAAGTTTGCCGGACTGTAATTCTGAAATATACGATAAATGCAGGACACCTTTTTTACCATTGAGAGTTGGATCGAATACAGCTTCTGCCTGCGACCATGTCAGGCCATTATCATTCGAGCGACTTATCAGCGATTTTGAATCGATTCCGTTTTTTACCGAAGCGGCCTGAAAGGAAACGATTAAATCACCGTTTGAAAGCTTTACTGCAAAAGGGAAACAGCTTTTTGCAAGTTCTGAATTTGGGCTGCCTTTGAACACTTTGCCTTGATTGATAATATGCATCTTAATATTTCCCATATTTTTCCACAAGTTTAGGCAGCATTTCAATCTTGTGCCATGGTGCATCCGGCGGAACCTGATCGCCTGCCGCCATAAAAAGTTTATATGATGTATGTCGCGTTTCAAGCCATTGGCAGACACAATTTTCAAACTCTTCATCGGTTGCGCCAGCGCCGAAAATCGTAGCGGGAATACCGCCCGAAAGGATTATATCATTGCCTGCTTCTGCTCTTGCCTGCTGCGGAGTCAGAGCAAACATTGGAGCAGGAGTAGCCGCGTCAATGCAATCAATGCCGCAGTGTGCAAAAGTTTTCAGGCATCCTTTCATTTCACCATCAACATGAACAGCGAGAAACTTCCCTTTTGCGTGAACACGGCGAGCAACTTCGGTATAATAGCTGCGGCTATATTCATTGAACATATTTGGATTTTGGACGTTTGAATCAAAATTATCGCTGATAAATAAAATTTCAAAGGGGCCATCAATTATCGCATCGAGAATTCTTAAATTACATGCGTTGATGGAATCGATCAGATTTTTAACCCTGTCAGGTGCATCGAACATCGCCATGCAGGTATTTTCAACGCCAAAATTCCTGGAAATTAAATACCCTAGTCCGGAATAAGGCAACTGGCAATAAATAACTCCGAGTTCGCCCAAGGCATCTAGCCACATCTGGTATCTGTCCCAGCGTGGTTTTACTTTGTAGCGATCCATAATATATGCGATTATTTCAAAATCGTTAACTGATTCTATGAGATGTTTTTTTATATTGTAAGAATAACTCACATCTGCAAAAACACGTTCTTCTTCAAGGCTGCCGAGCGGGGTCGAAACTTTTCTGTGATAAACACCGGCAGAATCCGTCCATGCTTTATCGCTGATAGAATCATCGTCGAAATAAAGATCGAAGAAACTGCCCATTTCGACATAAGAAACGACTTGAAGCTGTTTGTGCAGTTCGACTAATTTTTGGTCGACTCCTTTAAAGCCGGTGAGGTCAAACGGTATTTTATAATTTGCTTTATACCAATGTGATAAATCAAGCAATAACGGAACCTGGTCAGGTTCTTTGCCAGCGTAAACAGATAAAACTCTTTGACGTGGGGTCATTTTTGTTACCTCAATAAAATTGTTTTTCCGCCCTGCTCAAGGCTCTCTTTACCCGCTATGAGTGTGCGAATTATGTTTTCAGTTTTACTAAATTCCAATCTTGATTTGCCCTGCTGAACCGAACGAACAAATTCAATAATATTATTGCGAAACATTGCATACCAGTTTTTGTATTCAATTAGCCGCCAGCCGGTTTGGCCAAATATCGAAATCTGGAATGTCGGTGTTATATCATAAAAAAGATGAACCGTGGCAAGCAGGCCGTTTTCAAATCCAATATAAACTATATCTTTATGCGTTGAGCTGATATGCTTTACGCTGACAGCTTTGGGATCCTCAAGCAACGCAAAGAGTCCTTCAAGCATGTGAACGCCGTACTTTGGCCAATCCTTTTTGCCAACTGCGGTGGCAAGTTCAATTTTGCCAAGAGATGCAAAGTCCGTTTTAATTGTCTGACTTTCTGTCGCATAACGCATAGACGAACAGGACATAATCAATTTATCTTTAGCAGCCTCCTGCTTGAAATATTCCAAATCTTTTATTGTAATCGCAAGAGGCTTATCAATAAATAAGGGAATATTTGCATCTAGGAAAGGTTTTGCCATAGCTACATGATTTTCAGGATCATCTCTTGTAAGCATTACAGCATCAACTTTGCCAATCATATCTTCAAGGTTATCGACAACTCTATCTATCAAACACGCTTTTGCGATATGCTCCGAAATTTTTTTATCTTGTGCCCAAACACACGTTACTTTTGCGTGTTCAATGCCGAGAGTGTCTTTATTGGCATTGAGGTACACAGGTATTCCCGCGTAGCCGCAATTTGCCATTTCTGTTTCGTTGTATTTTCCATTAACGATGGCAGACCATGAATATGGATGGCCATTGCCTTCACTCATTCCAATAACACCAAGTTTTAACATTTTCGCACCTATTTCAGCCAGCCATTACGGTCCCAATTTGCAAGATTAAGAAAATCGGGGTCAGGATATGCTAAGTTCTTTAATTTCTCTAATAATGATTTGTCTAAACAATTTCCATTTGCCAAAGCGACGGCTTTATTTAAAAATTCCATTTTGTCAATACCTATCAGTACAGATGAAACATCTGGAAATGAAAGTACGAATTTAGTAGCCAAATCTGATAGTAGACTATTGTCGCTATCAAGCAATTTTAAATATTTTTTACGATATTCAGCCACCTTATTCAGCTTTTCATGGCTAAGGTCGATTCCGGCATCAGTCAAAATACCCCGCATTAGAACCGAACGCACCATAATGCCAATTCCGCTTTGTCTTGCAGATGGAAACAATAGAGCAGCGCTTTGATCCATTAGATTGAAAGCTAATTGCACCACATCCCATCTGCGGTCATCGCAAACAATTTTGAAATCACTTGTACCGTAAATCGAAACACCAATAGAGCGAACATATCCTTTTCGCTTAATTTTTTCAAAATTATTGGCGACTTCATCGTTTTTCAGAATCTCTGTATCAGCACTGTGTACAAGATAAACATCAATATAATCTGTTCTCAACATTTTAAGGCTTGTGTTTAGAGACTCTTCAACAAATTTTTGCAAAATCATGCCATTTCGGACTTTGCCATCGGGTAAACGCAAATGAGGGCACTTGGAGGATAAAACAACTTTATCGCGAATTCCATCAAATGCCATACCCATACGTTCTTCAGAACAGCCGTACATACGAGCGGTATCGAAAAAGTTTATTCCTGAATCCACAGCCGCTTTAAGCAAACTAATTGCTTCATTTTCAGGCATTAAATCTTTATGAACGCCGTAAGGCAAACCAATTTCAACTCCGCCAAACGCAAGTTCAGAAACTTTTATTCCAGTTTTCCCAATTAAGCGTTTATTCATTTCTTATACCAATCGTTTAAATCCAACCTGCCGAACAGGGCATTTAAGCATTATATCAACATTATTTCCATCAATAGCTTTTTTAATTATCTCAAAAGTCTCATCTGCTGCCGCAAGCACAATATCAATATCCTTGTCAGTATGTGTAAAACAGGTATAAACGACACCGCTGACATAAATGCCGCGAGCAATCATCTCCTGCATATAAAGAGTAAGAATCTTGCCGGCATCATTCCCATAATCAAATGAAACAGCGAAATCGCAGCCATGCCCTGAAATCTTTATATTAACTTGATGTTTACGACCAAGCTCTTCAAGGCCGGTTATCAAGTGATGTCCGATTCGGTCAATAGTTGCAATAACAGGCTTTGTACGGATTTCATTTAGCGTCGCAATACCTGCTGCTAATGTGGTAGTATCGCTCCAATATGTACTGCTTATAAAATTATCCTCTTGAGAAGACATAATCTCACGTTTACCTGCCACAACCGATAACGCATAACCATTGGCAATCGCTTTGGCATAAGTTGCTAAGTCCGGTACTACGCCAAAATATTCCTGTGCGCCGCCAGGAGCGAGACGAAAACCGGTAACAACCTCGTCAAAAATCAAAACGCATTTATGCTCATCAGCAAGTTGGCGGACATTTTCAAGGTAACCTTTTTCAGGTTTTTTAAAACGGGTAGGCTCCATAATAATGCAGGCAACTTTATTTTTATTCTGTTCCAGCATTTGTTTGAGATTATCAATATTATTATACTCAAATGGAATGCATGTTCCCGCTAATTGTGTCGGCACGCCTTTGGCACTGATGCCGGGACGAAGATGCTGATTGAGATTGGATTCTGAGGTTAGATTTGCCGCAAGATACCAATCCTGCCAACCATGATAACCGCAGAACAGCACAATATCCTTACCTGTAAACCCTCTGGCAATTCGCACTGCAACAGCGTCCGCTTCTCCGCCGCCTTTGCAGAATTTAACCATTTCGCCGCAAGGAATCATCTGCTTTATGACATTTGCCATTTCAATTTCAAGGGGATTATTTATGCTGCCGAGAATGCCTTTATCAATTTGTTTTTTTACAGCATTATCAACCACATCATAACAATAGCCCAGCGAAATAGGACCAAACGCAAGCGCAGTATCTATAAATTCATTACCGTCAACATCCCAGAAATGACCGTCTTTTGCTTTTCCAAAATAAATAGGGGCTTGTCCAAAAGGGCCCAGTTCCGGCCGACGGCTGAAAAGCTGTGTACCGTACGGAAACAACTGTTGCGCCTGTTTGTACAATTCAAATGATTTTTGAAACTTGTTATTTTCTTTCATATAATCTCTTTAAGAAATTAATAACCTGATGATTTTTTATCAATATATTTGGTTGCCATAAACTTTTTAATAGCATTCTGAATTTTTTCAGGGACGGTTGGTTTATAATTCGCAACCAAATCCAAGGCCTTTTGATGTGCTTTTTCATAAATCCCGGGACTGGGGTCAGAATAGCCTCCTGTGAGATCAAAATATTCGGTATTAAAAAATTCATCGCCTCTAAGCAAGTCCATTGTCAATTTCTCGGTCATATAAGTTCCGCCAGGGCCTACATCAACGATTGAATCATATCCAAGCTTATAATCACTCATATCAACTCCGCGGGCAAGATATTCCGCCATATCAAGAAGACCGCATTGCATAATAATCTGTTCCTGACTCATTCCATTGGCGTTACCCATTGAGCCAACGCCGCCAAGTATATTTTGGCCATTAGCAACTGACGCCAACATGTATGCGAAACTTTCTGCACCATTTTGCATATCAGCTAAATGAGTAAGTGAACCGCCAGTTTCACCAGAAATTGGAAGGTTATAAAATTCGCCCATTTGACATGCGATTGTTTTCCAAAGCATCTTTTCAGCTTTATAATAAAGGTCATGGCCGCTTCTGAAATCTGTTACAGATGGGCCAATACCATAGAAAGCCGGGTGGCCGGGTTTATATAATTGTGCAATCAAAACTGGTATCAATGCCTCAACATTTGCCAGCAAAGCAGTACCTGCAACAGAAAACGGAGAAGTTATTCCAGCCATAGGACATACTGTTGAAATTATTGGATAACATCTTTCCATCGCCATTTTCATTATTTCGATATTCATTCCATGAAGCTGCAATGGCGTAGTAACGGCCATAGCAACACTCATAAGCGGCGTTGTTTTCACATCCAAGCCGGCAGTAGATGCAATAACTTCGAACACATCAAACCAATCCCTGCAATTCTGCTCGCTTGTAGGATATATCATGACATGTTTGGTATGATGACAAAGAAAAACTTCCATTGTTTTATAATAAGAGTCCGGCTCTGGAATGTCACTTACCGGAAACTGCATCCTCATCATTGCATTGATTCTATCGAGAGATTCACCAATTATGGTATGCCTGCGGACATCCTCAAGCGTCGGAAGTCTTTTGCCTTTTTCAAAATCGTTTATAAACGGGTCAAGAATAAGGGATTGATAATAACGATTGCTGCCGCCAACAGTCATTTGCTTGCCATTCAATCCTGTTTCAATAGCAACTGCGGGCGCATTAGAAAGCAATTCTTTAAACAAGCTGAAAGGTATTTTGACTATTTGGTCAGAATACGAAACGATCGCACCTGCCTTTTTAAGGCGATTTAAAGTCTCATCATGCGTAACCTTAAAACCAACATTTTCAAAGATATCTAAGGTTTTTTTATGTAAATGCTCAATTTCTGCCTGAGATAAAGTTTTTAACACTAAATTCGACATACTTGCCTTTTTAATATTATGTTATCTAAATATTGATATTTTAGTTAACCAATATAATTAAAAAAATATACTATTTTTCCATTAAATCAAGCCCTGATGACAGCAGTTTAAGCATCTTTGGAAGATTCTTGCTTTTTAGTGCGTCAACAATAACGATATGATCTTTAACATCAGAAATCAACTTATCTCTATTGACATCCGATGTGATATTCTTTGATAAAGGAAGATTTGCTGCCTTATAAATAAATTCTAGTTTATTATTATGCGCTGCTTTTATTAGCCTTTCATGAAACTTCAAATCAGCTTCACCAATTCCCATCAGATAGCCATTTTCAGACATTATTCTTAGATGTTCACAAATCTTCTCAAGCTCTGCAATATCGTTTTTAGTTGCACGTTCAATGGCAAATTTCGCAGCCGCCTGTTCAAGGACTAATCGTATCTCATTCAAGTCCTTCATCTCGACTAAAGTAAATTCTTTTACAAAAAAGCCGCCTTTTTCGCCTGCAACAAGCAGTCCTTCGCCGAGTAAACGCGAAAATGCCTGGCGAACATCAGCCCTGTTGACATTCAGATTTTCTGCCCATACACGCTCAATAAGTCTTTTTCCCGGCTCTAAAGTACGGGAAATAAGCTTCTCGCGTATTTTTTCATAAGCTAATTGTGCCTGATTTTGCTTCGCCATTTATCTATATTATACTTAAGAATATTAGTTAATCAAGTGTTATTTTTTTGGTTGACAATTTATGGCCAATATGATTAATTATAATTGGTTTTTAAGGAGTTTATAGTGAAAATAACAGACGTAAAAACAATCTTATTAACAGGTCCCTGCACCAATGATCCATATCTGCTGGCGATCAGAAAACGCAGGAGTGCGGCATTTATTGAAATCCATACAGATACTGAATTATTTGGCATAGGCGAAACATACGCAGGGTATTTCTGCCCTGAAATGGTTCCAGAAATAGTTGAATTTTTTAAGCCCATACTCATCGGACAGGATGTCTCCAATATTCAACAATTATGGAGTTATATGTATCAATGCGGCAACTTCTGGTGTCGCGTAGGACTTGGCCTGATTGTTTTAAACGGCATTGAAGCAGCTTTGTGGGATTTGAAAGGCAAAATGCTCGGATTGCCGGTTTATGAGTTGCTTGGCGGCAAAAAGCATGACAAACTACTTTGTTATGCAACTGGCGGCCCGAGTAATTATCCCAAATCGGAATTAAAGAAGAAAATCGATTTTTATTTAAGTCTTGGCTTCAAGGGCTTTAAATTCGGAGTGGGCAGCAGTTCAGAACAAGGTTATTATGTGCCTTTAAAAGCACAGGAAGCTGTTGATTTTGAATCCGACAAAATTGATTTTGTTCGCAAATATGTCGGCAAAGATGTTGAAATTATGATGGATGGGCATATGGGCAACAGCCCTGTAACGACATGGGATTTGCCGATAGCTAAAGCAGTAATGAAGGCATTAGAACCTTACGGTCTTTTCTTTTTTGAAGAACCGCTTCATTATACCGACCCTTGGGGTTATTCAGAACTATGTAAAAGCACTACTGTGCCAATCGCAGGCGGTGAATGCCTGACAGGAACCTATGAATGGCGAGTATTTGCTGAACGTGACGCATTTGACATTGGTCAGCCTGACGCATCGTTTACTGGCGGGTTAGGTGAGTTTATGAAAGTTGCCGCGATGTTGGAATCCAAAGGCAAAAAGATCGCAACGCATAGCTGGGGCGCTGGCAGCTCATTAATGCAGAATATTCATTGCGGGTTTGCTTGCGCTAATACATCAATTCTCGAAATAGCACCTGCATACGCCGGACTTCATGGTGAAGTTATGGGCGATTCATTTGTGATGAAAGACGGCTGCGCACTGCCGCCGCAAACGCCAGGACTTGGTATTGTATTGACAGACAAAATAAAAAATAAATATCCATTTGTACCCGGCAGCGGCGAATTTAATGATGCTCCCGGAAAAATTTTGAAAGATTAGTCACGATGAAAAATATATTAGTCGATGTGGATATAAATCCCGAAGGCCTCAAACGTCTTAAATCGATAAAAGACGTAACGGTTCAAACAATAACGGCGGTTGAAGATTTCAGGCACATAGAACCGGATATAATAAAAGACAAGCACATACTTTTCTGCACTTATCCGCCAACCAATCTTGCAGATATGCAAAAGTTAGAATTTGTACAAATCGCTAGCGCCGGCTATACCCAGCTTTTTGGTCTCGGCCTTGCTGAAAGAAACATCAAAGCAGCAAATGCCGCCGGAGTTAATGATATCACTATCGCACAATGGAACATCGCAATGATGATTAATCTCGCACGTGATATGCGAGGAATGATCAGGAACCAGGAAGCGGGCATATGGGACAGACCTGCGCGTTTTCAGATGGATATTCGAGGCAAAACTGTTGGCATTTGGGGCTATGGCGGGATCGGAAGAGAAACCGCTCGGCTTGCACGTGCTATCGGGATGAATGTTCATGCCTTTGATGTACGCGTTGGTCCTCGAGAAAATATGTTTGCGGTCGATGGTACGGGAGACAAAGCAGGAATACTTCCAAATCGTGTATTTAGCACTGATCAAAAAAAGGAATTTCTTAATGGACTTGACTTTCTTGTTCTATCAATGCCTTTAACAAAAAGAACGGAAGGTATAATAGGATATGAAGAACTTACAATGCTCCCCGCGCACGCATTTGTACTTAATCCTGCTCGTGGTCCGCTTATAAAAGAGCAGGCATTGCTTCAAGTACTCAGAGAAGGCAAAATCTCAGGTGCAGCATTGGACACGCATTATTATTACCCTATGCCTGCAGACCACCCACTCTGGCGATTTCCAAATGTTATAATGACGCCCCACATCAGCGGCTCGACTTTAAGTCCAAATTTCCTGCCTCTCTTATGGGATTTATTTGTGCAAAATGTTGAACGATATATTTCCGGCAAACCTCTTTTGAATGAACTTTCTCCGGAACAACTAAAAGGATTATAAATAATGTCAAGCGTACAAGGCAGAGTATCTTTAAGTTCGTTTTGGATGCAGGAAGAATTCGGCATCACTGAACCGAATCCATTTGAAATATCCCTGGACAGTGTTGTAGAGCATGAGGCTAAAAAGTCAAGATTGCTTTACGAAAAATTTGGACAATTCGGTCTTGGTCAAAAACAACCCGAAATGATCTATCCTGCTCTTCAGCATGATGGTCGAAATGTATGCGCATATGCCTACGGCAGTCCATATCCTACATGGGACCCTAAAACAGGTAGCTTTTGGCACAATCGAGAATTCATACCATGGTCAAATTTACGATCTGTAGAAGATGTAAAGAAAATAAAAATACCCGACTGGACCAAAGTCTATATGGTGCAGGAAATGTTGGCAAAATTTGAGGAAATGAAGAAACAAAAAAAATATATCGTTCCCAAGACGCCATCCTTGCCGTGGAATAAATTTGGCTTTACCTCCCCTGCAGGAAAGAATTATGAATTTGCTCACTTTATGAGTTTTTTAGATCTTGGCTGTTTTATGTGCGGAGAAGTTGAGTTTTTCACGATCCTGGGCGGCGAAGAGGAAATTGCTTCTGCCTTAATGGATAAATGTTTTGAACTTAGTACCAGTTATTCTGGATTTATGCTCAAGGCTTATGATCAATCTAGCGTAACAGGTATCTCAAGTTTTGGCGGCGATAACTCATGCATGCTTTCACCTGAAATGTACAAAAAATACGCAATTGAATTTGACCGCAAAATAGTTCAAAAATACGGCGATTTGCCGACTAATTTACATTCATGCGGTGCTTCGGCACATCTTTACGAAGTCTGGAATGAATATCCAAACTTAAAAAATATTGTGCTTATGCAGACTCGTGGAATTCCAAATGAACTTAACCGCCTCCGCAAAGCATTACCTTATACATTTCTTGAAATAACTTTACATCAACCCCAATTTGATTTTGAAAATGAAAAGCGGGATAATATTGAACGCATAATTGATCATTATATAAAAGAAGCTGATGAAAGAGATATCGCACTGGTTGTTGTAATTAACAGAGCAGGCAAGCAGGTGGACAAAAATATCGAAACATTTTACAAAACAATGAAGCAATATGCGTAACATAAAAAGATGAATAAACAATCCTGAACTTGAACATTTTAAAAAGAGAAATTGCATAATAGATGTCCATGTACATTTACTAAACGTACATTGCCTATCTTTTTGATTCTATTGATCCTGCTCTCGATTAATCATGCATGGTTTTTCTGTGGAGTGTTTTAATTTGAAGCGCAAGAGATCCCTGATTCAAATGCGCCATAATTTTTCGATATCTATCTTTATATCATTAATATCAAGTAGATTAATCTTTGGGCCTGTATATAGTAATGCCTAATAACACAAGATGCTCACCTTTAAAATCAATAGAAAGAATTTTCTTATTCAGTTTCGGATTTTGCCAAGGCTGTATATAGCAGGCAACTAACGTTCCGGTTTTTGGATTTTTTCCAGACCATGCTACACGAACATTCTCTTCATCAGTACATTTCCACCAATCCGGGAAAAGACTTGGAATATCTATACTCTCGCCATTTTCATAATTAATAACAAATTTACCTTTACCGCTATTAGTAGCCGTACCAAGAAAATAAATAGTTTCTGCCTTTTTTTCAATAGCTATTCCGCTAACTTCATTTGAACAACCAGCACCTACAACAATGCAGGCTTTATTACTGCTTCCTTCGGGATTGACAATAAAAGGTAACCCCAGCATCCATGCCTTGCCACTTAAATGCTCTGCATAAACAGATTGATACTTGTCATCATATGAAGACATTCGTGAAGGCTTAAAATGACCAAAATCATTAATCCCCTCATCTGTCCATCCCCCTTTCCCATCTGATCGAGGTGTTGGGTCGCTCCAGCTTTTATTGAAATATTTTTCTAAGTTGATACAATATAAACTTTCTCGTTCTTTCACAGCATAGTCCCGAATTGTAGAGGTTTTAAAGGGCTTAACCCGGCTCCACGCAGGCTCTTTCAAAGCATAATGCAAAAGTTCTGTTAAATACAAGGTTGCAGCTGCATCTTCATTCCAGCGTGAAACAGAATCCGACTGGCTCAGGATGATTCTGCCTTTTCCGAAAGTACCCTCTGACAAAATAGAGTAGAGTCGATCATCCTCGTGCGCACCAATTAATGCTAAGGTATTTATTCCCAGCGGCATAACATAAGGCGCTATGTCACCATATTTACTTTTCCACATCCACCATTTATGCCACGGCACTTTAGCCAGGACAGGATGATCAAAAACTGTTGGATCAGCAGTTACATTTCCGGGACGAGACAGATATTCAATTGCAGGGATTATCCCAACATTTCCTTCCCCCATTTGTTCTAAAACAATAACATTTAGCCCATCCTGTATCTTTGCTGAAATAGAATCGACGAGGGAATCCCATTCATTAGCATTATTTTCATCATTCACATTGCCGTATATGGCACAAGCTGGGATTATCAGCCAATTTGCATCTATTGACCCACTAACAATCTCTTTGGACAAAATGCAGTGATAAGGCACTCCCAAATCCTTTAATACATTTTCAGTTTTAGATATATCAATAGTGTCTGGCTTCCAAACGAAAACTTTTTTTACATCAGATAATATATTTTTGCAAATTTGCGGAGAGACAGAAATATGATAGAAATTTTCCGCAAACAAATCCTCATTACGATAAAGCAACAACCGAACAATTGCAGTACCCTCAAAATCAGATGGAACGGCGAAATTGCATTTATTAAAACTTTTATCATCAGCATTTATGTCATGAATACTTTGCAAATGGCTTTTATAAATTATATTGCCGTTGGGATCGTCGACACGAACCAACAATTGAAGCCCGGTTTGCTCTTGGTGTGTACAATTATCAGTATAAACATCAAACTCTGTTTTACTTCCTGAAAATACCTGTCTTTGCAGATTAACAGCTATAGGCATCACACGAGTAAAAATAAAAGAGCCTTTAGTTTGTCCTTTTAAAGAATACCTCATTTTCGGTGTCCAGACTGCTACATCTCCCTGATTAAGAAACATGCCAGATATTGGCATCAAACGATATGTTTCGTAACAGTCCTTAACAATTTCTGAACTTGTCCAACTTGCAAGACCTGTAACAGGATTGCGCTCATACAACTTATGCTTATACGAAATTAAACCAACATGCTTAACATCAGATCCCAGCCAGTCAGCTCCACCAGTGTCATATTCGCTTAATTCCTCAAAAAATTCTGGTCTAACCAGTTTGTCATTTCCTAAAATCTTTCTGTGATCACCTCCCAGATTTGCACCTTTCCAATAAGAATCGTTCCAGGCACTCCAAAGCGTTCCTGCCTGGCATTCTCCAAGTATAAATGGCCTATCAATATCACCAAGGATTTTGTTGGCGTTTTCAATTACATCGTTCACAACATCCCTGGTCTGTGTAAAAGCTACTTTTTGGCTGGATCCCATGCGTCCGAAAGTAACCCCTGAATAATTATGCATATCTACAACAAATTGACCGGTTGAAATACTTGGAAGATCATATTTCGGGAAAGAATAACTACCTGAATCAGGAATGACAGGACGGCCGGAAGTATCTAATTTTTGAACGTACTCATAAATTTTTCTTTCCAACGGTACATTCTCATTTGACCAGTTTTCATTGCTGAAATGCCACATTAAAATTGATGGATTATTATAATATTGTTCAACATATTCTTTAAGATAATTCCAATATTCATCTTTCATATTTTCATATAAGAAAGGAGAACTAGCCCAACCTGCGTAAATTGCAAAGCCTGTTTCATCAGCAGCACGAACTTGTTCTGTGATCATTTGATTGTGCCATCTTATAGAATTAGCCCCTAATTTCTTGTAAGCTTGGCACAGGGACTTGTATTGCAAATAAGCAGCTTTGTTAGAATAACCTTCACCACCAAAGTGGTTTCCATTCTCTCCAAAAGCCAAAAAGCGAAAACTATTGCCATTCAAATAAAGTTTGTTGCCTATCGCCTCAAACTTCCTAAATCCGAAACGCACTATCTTTTCGTCTAATACCCTGTTTAAATCTGATACAACTACTTTCATCCTATAAAGATTCGGTGTTTCAGGGGTCCACGTCTTACCGCAAAAAGTCATGTTTAATCGTACTTCATTTGTCTCCTTTGGAACAAAACCAGTTGTTGATGCTAAAATATCATTTGAATCGTTTTCCAAAATCAAACTTTCGAGTTGCAAATTCTTCTGCTGCTTATTGTATAATCGTACTCTGAAAGATACCTCATTTTTATTTGGCTGTGTATCTATTAAAACTTTATTTATCGCTTCCCGAGACAGCTCAAGCAAATAAACGCTTCTCCATAAGCCGCCATAATAGTTTAAACCATTTCCCCAAACAACAAACAGTTCTGCCTGGCGTCTAATAATACATCGTACAGCTATTAAATTTTTACCGGTTTGGATATAATCTGTAATATCAAGTGAGAAAGCTGAAAATCCGCCACTATGTCTTCCGATATATTTGCCATTCAGGAAAACTTCACACTCCAATCCCACGCCACCAAAATAAATTAATAACCTGCGAGATTTATCTACCGAATCTATGTTAAAACTTTTGCGATACCATGTAGTAAGATAATTACTATTTTGAAAAAACCTTTCAAAGTTTTCACTTAATCCACACAAACTTCTGCAGCCTTCCATCGGATCTCCACTTAAATTATTGGGATCCCAGACTGGTTTTGACTTTGTCCAATAATAGAACGTATTTAACGGCACATTTATAAAATTGGAACTTTCATTATTCAATCCTTCAAACCATCTGCTTTTAAATTCTTTATCTTGCGCATATTCATTTAATTCATTAAGTCGTTGTGGCGGCGTAATCTCCCAAGTGCCATCAAGACAAACTGACTTTCTTAAATTATTTGTTTGTATATCTTCGGATACATCGGCAAAAGCATTGGATATAAGGGCCGAAATTATCAGTATTATTGACACACGTGCAATAGTATAATCTTTCATATTAATTTTAGATGAATGCATTTTAAAGTTCTCCATAATTGTTACGATCTTCGGTTAGTGTAAAATGGCATGTATTTGCCTGGAGGGTCAATAGCAATGACGGTATCTCCCTTCCAGGTTACTTCGTAATTTCTGCCATTAACATGACAAGTTTCAGGGATGTTTTCAAGTTGCGTAGTCAAAATTACTTTTGAAGCGGCAGAAACTCTGTTGATTTTTAAATAATCAGATGCAACCACAAATTTTTGGTTCTTACCATTTACTGTAATGCTGATTTTCGGGTTAAACCAACTACGAACAGCTAAATGCAAGTTACATTGGGATTTCACAGTGATTTCGATGGTGTCATTTTGCGGTTGATGATTTTTGATTATAAGTTCATGGCCTGTACGATCCATATAGATATTGACAAATACATCAGTTCCTCGAACAGTGTAAATATTATTCCAAACATCATGAATCGCACGAATGCCGGCGGGACCACAGCAATTCATAAGACAATAATGATGGTCGCAATTGCCAATAAAATCATTAGGGGCTGCCCAACCGGCAAATCCTCCTCGCACCATGGATGCGACATTATGAAAGCATGATAATTCAGTGTCAGGTTTTTCAATACTGTTGCGAACCAAGTGGGTATCAAGCATTTGATTTTCAAACAGTTGATTACGGCACACCCTTTCCGCTGCTTTATAATATTCTATATAACCAGCTTCTGTGAAAGCAAAGCAACAGTTAATCTGATCCATAATGGTGCATGTTTCGCATCCTTCATTTTCATCCCCAAAGCGGCCAAGAAACTCGGGGCTCCAACCAAAACTGCTGCAGTGATTTTGAATAAACCAATCATAAGCGCGTTTCATGACTACAATCAAATCCTTTTTGCCAGTTACCACCCCCACAGTTGTTATTCCGGCAATTACAGCAAATCGGCTGTGTGTATGGCCATCGATCTCCGCTGATTCAAAACCAGCTCCCTTGGTGCAATTCCAGCTTCCATCTGTCAAAAAATAATCACTATGATACACAATATAGTTTGTAAGCCGTAAAGCAATATCAAGAGCCTTTTCGATTTTCAATTTACGGTACGCTTCGATAAGAGGATGTATCTGCGTCCCACAAAAGTAATACTGATGCGGCATGGGCGCTGCGTCAGGGTCAATTACAATGCCTGGGATAATTGTCGAGCGATCGTAATAACCATAATCCTCTTTTTTGATCAAAATGCGATCCAAGCCATTCACAAGCTCAACGATACGCGTATAAACCTGCGAATCGTTGGATTCTTCATACCAAGCCAAAAGTGCCCAAAGCACACGTGCCTGGTCAAAACCTTCGGCAACATGCGCATCATAATCACGCTTAAAAATTGTGGAATAATACGGTTTTTCCGGCTTAGGCCTATAGCTTAATCCATCGCCTTCACTGAAATAGGAATTAAACAATTTGCGCAAGCCTAACTCTGTTTTGGAATATTCCAAATCAGGGATCATTTCTCTTGCCTTTATAAATGCTTCTATATATCTGCTTGTTAAATCTCCAAAATCAGGCCAATCATGACGAGCCTCCGCTGGATCACGCTTAAAGATGGTAACGAAATATGGCAAACAGCCTTTGCGTTCATCAAGATTATTGTTTAAGAAATTAAGCCCTAATTTAACCCGGTTAATAAGATCAAAATAATTTTCCATGCAAGAATCCTTCAATCAAGATAGCAATAGACACACTGTATGATCCATCGCTTTTGCAGGTTTTTGACAAATAGTTCAGCAAACATATTTGTTATTTGCCATTATCCATTAGCTTATAAACTAAAGGCTCAATTGCTTCAGCCCAGATTTGATAGCCTTTTGCATTGGGGTGCAGGAAATCTGGCATCAAATCTTTAGGCAAAGTACCTTCGTTATCAAGAAACTTCCTGCCAATATCTAAATAGTAAATCCATTCATTATCCGCAATATTCGAGGCAAGTTCACTCGCGGCAGCATTTTTCTCACGCTGAGGCGAAGGCTGCTCACCGCGAGGAAAGATGGCCAAAATCAAAATTTTAGTTTTTGGCAAATCATTACGAATCTTTTGGCAAATGGCTATTATGCCTTCGCCAATTTCCGTAGCTGTATTGTCGTCACAGCCAGAGTTGTTTGTACCTATCATTATAACGGCAAGTTTAGGCGATATTCCGGCGAGTTCTCCATTATATAGCCGCCAAAGAACCTGCTGTGTTTGATCTCCGCTAAAACCCATATTTACAGCATTACGCTTAGCATAGTATTGCTGCCAGACTTCTTGGCCTTCACCTTCCCAGCCTTGTGTGATTGAATCTCCAATAAAGATCAGATCAACATTTCCTTGCTTATTACGATCAAGGATAGATTGATGCCGCAAAAGCCACCAATGGGAAGACGGGGATGGAGTAAGAGCCCAATGAGAGCTTGATGTAATTTTATATGGTTCGTTGGCTGATTTAACAAATTGCCGCATTTGATCAGCGTATCTTCCTGCCAATATTCTTTGAGAAACTGAATCAAAATGCACGGAATCACCTGTAAGCCCATTTGAGTCAGAAAATCCAACCCGATCAACCTTATTAGCGATATTTATCAAAGCCTGGTTTACCTTACCTCGACAAGTGCCCCCGGCAAATCTTCCTATTTCACCGCTAACAAAGCAAAGATTATTGACACCTAAATCGTGCCGTATATTAGAAATCATTTGGGTGAGTCTGGCTTCGTAAGTTGCGGCCAGGTTACAATCCCACATATCGCCTTCCCCCTGATGCCAGAGGATTCCTTTCATAGTGGCACCGCTCTTCATTGCTTTTTTGCCAAGGTGAACCGCCCTTTCATAAAGTTCCATGCCTTTGCTCCATTGTGAGAGCTTTGTTCCTCCAACAGCACAAGGAATCAATACTATTGAGCGTAATTTATCATGTTCAATCATATTTTTTGCAAAGGCAAAACCGGGGCCTACGCCGTATGGTACGCCATGCAAAGCTTCAGCAGCTAACGTCCATTTTTCATCTGTACCAAATTTTATGATTCGAGGATTTGTAATTTTGTCTTGACGTTCAACTATCCCATATCCTGTCATATTCGATTGGCCCATCAGTAAATATATGTCGGTAAGAGCCGGATCAAACAGAACCGTAAAACTCCATACATTACCGACCCATAGATTACAAGGATCAGAATCATTTACTTCGTCAACTCTCCAGTAATACTTTTTGCCTGAAACAAGATTAGATGGTCTATAGGAAGGTGATTCAAAATTACCTTTAAATGCATCTGAAGAATGATTAGCATTTTTTACATAATCAAAATCAGTACCGAAATAGATATCATGAGACGTTGAACTACTCCCCGGCGACCAGGTGAGAGTTACATTGGCAAGCACATCTGTACTGCCACTTGCGGGATTAGCACCTGCAGCATATCGTCCTTGATTAGCATCGTCGCTGCCAACAAAACAATCGCTGGTTAAAAATTTCCAGACTTTACCTTTCTTTATACTGTTATTATCATTGCTATTAACCTCATCAATTCTCCAGTAGTATATTTTATTGCATTCAAGGCCGTTAATATTGTATGTATTTGCGGTCTGATTCCCCCTACCTGGTAATATGTTTGGGTCAACAGCTTCATTTACGTCTTTAAAATCAGAGCCTAAAAAAACATTATGTGAGGAAGCAAAATCGCCGGATGTCCAGTTAAGGGTTACATTGGTAGAAACATTCATTTGATTATTTGCTGGTATTGGATTTGTTGCATTAGGATTTTGAATAAAAAATCTAACCTCACTAAGGCCGGCACATGGTCCTCCCCAGTTGGCGCCATCTCCAAAGGCGGTTATCAAAACGTATTTTACATTTTTTTCATTGAAATTTAATTCTTCACTGTGGGCATAATCATCCGTTCCGGGAGCCTTAGCAAACACAAAATAATCGTTGGAATCATTCATCAGTTTAGCCCAGGTTGTTCCATCCTCTGAATACTCAACATATACATTCTTGAGCCCTCTATTAGTAGTATCGCCACTATCTGTGTTATTGAAGTTCCAAATCCACATACTATGCAGCTTGACTGCATATTCAAACTCATACATAATCCAGGCTTTTCCAGGAGTTCCAGCTGGATTAATTATGTTCGCAAAGTCCCCTTGCCAACCTGTGGTATATGCAAGAGCACTATGATATAGTCCGCTGGGATCTAATCCAGAGCGATCAATCGTCCTTCCGGCTCCCCAATTTCTACTGGTTTCATTAGATGCGGTAGCGATAACAAAATCATCCGTAAGCATCTCGATAGCTGAAAGATTGGCAGTCACTGTCAATAGCAAAATAAATCCAATTGAATAAAAACATTTTAGCATACAATGCGTCCTAATTAAAATTTTGAGTGAATATTTTCGACAACATCGACTATGATATTTAATTATTACATTCCAAATTTACTGGATCGGTGCATTTCAGCCAATCAAATAAGAATAATCCTAAGTTTGTTTTAAATGGGTCGTTGCAGTTTGGATCTGCAATGTTTGGGCATTTAAGCCATAATTCAGCGAATATTGCATAGTCCTCTAAATTTGTATAACAATCCTTATTAAAGTCGGTTGGTAGATACCATGTTCCACTATCTCCGCAATACACCGGCTCCTGCCCAAGTGAGACTTCCAATATAGGCCTTTGATTGAAGCCATTGATAAGCCCCTCCGTAACTCCAGACAAAGCAATCATCCAATTTGCCTGCGTTTGGTTACTTCCATAAACAAGCACGCCATGATTGCTGGCAGGGTTATCTATCCAGCCCTGAACAACGGATGGCATCACATCGAACCAAAGTATGTCTCCTGCTGCCGCAGTTGCGGAAACCACCACAGTATCCAAATTCCCTAATGCTCTGTCGGCAGGTATTCCCCCATTCGCGGTGCTTCCTTGCGCACCTGCTGCTGCCCATGAATTTCCCATACCATCAATAAGCCAGTTAAGAGCTGAACCATTCCAGGGCTTTAACATCTGCGCAATACTAATGTCTAATCCATGCACAGGTGATTGGATGGTCAAACCAATACGTGCTGATTGTACCGGCAAATCTGTCGGCAGATAGTTCTCAATATCCGCCCATTTAATCAAACTCGATATCCCGATACCACCGCCGGTAGTACGAATGTACATTGTGTTATAGCCACTGTGTGAACCATATGCAGTGGGCGAGTTCTCTTTCGGATAAGAATCAACTGTACCATCATACGTTTGCTCCCCAACATCGGTCCCATACTGAAATTTGAAGACTTCTGCGGGATGATCGATGGCAGTCCAGGATCGACTTCGTGGCCATGCATTCCCTGAAACCATATAATTCAGTAGCTCTCTTAAATACAGAGTGGCCGCAGCATCATAGCGCCAGCGTGAAACGGCATCAGGTTGGCTTAAAATAAGTCGACCAGTCGCAAGTTTGCCTTCAGCAAGTACAGAGTATAATTCATCATCAAAGTGCGCGCCGATCGTTGCCAATGTTGTCCTGCCTATGTCAATTACATAAGGCGCAATATCACCATCATTGCCTCGCCAAATCCACCATTTGTGCCAGGGAACATTGGTTAGAACAGGATGATCCCATACCGTAGGATCAGCCGTAACATTACCGGGCACGTGTCTATATTGCATACCCTCGCCAAGACCAAGATCACCTGTACCAAGCTGCTCCAAGACAAGAAGATTCATACCCATCTTCACATCTTTTTCTACTGTAAGCATTATTGAATCCCATTCAGTATTTCTGCCATTTGGCCCAAATACAGCGCATTGGGCAATTAGCAGCCAATCGGATTTTTTAAGCCCTGACAGAATATCGCTGGTTGTGGCAATTTGATAATTTAATCCCAAATCATCAAGGATTGCTTTTGTTGATGCTATGTTACGGTTTCCTGGCTGCCATACCGTCAAAGTTTTATTTTGAGTAATCGTTTGATTGTAGGTTTGAGGACACACAGATACATAGTAAAAATTTTCACTGATAGGGGAATCTGGATCGCCTGTGTGAACAAGCAAACGAACTATAGCCTTGCCGGTAAAACTTACCGGAGGCGTTAAAGACATAGCAACATCCGCATAGCTGCAATTTATAATCGTTGGCAATGTTACAGCAGCACTTTCAAAAATTTCTGTATGAGTGCTTGCATCAACCAGCCGTGTAGTAAGTTTCAATCCTGTTTGAATATTCATTGTTTTATTATCGACGCTTACAGTAAAACTAACTTGCTCGCCGGCAAATAATTGTCGCGGCAGATTGCTGGCAATCGCTAAAATTGGAGAAAACATTATCTGATCGCGTGTTATACCAAGTAATGAATCCGAAAGAATATCAGTAGATGGTCTTCCATCGTTGATATGTATCCCTGTAAGCGGCATCAAACGATATTGCTCATTGCAGTATTTGACAACTTCGGCATCTGTCCAACTTTTAAGATCACCTGCATCGACGCCAGGATTGCCAATATAATTTACGAAACCTTCATGTTTGACCCCATGTCCAATTCCAAAGGATGGCTGATCGTACTCTTTAATTTCTTCAAAAAATTCAGTACGAACGAGATTATCTGGCCCTATCGGCTTACGGTAATATATGCCTTGTCCATGGTCAGGGTTAGCGGGTCCCCAATTAGCTTCATCAAATGCAGTCCAAACCGCAATATCAGCGCTCTCGCCGAGCATAAAAGGTAAATTACTGGAACCAAAGATTTCGCAAGTTTCATTTATAGCTTCTTGCACAACCCTAGCTACCTGAGTAAATGGTCGTCTCTGTGGTTCACCAAGCGCCTTAAATGAAACGCCCGCATAATTATGCATGTCAACAATATCAAGTGAACTGCTAATGCCCGGCAATCCTAACTGCGGGAAAGAGTAACTGCCGGAATCTGGCACAACAGGCCTTCCTGATGTATCTAATGGTTTGGCAATGTCATAGCCATGATCGTTATGCAATGACACATCGCCATTTTCCCATAACTCGTTCGCCAAATGCCATGCGATTATAGATGGATGATTGTAGTTTTGAAGAATATATTCAGTCAGGTAATTTTCATAATCGGCTATACCCATTCGTGCCGCCATAGGAACACTTTGATGCCAGCCTTGATATATCAAAAATCCCAAGCTGTCTGAAGCATCGATTTGTTCCTGAATACATGGATTGTGCCACCTGACTGCATTAGCTGATTTATTCTTATAGGCCTGGATTAGAGCTTTATAACGATCCTTTACTTGTGAGTTGCTATATCCTTCACCTCCAAAGAAATTGCCGTCCTCGCCATATCCTAACATTTGTATCGGACTGCCATTTAAGAGTAGTTTATTATTTTGCAAAGCAACTGAACGAAAACCAAAAGTGGTTTCTTTTACATCCACCGATAATCCCGAACGCCTCAAAATAACCTGCATTCGATAAAGTTTTGGCGAATCATGAGACCACAATTCACCAGAAAAGTTCATATTAAAAGGAGATGGTTTTTTAACGCCAGCCGCAATGCTGCCGTTAGAAGAAGCAACTACACTTCCTGTTGCGTCATCTATTATATTAATATCAAGTGTTAATGATGTTGACGCATTATTATAGAGCCATATACGATAAAAAAGCCTATGATTTATAGGATCGGGATCAATTAAAACGTGATCGATTGAATCAACGTCCTTTACATTAACTGCCACACCTCGCCAAATACCAGCGTAATGATGAATGCTGTGGGCCCACTCTGTAAGTTCCCCGGTACCAAGCGGCACTATACAACGTACAGCGACAAGATTGCTTCCCGTTATAGCTGCATTGGTTATATCCAATTTAAAACTCGTATGGCTGCCATGATGTCGGCCCACATACGTACCGTTTACAAATACCTGTGATTCCGTTGCTACGCCTGAAAACTCTAAAAATAGCTTTTTAGAAGGATCAATAGAATTTAATGTAAAATAACGGCGGTACCAAACAACAATATTTGTATGACCATCATAATAGTTTTTACATGCTTGGCCGAAACTCCACATTGAAAGCATACCATCTAAAGGATTGTCAACATTCAGGACGGATGGCGACCAGCAAGGCGAACGACCAGTCCACTGCCAAAAAATATTTAATGGTACAGGTGCGGCGATTACAGGATTAAAAAATTGGCCATTTTGCCAGCCCTGCTGATAGAACGGATCGTTAATATAAGAAGGAACAATGTCAACTTTTTGTACTGCTGAAACATTCCAGGTGCCGTTAAGGCTAATTGCGGGGGCTTTGGGCGTTTTAATAAAACATAAAACCAAAATGATAATAAAAGAAATGATTAATCTACGCAAATGTTTTGGAACAATAAATTTCATAAAATTTACTTTAACAAAATATATCTGCAGAGCCATAAATTGACTCTGCAGATTTCCGTAATAACTTTTAAGTTTAATATAAACAACTTTAAAAACGCTACTGTGATAAAAGTTGACAATTCATAAACTCGCCCGAATGCGAGTATTTTCCAGCACTTATATCATGTCCTTTCCTGCCAAAATTATCCAATACCGAAATAGTACGTGTACCCATAACAACGTCAAGTCCCACAATATCCCCGGAACCAAGTGTCAATTCAATTGAGTTAACAAGATTTGCGTATGGACGTAACGCCATTTCATACATATAGGTATTTCCAACAACTCTGGCTTTAAAGGCTGCGACAGCACCTGCCGGCGGCGTACTTCCTCCTAACACTATCCATTCGCCTCCTAAACCATTTGAAGCACAAAGATAATGTTGAGCTAAAGCATAATCAATATTATAATCCGTTAGGTCGCTGTTAGTTGAATCCAAAAATACTTCTAACATATCATTAGCAGTCCCGTCCTCGTATGCTGTCTTTAAAACATGTTCTGAATCATCGCCTGTTGCAGCTACATATATTAAATTTGTAACCGGATTCCACTTGGCAGCCCATTTTGCATTTGTAAGATCATAAGGGTCGCCATGATACATAATATCATGGTAACTCCTATCCATAGCAACCCAGGTAGCTGTTGCCCAGTCAGCGAGGTCTCCGTCAACTGTTGGTTGGCCAACTGGAATATAATAGTCTATCGGTTCGGATATCGTTTCTTCCATTGAGCAATCCGGATCGCCGGGTTCATAACATCTCATCCAATAATTTGCCAATACTGAAAAATCTGCTAAATCGACGTAACAGTCATAGTTTAAATCTGCCTGGATACCGCGCCCCGCTTTCGCTACATCACTACAACTTGGCATGGCAGTAATTTCCAACATAGGTCTTTGATTGACGCCATTGATAAGACCTTCAGTAACACCAGATATGACGACCATCCACATTT
>MHXZ01000029.1 GCA_001825665.1 Planctomycetes bacterium GWF2_41_51 | reverse complement strand
GCCACCTGCGTAACAGGACTTGTCGTGAAAGATACAGGCTCAGATTTTACTTTCATCGGGCAAATAATTATTCTCTGTATGATTCAGCTCGGAGGATTGGGAATAATTATTTTCGGCGCAGTATTCGCATTACTTCTCGGTCAAACTCTCGGGATGCGTCAAACTGCCGCGATGCAGGATTTGCTAAGCGAAAATACCGCCAGTATGATTACGCATTTCATTGGTTTTATTTTCATTTTTACAATTTCTATTGAAGCTATCGGCGCAATACTTATTCATAATATGTGGCTTACCGCCGAAATTCCTTCAAACATCAAAAGCCTCTGGTTCTGTTCTATTTTTCATTCTATCAGTGCATTCTGCAACGCCGGTTTCAGCCTGTTTTCAGATAATCTCATAAGGTTCAGTTCCGATTGGCGAGTTTACGCGGTTATTTGCCCCTTGATTATTTTGGGCGGGCTTGGATTCAGCGTTTTGCACAATCTCTTCGACTATTATTGGCATAAAATTACGCTTTTTTTTATTTCCAAAAAGACTTCCCGAACATCCGTGGCGCCTGAGAGGATTCACCTTCAGACAAAAATCGTACTCTTGATGACTGTTGTGCTTATTATTGGCGGTACCGCGATGCTTCTCATTATTCAAAATAATACAGCTAAAAATCATCTCGACTTTTCAGAAGCCTTTTTTCAGTCTGTTACAGCAAGAACCGTCGGTTTTAATACAATCGATATCAATGCCCTTTCATCACCGTCAAAATTGCTGATGATGATTCTTATGTTTATAGGAGGCTCTCCGGGCGGTTCCGCCGGCGGCGTAAAAACGGTTACAATTGCGGTTATTATTGTAACAATCTATTCCGCTGCACGCAAAAGAGCGGAGGTGGAAGTATTCAAACGTTCTATTCCGCTTCAAATAGTTGGAAAAGCTCTTTCGGTTGTTTTCCTTTTTACGTTCGTTTTTTTCACTATGGCTTTTCTTCTTACGATAACAGAAAGACACAGCAATTTCGATTTTTCCGCTATAATGTTCGAGACTTCAAGCGCTTTGGGCACTGTCGGCCTTAGCTGCGGTATTACGCCGTCTTTGACAACCGCAGGCAAAATCATTATCATTATTACTATGCTGGCCGGAAGGCTCGGTCCGCTTACGCTGCTTACGGTACTGACTTTCAATATTAGGCCGGCTAAAGTCAATTATCCCACTCAGCCGGTAGTTGTCGGATAAAAAGGAGTTATTATGAGAAAATTCGCAGTAATAGGTCTTGGCCGTTTTGGCAGGAAACTTGCCGTCTCTCTCGCTGCAAGCGAAGCGGAAGTTATCGCCATCGACCAGAACAGAGATATAGTTGAGCAAATCAGTGATGAAGTCGCACAGGCTGTTCGCCTCGACTCAACCGATGAAAACGCCCTGCGCTCGCAGGGTGTCCACAAAGTTGATGTCGCTATTGTCGGCATCGGTCAAAGCGGAAGAGGCTTTGAATCTTCCATTTTAACGGTTGTTAATCTAAAGGCTATGGGCGTACCGATTGTTTACGCGCGAGCCGAAACTCTCGTTCAGGGACAAGTGCTTGAAAAAGTCGGTGCCGCAGAAGTTATTTACCCCGAAATAGAATCTGCTCAGAGATGGGCCGGGAAACTAATTACACCTCATATAGTTGACAAAATCGACCTTTCCCCCGGCTATTCTCTCGCAAGTATCATCGCTCCTGCGAGTTTCCACGAAAGAACCGTCCTCGATTTGCAGCTCCGTCATAACTATGGCGTCAACCTCGTTTCCGTAAAAAGAGGTGAAAATGTCGAGGATGAAACATTGAAAGGCGAAATTATTAATGTTCCGCTGCCCGATACTGTTATCTATCAGGGCGATACGCTGATGATTACCGGCTCAGACGAAAATCTCGCAAAAATGCCGGCAAAATAATTTTAATCTTTCAATTTTCTGAATTTTCTCAGTTCATCAAGTATCTGCCGCATATCGTCTGCGACAGGCGCTTCGAATTGCATCTGCTTTAGTGTCGTGGGATGTGTTAGTTCAAGCCGCCATGCATGCAATGCAGGTCTGTTTATCAGCGGCTCCTCAGGCTGAGCCTGTCTGTCTTCGAGCTGCCACGGATAAACGAATCTTCCGCCGTACATTTCATCACCGATTATCGGATGCCTGATATACGACATATGAACGCGTATCTGGTGAGTTCTGCCGGTTTTGATATTTATTTTTAAAAGGGTATATCCGCGAAACTTCTCCATATTTTCATAAAAAGTTATCGCTTCTTTTCCAATCTCCGGCCGAACTGCGAACCTTTCACGAATTATCGGGTGAACCGCAAGAGGCTTATTAATGCAGTCCGCATCCGGTTCAGGCGTTCCGTGAACGATGGCAAGATAGAACTTTTTCGTTTGCCTGTTCTCAAACTGCTTTGCCACCCGCCAGTGCGCCGTTTCATTTTTTGCGACAACAAGGCAACCTGTTGTATTGCGGTCAAGCCTGTGTACGATTCCAGGCCGAAACTCTTCACTGCCTTTGGACAACTGTTTGGAATGAAACGCCAGTGCGTTGATGAGTGTTCCTTTTTTATATCCTCTTGCCGGATGCACAATCAGGTTCGCCTGTTTGTTAATCACCAAAATATCGTCATCTTCATAAATGATATTAAGAGGGATATCTTCAGGAATAAATTCTTTTACCGGTGGGGGTGGAAGAATTATATCGATGCTGTCGCCGGGCGTAATTTTTGTGCTCGGCTTAACAAATTTGCCGTTGATTGTTACTGCTTGTTCGACAATCAGTTTTTGAAGTATAGCCCTGCTGAAATTACTTAGCCTTCCGGCAAGATATTTATCAAGCCGCCGCTCAGATATATTAACGCCGACTTTCAGCGTCATATGTTCGGCGCCTTCGTTCTCGATTACTTCCTGGTCGTTCTGCTCATTTAAATTTTCACCTGATTCCATTGAATTTATTTAGGCTGGTTAGAATCAGGTTGAGGTTGAGGTGTTGTAATTTGATTCATATCAATTGAACCATCGAGATTAAGCTGTCCCGGAGGCTGTATTTCAATTGTTTCAGGAGTCTGCGGAACTTCAGCTCTCGCTAATATAACTTCTGCCGAATTTTCGTCCATTGTCTCCAGCCGAACCTGTGCCCTGTTCTGATAAGTTGTACCGTCGTATTTAGGTTCCTGAACGATTTTTTCATATGCTTTCTTAGCGCCTTCTATATCTCCCATATCCTCAAGTGATATCGCAATCCCGTATTCTGCCATTGCCGCTGTTTGTGGATCGTTCTTGGCTTTTTCGAGTGCCTGCTCATACGCTTTTTGTGCCTGTTGAAGCTGGAATTTGCGAACATCCGGCTCTGCGACTGTAGGTCTATAGTGCAGTTCAGCCCTGAGCGCTTCTGCCCGTTTAATTATTGCCAATGCAGACAAAATTTCATTATCAGTTTCAGATGCCGCTGTTTGAAGCGAGCTTGCGGTATTCAGAAATAAATCCGACACTCCCAATCCCTGCGTTTTGCCCTGAACTACGGTCTGTTTCTGCCAGTTCACCTGGTCGAGCAATGCCGTTGTTTGAGCATTTTTTTCGTCCCAGAGTTTATTTTCCCTGGTGTAGTAGAAAATTGTGTATGCTATTAGTGCCGCCACTGCCAATGCCGCCACTAATACAGTCATTTGATTTTCTTTAATCCATTTCGGAAGATTTGCTATCCAGTCTGCCAATTCATTGGTCGTCAATTCGTGCCGACGTTCTGATTTCATCGTTATGCCTTTCTGTTAATCAGTTCTTGTTTTCGTTTCAGACCAAACAAAGTCACACGAAACCATAAACTCTCAATTATAATCAATTACCTTTAGGCTTGCAATAAATGTTTTACGTACTAAAATTGCGTAATGTTTATAGCCTTTATATTAAAAAATACAGGAAAAATCCAGATGTCTCATAAAAATTCGATTTCCCTGCTCTGCTCCCTGTTTTTTATATTCAACAGCTTCTGCTCTGCCGATATTGATAAGACAAAATACATTACACTTGATGAAATCCGCCCCGGAATGGACGCAAACTGTCTTACAGTTTACCAGGGTGTCGAACCTGCCAGATACAACCTGAAAGTAGTAGCCGTAGTAAAGAATATCGCTCCCAACCGGAATGCCATTTTGGTTATGGGAACTGATGATTCTTTCATTCACACCGGCCCTGTCGCGGGATGCAGCGGTTCGCCGGTCTACATCGATGGCAGACTCGCCGGTGCTTTGGCTTTCGGCTGGAGTTTCAGCAAAGACCCGCTTTATGGAGTCACGCCCATCGAGGAAATGCTGAATGTCGGAAATGCACGCCCTTCAACCAATGCCGCTTACTCCTCAGCTTTGGATTCCAAAAAGCCGATTGACCTGAAAGCTTCATATAATCAGTTGACTAATCTTAAATCGCGTCCATCTTCGCCGGTTGGCGTAAGCGAATTAGCCTGTCCGATAACAACGAATCTTCCACAATCATCTTTTGCGAATGTTGCCGATATTTTTGAATCCGCGGGTCTTATTCCCGTCTCGGCGGGTTCATCTTCCGGCGATGCCGAGTTCCCTGACCTCACAATGAAACCCGGCGGTATTCTCGCTCTTCCGCTGGTCTATGGTGATATAGATTTATCAGCAATCGGCACAATAACAGAAGTAATTGATGATAAAGTTTACGCCTTCGGCCATAGCCTTCTCGGACATGGCCCGATTGAACTGCCAATGGCAACCGGACAGGTGCATACAGTCGTTGCAAATCTCGTTAAGTCTTTCAAATACGGCCGGCCTCTCGAAATCAAAGGCGCATTGTACGCTGACGAGTCAACCGCTGTCGTCGGCACAATCGGTAGAAAAGCCGCTGCAATTCCTATGACTATCACCGTTGACCGCTTCAATGACGAAAAAGTTCGCACATATAAATCTTATGTTGCAGCTCACAAATATTTTACTCCACTTTTGACAAGCGCCTGCCTTTCAGGAACCGCGACGATGCTTGGCGACCTGCCGGCCGAAAGTTCAGTTCATTATAAAACACGCATTGGAATTAACGGTTACGACC
Source organism: Planctomycetes bacterium GWF2_41_51 (assembly GCA_001825665.1). GTDB lineage: Bacteria > Planctomycetota > Phycisphaerae > Sedimentisphaerales > UBA12454 > UBA12454. The sequence continues at coordinate 73,615 of MHXZ01000029.1, read as the reverse complement.
CAATCACTATCGAAAATTTCTCAAGCTCAGATGATTTACAAACCTATATATCCGACAGTGTCGGCGCACTTAATCTTATTATGAATAATCCTTATGACAGGCCTGAGATTACTTCTCTCGAGTTCGAGATTAAAATTCAGCCTCAGAATTTAGTTTCGCATATCTGGAATTTCGAAGTTTCGCAAACAACCGTAAAACCCGGCCAGACAATTGCCGTCAGCATTACACTTGAAGAATTTTTAAACACCTCCATCAAGGCTTATAAAACTGAAATTAAAATCCCTGAAGATACCGAGCCGGGCGATTATATGCTTACCGCAGGTGGTGCTGACAATTACAGAATGTTCCTCGCACAATACGCTCCGTACAAATTTATGCCTGAAAATATGCCCAATCTTATAAAAGTTATTAATCAAATCGGAAATATGAAAAGGAACAGCCTGTATGTTACGCTGGCTTTGCCTGCTTCCGGCATCGCGATAGAAAATTCTCAGCTTCCGCAGTTGCCCGTAACAAAATCGCTGCTGCTGAAAAGCGACAAACGCGCAATGACCGTAATGCCCGATGCCGATTGGATTGAAAAAATTATGCCCGTTGGTACTGTCGTGCTTGACAGTCAAAATTTAACTATCACCGTCGAAAAGGATTAGCTTTAACTCGGAGTAAATATATGAATAAATATGTAGTTTCCATTTCTGTTATTCTCATAATTGCTTGTGTTTGCCCTGCTGTTACAAGCAAAATTGTAAAACACGGAACGCTTGATGATTTTTCTAATGGAAAAACAGAAAATACAATTATAAGTTCCCGCGGCACAATTTCGCTATCGCAGGCAACTCAAACCCTTGCAAAGGATTTCAATGATGTATGGACAATAAACTCCATCGTATCGAAAGATGAAAATACTGTATTCATCGGCACAAGCCCCAACGGACAGATTTTCAGATACAAAGATGGTAAAATCACCTGCCTATATCCCGAAGCAAAAACCATTGAGCCAAACTCCCCCGCTGCCAACGCCAGAACACATTTGAAAAACGAACATGTTTTCAAACTCGCTCTCGATTCAGATGGCAATCTTCTTGCGGGAATCAGTGGTGAAAAAGGAAGAGTGATGCGCTATGATGGCAAAAAATTCGAAACTATTTTCGAAGCCAACGACTCTCCATATATCTTCGCGATTACTCTCGATAAATCAGGCAACATATTTCTCGGCACCGGCCCAAAAGGTCAAATCTGGCAGCTCGACAGCAAAGGCCGCAATCCAAAAATTGTTTACGCCTGCCAGGACAAAAACGTTCTTTCGCTCGTCGTCGGCAAAGATGGTTCCATTTACGCCGGCACAGACACAAGAGGTCTGATTTACAAAATCAATCCGGAAAAGAAAACCGCCTCCGTTCTATACGATAGCGATGAAAATGAAATTAACGATTTGCTTTTCGATAAAAACGGAAATCTCTACGCCGCAGCCACTTCATACAAATCTATCAAAGCGCAGCTCAGAGGCGCCTCCGTTATGAAAAAACCTTTCGCTCTCGGCAAACCCGAGGAAACCGAACCGCAGGAAGAAGAACCCTCTGAAGAATCTGCATCTGACCAGAGCGAATCTTTAAAAATCGCAAACACTCCCATCGAAGAAAGCTTTGAAAGCAAACCAATGCCTGCCGAACTCATTAGAGGGAAACAATCGACAGCAAGTCACATTTATAAAATTGATTCCGATGGTTTCGTTACTGAAGTCTTCAGCCGCAATGCCGTCTTTTTCAAAATCTTCCTTCAAAAAGACCAGATTCTTCTCGGCACCGGCAACAAGGCAGAATTATTCAGCATAAACCCCGAAACCGAAATCGAAGCTCTTTACTACGAAGATTCGCAGGCTTCCCAAATAACAGATATTACAAAGCTCGGCAGCGACGTTATCTTCGCAACCGCAAATCCTCCAAAGCTGATAAAATTAAAATCCGATTTCGCGGCAACTGGCGAGTTTCAATCCTCTCTCATCGACGCCGGCCAGCCCGCGATGTGGGGCAAACTCCAGATTGAAGCAGATATTCCTTCCGACACGCAAATTCTATTAAGCGCAAGAAGCGGGAATGTCAGTGATATCAATGACCCGACTTTTTCAACATGGACAGAGCCGGTAAAATTAACAGGTGCGACAGACCTGAATGTCCCCCTCGCACGTTTTTGCCAATATAAACTTATTTTAAACGGCTCCGAAAGTTATTCTCCTGTCGTTCGCGAAGTTGCAGCCGCTTACGTAATTCCAAATCTCGCGCCAAAAGTAACGGAGATTACCGTCCGACGAACAGAAAAAAAATCAGACCCCGGCTTATTCAAAATCGATTTTAAAGCAGTCGATGAAAACCAGGACAGGCTCATTTACAATATCGATTTCAGAATGAAAGGCCGTAAAATCTGGATTGAACTTACGAAAGATTCTGACAAACCGGTTTTCGATTGGGACAGCAAAACCGCTGAAGACGGAATTTACGAATTTAAAGTTACCGCGTCCGATAGCCTAAGCAATAACGCCGATACCGCTCTTACCGGCTCAAGAGTCAGCGACCCCGTCATTGTTGATAATACCGCACCGGCAATCGAAAAACATCAGCTTAAAATTACAGACAAAACAGCAATTCTGAATTTGCAAGTTTCCGACCGGTTGAGTACAATAAATACCCTGGCGTATACAATCGACAGCAACGAAAAATGGAACAATGTTTTGCCCGACGATAATGTCTTTGATACTGATACTGAAAACTTTACGATTAAAACGCAGGACTTACAGCCCGGCCAGCACATCATTGCGGTAAGAATCTCCGATGCGGTCGATAATACAATGTACAAAACTTTTGAAGTTGAAATAAAATAATGAGAACTGTTTCTTTCGAAAAAATTGTTTCCGAAGTTGAGAAGCTCTGCATAAAAAGCAGCCTTGAATTGCCGCCGGATGTTTTATCAGCACTGATACAGGCTGAGAAAAACGAATCAAATCCCGGCGCAAAAAAAATTCTTAACCAGCTCATCGAAAACGCAAAATTAGCCGTACAGCAGAAAATTTCAATCTGCCAGGATACCGGCCTTGCCGTTGTGTTTCTCAAATTAGGCGCTCAGGTTAAACTCGAGCCGGAAACAAAAACGATTGTCGATGCGATTAATCAGGGCGTCGAAAACGGCTATAAAAATGGTTTTCTTCGCAAAAGCGTCGTCATCCAGCCTTTGAACAACCGGAAAAATACCGGCACAAATACACCCGCTATCATTCATGCCGAAATAGTCCCCGGCGATAAAATAAAAATAACCTTAATGGCAAAAGGCGGCGGATGTGAAAACAAAAGTCAGTTCAAAATGTTTCTGCCGACAGACACCCCTGAAAAAATTTCAGATTGGATTATCCAGACAGTCGCAGATGCCGGCGCAGATGCCTGTCCCCCATTTGTGATCGGCGTAGGTCTTGGCGGCAATTTCGAGCAAAGCTGCCTCCTAAGCAAAAAAGCTTTAACGAGAAATCTCGAATCAAGAAACAGTGATTCATTTTACGCCGAAATGGAAAAAAATCTTTTGAAGAATATTAATTCACTCGGCATCGGCCCCGCAGGATTCGGCGGCGATACAACCGCTCTTGCCGTCTTGATTGAAACTGCCCCCTGCCATATTGCCTCACTGCCTGTTGCCGTAAACATCGAGTGCCACGCCCACCGCCACGCCTCAGTTGAAATTTAAATTTAGTATCTCTGTGTCCTCTGTGGCTATAAAAAATAACTCAGTGGCTCAATATTTCATTACACAAATTCGCAATTGAAATATAATTCTCCGCCGTCAATTCCTCCGGCCTGTGATGCGGTTCTACAAACGAACGTGTGAATATATCTTCCCAATGATGAATATGTGCCAGTCTTCCTTCAGCATGTTTTACGCACGCCCTCATCATCTTCCGCCGATGATTCATAAATAAATTTACCGTTTCTTTAAACAGCGGAACATTATGAATTTCAGCGACTTTCTTCTGGTCTCTATCGAAGCGAACCATTGCCGATTCAACCTGCGGTTCCGGCCAGAAAACCTTCGGCGAAAGTTTCCGCAGCATTTTACACTGCCCCATCGCTGATAGAAAAATGCTCAGTATCCCGTAATCATCGCTGCCCGGCTTAGCCGCCATTCGCTCTGCGACTTCTTTCTGCACTGTTACGATCATCGAATCTGCGACAACATCCCCATCCAGCAGATTGAGCATAACGCAAGACGCCACATTATAAGGCAGATTCGCTACCAGCAGCACTCTGCCATAAAATTCTTCCTTCGCATGCAGCAATTTTTCAATCACACTATGATTGATTGTATTTTTATTTTCGAGAACATCGGCCGCCACTAATTCGAAATTAGGTTTATTCTTGAACTGCTGCTGTGTAATCGCCGCAAGCACTTCATCGTATTCGACTGCAACAACTTTTCCTGAACGCTTTACAAGTTCGCTTGTTAGAGAACCAGTACCCGTCCCCACTTCGAGCACAATATCGTTTTCAGTTATCCCTGCGTTGTTCAGCAGGAATTCCAATAGATTAAGGTCGATGAGGAAATGCTGTCCAAGCCGTTTATTCGGCTCAACCCCCGCCCCCGCCAGCAACCTTTGTATTTCCGTTTTCGTCTGCATAATATTTATTCGTAAACTTTCACGTTAATCTTTATCCGTCTCAGGCTGACGTAGTTCTAATTTTTTTTGTTCCACATTTTGCCTTTTGGTTCTCACCATTTCTATTGCAAGTTTAATTGCCGCTTTCATACTCGACTCGTCTGCGACACCTTTGCCTGCTATATCAAATGCCGTTCCGTGTGCCGGCGATGTCCGTATAATCGGCAGTCCTATTGTAACGTTTACCGCATCTTTGAAAGCAAGCAGTTTAACCGGTATCATACCCTGATCGTGATACATTGCAACAACGCCGTCGAACATTCCTGCTGCCGCTTTTGCAAAAAGTGTATCTGCAGGATAAGGCCCAGAACATTTTATCCCCATTTCCTGTGCGATTAAAATTGCCGGACTGATAATACGCTGTTCTTCGTCACCGAATTGCCCCCCTTCGCCTGCGTGAGGATTCAGTGCGGCAACTGCGATATTCGGATTTTTAATTCCGAAATATTCCTGCAATGCAGTATTAAGTAAATCAATCGGTTCATAAACGCAGCCGATTGTAAATTTATTTCGAAGATCCAGCAGTGCAATGTGAATTGTCGCAAGCGCAATTTTCAAAGGCCCCGCCGCGAACATCATTACTTTTCTCGGCGATTTGCATTTAGCTGCAAGCAGTTCCGTATGCCCCGGCCATTCCGCTTCAGCAAGTTTCCAGCTCGATTTGCTTATCGGCGCTGTTACTATAGCGTCGATGATTCCCGCCTTTGCCGCATCGATTGCATCCGTACAGAACCGCAGCGACGATTCGCCTCCTGCCTTGCTCGGCCCATTTACAAACATCGGCATTGAATAATCGTCATAATCGGCAAGGATAATATTATGTGGAAAATCTCTGCTTATTTTCTCGTGCTGCGTCCTTCCCCAGAACGGTTCTATTTCCGCAAGGTCTGCCGCATATTCGAGAAATTCATCCATTCCAAAAATGATGAACTTCACCCCACGCCGCACAGTCGGGTCAAGCAGTGCTTTCACAATCACCTCAGGCCCAATCCCCAGCGGCTCACCCATAGTAATACCGATTACAATCGGCTCTTCAGGATTTTTAATATTGTCCGGCACTGATTTGACCTCTTCTTGATGTTTTTATATGGTTTGTGTTTTTATTTGCCGTTTTATTACCCTGTTTTTCAGAATGATAACCAATTTGCTTTTTAGGTTTTTCATTTTCTTCGAACATATCCGCAAGTATATTAAAAATGTATTTTATTTTTTCATCATGCTCTTCAAGTTTATGCCTTAAAGCAGTATTATCTGCCAGAATTTGCCTAAGTTTCACAAATGTCCGCATTATCGCAATATTAACTTCGACAGCCCGCTTACTTTTCAGCACACTCGATAACATCGCAACGCCCTGTTCCGTAAAAGCTAAAGGTAAATACCTCCGACCACCCCGTCCTTTATTTGAGGTCACAAATTGTGACCTCAAACATTCGGCTTCTTGTGTTGTTATTTGAAACATAAAATCTAACGGAAAACGCTCGATGTTTCGTTTTATGGCTTGATTCAAGACCTTGGTTTCTACTCCATAAAGCAATGCTAAATCACTGTCCAACATAACCTTACAGCCACGAATCACATAAATATACTGTTGAATCCGTTCTATCGGTACTATCGAATTTTCTGTCGCCATTTGCCTTTTGTCCTATTCCATCTTGTGGTCACAATTTGTGACCACCTCTTGAGGTACCAATTTGGCACCTCAAAAACTTGATATCACAATTTGTGACCTCAAGTTTTCAGAATCCTAAATCTTTTAATTTATCGATCGTAAGGTTTGACTTGCCGGGCAGAATATTTTCAAGCTGTTTCCTCACTATTCGGCAAAGAATATCAGTTTCGATATTCACCAAATCTCCAGCCTTATATTTTTTGAAAATTGTATTTTCAAACGTCGCCGGAATTATCGCCGTACTGAAAACACAGCCTTGAACTTCAGATATCGTAAGACTTACACCATCGATGGCAATTGACCCTTTTGGAATAAGGTAATCTTTTACGTTATCTGTGGCTGATTCTTTTGGAATTTCGAATATAAACTTCCAAAATTCGCCTTTTTTTTCTATATTTTTAATTTTGCCAACCGCGTCAATATGACCTTGCACAATGTGCCCCCCTAATCGTCCGTCTGCCGGCAACGCTCTTTCTACATTAACAAAATCGCCTGTTTTTAATCCTTTCAGCGTAGTCCGCGAAACAGTTTCACCGCTCACATCGAATTCTGCCGATAAACCCTGCATTTTGCTTACCGTGAGACAAACGCCATTAACGGCAATGCTTTCTCCAAATTTAGCCTCATTCCCGATGTTTAATTGCAGTTTCATCCCACCAGCAGAGACATTTGCCGAAGTAACCTTACAAACCGATTCAATTAGTCCTGTAAACATAGTTCTCTCAATTAATTATGATTATTATGAACTGCAAAACCAGATTGTCAATTACCTTTTTTCCGCAGTTTTTTAACTTTAATTTCTTAAATTTTTTGGTAATATGGTAAAATATGTTATTATCATTATTGGACAAATTATGACCTATTTTAAATTCCTTAGTATCGTTTTTGTAATTATATTTATATCTTCTGCTTATTCCGCTCCTCGAGAGCCAATGCAGCCGAGAGAACTCAGCCCAAGACAGCAAGCCATCGCCGAAAGACGCCAGCAGTTCGAACAGGATTCCGCCGCCGCCGGCCCATTGATTGATGCAGAATTCACAAAATTCGTCGCATACATCAATTCAAATCGGATTCCAGATGATGCAAACATCCGCACGGGGGCAAAGTTCATCACAAGAAACAAAAGATTCTTGCCTATTTTAACTAAACAGAACAACGCCGGCACATACCATGCACTTTCATCGTGGGTGTTTTATTTCGATGAAAAGCAGGACAGAGCGCAAAAGCAGATTGCACAGGGTATAAAAGATTCTGCCTTTAACTCAAATTTCATCACCTCTGCCGTTGCCATTTCAATGGTATATCAGGATTATAATTCTGTTACGCAAATTTTACAACGTAACACTTCTGAAAGCGATGATTCTTCAGAAGAACAGACTGCATCACCAGAACAGATGATGTATTCTCAGCCCGCCGCGGAAAACGCCCTAAATCTTGATGTCAATAGTATCCGTGCAGACCTGCTGGGCAAAGATTTTAATATGGGACCTCTTCCTACAGGCAGCGATATCCTCTGCGTGCTTTTATGGCAGGTCAATTCAGATGAGTTGGAAAAATTTGCTCCTCCGCCTCCTCCGGCACCAATTGATCCCAACACCATTGATCCGAATAATCCTCAGCCAATGCCGGAACCTGTGCCCGAACCTGCACCAGAACAGATGAACTATGACACCGGGTACTCTCAGCCTATGCCGGAACTTGTCGCTTTCGCTAATTTACAGAATCGTTTTGCAAAAACTCAAAAAACCGCGTTTATCGGAATTAATTTAAACGACCCTTCAAAAGCTAAACATCTTGAAAACTGGATCACAAAAAATCCGCAAAAATGGAATATCGTTCCGCCATTGCCAATGGTTCAGCAGGCAATTGCTGCCGCTCTCGGCGAAACACCTCAAAAACCCGTCCTTTTAATTGCAGGGCCGGATTCGAAAATCAGATATGCAGGCGATGTTAACAATTTTCTGCCTAATATGATTATAAAAAAAATACTTGAAACTCCTCAACCCGTTGCCGATTCTAATGAACCAAACACACCTGCCGAATCAATTGCCGTCGACAAATCGGTTGAGATATTAGAGCCTTCCGTTCAGGAGCCAAATATTGTTCAGCCGCAGGAAACAACTGCCCCCGTTGTACAGCCGCAAAGCACGCAGCAATCTATTCAAACACAAAATGCCGCTCCAAAAACTGAAAATGAAACTAAAGCAGATGACGAATTCTTTGACCCAAGAGCTGAAACTCTCCTCGAAAATGCCAAAGCATTTTTCAAAATCGGCAATCGGCTGCAATATCATACTTACGCAAAGCCTATCGAAATGTGCCGAACCGTAATCAAAGATTTCCCCAACACAAAATATGCCGAGCAGGCACGCGTACTTATGCGTCAGGTACCGGAAAGGTTCCGTGAACGTTACCATATTACTGATGAAGAATTAGGACTGTAATAAAATTAGCATTAAATAATTTTGCACAGTTATAAACTTCTTGTTTTTTTATAAGTTTTTAATATAGTTCGATTATACTTCGATGCTCGTATATACATCAGGCTCAATAGGACGATTTACGTTTGACGCAGCCGAAACGAGCGGCGTAACCCTTAACCGTTTAACGAAATTTACAAGGAGGTAGGAAATGAGCGATATACCGGTTATTAGCATTGAGGCAGGTTGCCTGCCGGAAGCATGGGAAGCAGCAGTTTTGGCGGTTTGGGACAATGGTCTCGAAATTAAAACCCAATACGATAAACAAGACGACCCGCCCAGCAAAGATGCGACAGTTATGATTTCCGTTGCAAATCCTTTTGCAGAACCCCGCATTCACAAAAATTTCCCCGGCGGCCCCGAAGAACTGGAAGCATACCGTCAGGAAGTCGTCGACGGCATTCACGACCATTGGATTGATCCCACTGCCGGCAAATGGACTTATACATATCATGAAAGAATGTTTGCTTACAATCCAGTCGAAGATATCCGAAATCCCAAATCACCCAAGCCTTTTAGGGCGATAAATCAAATTCAGTATATAATCGATTCACTCGCCGCAACATCATATACCAGACGCGCCCAGGCAATCACATGGATGCCGACAGCCGACGTAAAAACAGACGACCCGCCATGCCTCCAGCGTATTTGGTGCAGGCTCATTGAAAATCCCGATGGCAGTTTCAGCCTGAATATGAATACCCACTGGCGCAGCAGAGATCTATATAAAGCATGGTTTATGAACGTTTATGCTTTGACAGATCTCCAGCGGATAATCGCCGAAAAAATCACCGAAAAAATCAGCAAGCCTGTCAAAGTCGGCAGATATGTTGATATCACTGATTCGCTTCATATTTACGGCAGTTATTTCAGAGATGCCGCCGCTGAGGTGGAAAAATTACGTGATGGTGATTACAAAAAAAGAGCATGGGAATCAACCCATCCCGCGTTTGCGATGATGACCGCCGAGGCGAAAGAAAAACTTGCCAAAGACCCCGACTGGTATGCAAAAGCAAAAGGATAATATTAGGCAACCTCTAAAATTGAAAAAACGTTAATTGTCAGTTCGACCGAAGTCCTGCGTAGCCTTGGCGAAGCAGGACGAAGCGTTGGAGCAAAGTGGAAACCCTCGTAGAGGGGAGAAATCATTTAAAAAAGCAATATTCCAATTTACCCGAATCGGTATTTATTTTATTTATGCTAATTTTTAGAGATACCCTTAAATTAAGTCCCATAATCTTTTTATTTACAATTCTCAAAAATATTTACCTCCCGATTTGCATTCCCTAAATTCATTTCTTATCTTTTTATTGGAGAGCGGAAAAGAATCGAGTGACAAGCTCCTATTCTCCTTCTGCTATTTGTGCTTCCTGCCTTGGGGGGAAACCAGGGCAGGGGAAATTAAAAAGTTAATAATGACTTTAAAAATAAAAATAAGAAATTTTTGCACCTGTCAGCTTTATTTCTTATGGTTTTAGTGTGGGAGGCAGACCCGCGGCTTCAAAGTGAAGTCAAATGTGTCTGCCCCTTACTAAGGAAGTTTTGAGATTTTAAAAGTTAATCGCTAACTTAAATTGATTTCTTCTCTCCTCCTTTAACTTGTGCTTCCTGCCTTGGCCGACCAACCAGGGCAGTGAAATTCAAAAAGTCGTAATCGGCTTTTAAAAATAAAATTGTCCTCCGTTGCCTGTCGGCCTTGTGCCGCCAGATGATGGCTGAAACGGCGAGGTTTAGTATCTTTGGGATTCTGCCTCGTGATTGTGGGGTTTTCTGTTCAGGCTGGACTCTCCGCACTTGTGATCAAACGCATGCAGCTTTCAGCCGGAGGATAACAACTATGGGGGGTTTACGCTTTTCCTTTTTTTTGGGGGTAGGTCTCTGCTGACAGGGGACGCAGAGACCTTTTTCATGCGCTTTTTTAATATTAGTCAGCACAAAGACCATTTCTAAATTTTCTTTTTAGGTTTAAATTTTATTTTTTCACGCCTGTGAGTTTTTCTTTTACTCTGCCGTTAGTATCTTTGCACAAACAGTTTGTGTCATTCAAAATAATTAACTCACAGCTATTGTAAGATAATAGCTATTTTTTTAATAATTTTTGATTGACGTACTACATATAGATTTTACAATGCTTTTAATCTAAATATTGTAGTTTTGTTTACCGGTGATAAAGAATCGTGAAATGTCCATATTGCAAGGAGAACAAGGATAAAGTTATTGATTCGCGGTCGAGCGAAGCTGGAAGAGTTATTCGCCGTCGCCGGCAGTGTCTTGCATGTCGAAGGCGTTTTACGACCTATGAAAAGGTCGGAGAAAGTTTCAAGCTTAGCGTTATCAAAAAGGACAATTCACGAGTCCCGTATGATAGGGAAAGAGTTATCTCCGGTTTGCAGAAGGCCTGTTACAAACGACCGGTTTCAGCCGAGCAGATTCAGCAGCTTGCTGACAAAATAGAAGAAGACATTTTCAGGCATTCTGACAGGGAAGTTGATTCCAAGTTTATCGGTGAAAGCGCTATGAGGCATTTGAGATCTGTGGACAAGGTTGCTTACATCCGGTTTGCCAGTGTCTATCGTCATTTCGACGACGCAGGCGATTTAATCGACGAAGTAACACAGGCTATTTCCCAGCCTGATGACCAGACTCAGCCCAAGTTGTTTTCCGATTGATATAATTTAATTACAGGTGGAATTTGCAGCTTAAAGTAATCAAAGCTGATGGAAGTCAGGAACAATACCTGCATACAAAGGTTATTGCGACATTCGTAAACGCCTTTGTGGAGCCTGCGGAAAAGAATACTTTTCTCGCTTCCCAGCTTGCGGAATCTGTTACTTTCTATTTATATAATAACCGGGACACTGACACTGTTACCAGCAGCGAAATTTTCTCTATTATTAAAGCTGTTCTCAGTTCAACCGGTTTCGATTTTGCAGCTCAGGTTATTTCCGAGCATCATTGCCGCAGGAATCTCTTAAGGTCGAGGGTGCAGGTTATCAGGAAGAGCGATGATATATTGTCGAGTATCGCAGATAATACTGTCGCTTGGAATAAATCTAAAATTATTAATGATTTGGTAGCTGAGTACAATCTCGATACAGCGACAGCACGAACGATTGCTTCACTGGTAGAGGAAAAAATTCTTAATTCCGGTTTTAATCTTGTGCCTGCGGATTTTATTAAGTTTCTTATGCTTTGGCTGATGCAGACTTTCGTAAATGCCTGCCGGCAGGGCAGTCACGAACGCACACGTTCCGAGCAAATATTAAGTATGAATTCTAATGCGGTAATGGATGACCGCCTCAGGCAGCAGCAGAACGGACTTTGCCCAGTCGAAGCTTAAAGGTAAGGATAGAAGAAAATGAAATCCATCGCCTGCTAAGACTTTTGCTGCCTGATTTTTTTTATGCATTTATGCAGCAATCCCAATTTATTCTTGCCAAAAAGTAAACAAAGATTTATCGTTTATCACAAGCCTATGGAGCATTGCCGTTGACAGCAAAAATCAGGACAGACCGTTTAAATGACCCAGTTATAAAATACGCGGGTAAAAATGTTGTTGCGCTCCCGCAAAACGATACCGTCACACAAGCTCTTGAATTTCTTCGCAACCACAACATCACTGACGAAATCGTTTACATCTATATTGTCGATGAAAATCAGGCCCTTGTCGGCGTATTGCCGCTGAGAAGATTATTGAACGCGGACCATAAGCAGAAATTGGCTGATATTATGATAGAAAAGGTTGTTTCGATTCATAATGATGCTACCGTACTCGATGCCTGCCATAAATTCATGGAGCATCGTTACCTTGCTTTGCCGATAGTGGACAAACATAAAAAAATAGAAGGTGTGATTGACATTTCTCTTTTCACCGATGAAGTAAATGCTTTCGCCCGAAAAAGCGAGCAGGACAATATTTTTCAGCTCATAGGTATCCACCTCGCTCACGGCAGAAGACTCTCGATGATGGCAAGTTTCAAAGACCGTTTCCCATGGCTGCTTTTCAATATCGCAAGCGGAATCATCTGCGCTTTTATCGCCGGCAGATACGAATTGCTCATTAGTCAAATTACAATGCTGGCTTTATTTATCACCATCATCCTCGCTCTTGCCGAAAGCGTCAGTATGCAGTCCATGACAATCACCTTGCAGGCTTTATCCGCAAAGAGAATTTATTGGAAGCATTTTTTTAAAACTCTTCAATTGGAAATCTTCATCGCTTTAGTACTCGGTCTCGGCGGAGGTATTTCCGTCGGCCTTATCGCGCTTTTATGGAAAAACCAATTAACTGCCACTATTGTCATTCTGTTAAGCATCTTTCTTTCGATGACAAGCGCGTGCCTTTTAGGAATCATAATACCCACATTGATTCGAAAATTTCACTTTGACCCGAAAATCGCATCCGGCCCGATTGTTCTGGCCGTTTCTGATGTTGTCACTCTAATTTTTTACTTTAATATTGCAAATTGGCTTCTTGCAAATTAACTTTTTTGAAAGGTGTTATTTATGAAGAAATTACTGCTCACATTATTCTGTTATTCTATTTTGTCTTCTCTTGCATTCGCAGCCCAAAACCCCTGTGATGTAAAACTCGGTTCGCACGAAGCTGTTACTCCCGTAAGCAGAGATTCGGACTGGTGGATGCCTCGTCATAACGCCATCCTCGAAAGAATCAAACAGGGCAATGTTGATATTATAATGATTGGCGATTCCATCACTCACGGTTGGGAAAAATCAGGCAAACCGGTTTGGGATCAATATTACGCAAACAGAAATGCCGTAAACATGGGTTTCAGCGGCGACAGAACTCAGCACGTCCTTTGGCGGATTGAAAATGGCGAAGTGAACGACATTAACCCAAAATTGGCAGTCATTATGATTGGCACAAATAATTCCAACGGAAATGACAATACTGCCGAAGAAATTGCCGACGGCGTCAAGGCGATCGTTTGTCAGCTTAGAACAAGATTGCCCAACACAAAAATTCTTCTGCTTGCGATTTTCCCACGTGGCACAGCCGAGCAGCGTAAAATCAAAGAACAGGATGCTTCCTACAATGACCAGTGGGCAAAGAACGACAAGGCAAGTAAGCTTTTCTCAAAAATCGCTGATAACAAAACGGTTTATTATTTGGATATAAACAAAAAATTCCTGAATAAAAAAGGCGAACTTCCAAGAGATGTAATGCCTGATTTGCTCCACCCCCGCGAAAAAGGATATGAAATTTGGGCAAAAGCTATGGAACCTATGATTAAGAAATTAACTAAGGAAAAGCAAAAATAATCCTTTACCATTTTAATGAAACAAAAAAGGCCGGCATATCTTTGCCGGCCTTTAAATTTAATACTTCTGCAATTTAATAGATGACCTCACCTTTTTCGTTTCGCCAATATTTTATATTCCAAAGTTTCTTAACATCACCGATTCGCACTTTCGTTGTAACGATGTTATTCACATCGTCGATATACAGCCCAGCCCTGCTTTTATCGAAAGCAAGACTCTTATAATCGAGCCCGTTCGGTTCAGCAAGTCTCGCCGCAAGTGCAGGCGATTCGTTCAGAACATATAGAATTCTCTCGTACATTTGATTGGCCAGCATTGCGCCTTCGTTAAGCACTCTGCTGTCGTGTTTCACTTCGGTAAAATCATCGCGGCTTATCTCAAGAAGCTTTTTAACTATCGCGATTCGCCTTTCGTTTTCACTCGTATAAGCCTCAGAAAGCGTCTGTTCATCCAACGCTACCTGGCTGTCGAACCTAAGATTTTGGTTTTCATTATGAAGATGCCAAGCCTTTTCATCTACCGCGAGAAAATATTTGCGCGCGACATTGTAATTCTCTTCATCGAACGCCACCATAGTAACCCAGAACTGCGAGGTGTCTTTCTTTTCGCCCCAGCATGCAACCGTGCTTTCGCTTTGGCTGACAAGTTCCTTATAGTATTGTTTTACCATATCCAGAACTTCGGCACTTGTCGTCTTTTGAACTTCGATTTTTCGATACGCCTCCGGTAACTGGTTTGTATAGGGCGGCTCTTCGAACCACAATCTTTCCAGCGGCTCTTCAATTCCGCAGCCCGTTAAAAACATTCCCGCGATAGACGTTAGAACTGCTGCCAATAAACATCTATGTTTCACAGCGAATTCCTTTCAATTAAGTTTCTGTTTTCTGAGTTCTGAATTCTATGTTCTGTTTTAAACTTCTTTCGCGTGTATCCACTTCATCATTTTGCGAAGTTTTCTGCCGACTGTTTCCAGTTTGCAGTTATAATCTTTTTTATACAATGCGTTGAATTTCTTCATTCCGCCCTTGTATTCGCCGACCCATTCTTTCGCAAATTTGCCGCTTGTTATTTCAGCAAGGATTTTCTTCATCTCTGCGCGGGTCTTGTCGGTTACGATTCTTGGGCCTCTTGTCAAATCGCCGTATTCTGCCGTATTGGAAATGCTGTATCTCATATAGCTCATTCCGCCCTGATACATCAAATCAACAATAAGCTTCACTTCATGCATGCATTCGAAATATGCTATCTCCGGCTGGTATCCTGCTTCTACGAGTGTATTAAATCCTGCTTTAATCAAAGCTGTCAATCCGCCGCAAAGAACTACCTGTTCGCCGAACAAATCGGTTTCTGTTTCTTCTTTGTAGGTTGTCTGAATAATGCCCGCCCTTGCTCCGCCGACTCCGTTGCCCCACGCAAGCGCGATTTTCATTGCGTCGCCTGTTGCGTTCTGTTCAACTGCCACGATGCACGGTACGCCGCCGCCTTTTTCATATTCGCTGCGAACAAGATGTCCCGGCCCTTTCGGAGCTATCATAACAACGTTCACATCTTTTGGCGGAACGATATATTTGAAATGAATATTGAATCCGTGACAGAATCCAAGTGTCTGACCGGCCTTCAAATTCGGCTTAATCTGGTTCTCATAAATCCCTGCCTGCATCTCATCCGGCAGAGTAATAATTATCAGAGCCGCGTCTTCCATTGCCTTTTTAATGTCGCTCGGCTTGAACCCGTGTTTTTGCGCAAGTTTAAAATTAGCTGTGCCTTTCAGCTCTGCAACCGCAACTTTAATACCGCTGTCTCGAAGGTTCAGACTATGAGCATGTCCCTGACTGCCGTATCCGACAACCGCCACTTTTTTTCCCTTAAGCGGTGTTATTGGTGCCTGTTTTTGATAATAAATTTTTGCCATTTTAAGTAACTCCTAATAAAACTTTATAAATTGTTTGGCATCCTATTCTGCTTATTTTTACACTGATACCGGCATAATTGCAAGTAAATATCAACTTGTCTTTCGTATCAATATTAGCTATAATTAAGTTTTATACCTGACATTAACGCATTATTCTTGCCGAAATATCGGCATTATTAGACAAAAACAATGGCCGAGAACAATCAAATACCAACTGTCCGTCAAATCGCCGAGAAATGCGGCGTCAGTCAGGCAACCGTCAGCCGCGTTCTAAATGACAATTACAAACACGGTTTTTCAGTCAGCCAGGTCGTTCGCACCAAAATTCTCGACGTTGCCGCACAATTAGGCTATCGCCCCAACCTCGCCGCCAGGAATCTCGTTCAGCGTCAGACAAAAATGATTGCCGTTCTCGGCACAGACCTTATTATCGGCTGGCCCGGCAACATCTATCAAACAATTATCAACGCTTCCGTTCGCGCTCTTCATACTCGCGGTTATGACGTCTGCGTTTCTGTCCCGAATCTCGAAAAAAGCGATACTGAGCTTCCAGCCTGGCGAATCGACGGCGCTATTGTGATGCAGGAATGTTCCCAGCGAACTATCGAAGTCATGGAAAAAGATCACCTGCCCTACGTCGTCATCAATGGCGTCAGCGGCCCTAACGGTTCTTCAGTAATTCCTGACGACATCGAGGCAACACGCCGCGCAATTGGTTATTTGTACGAACTCGGCCATCGACGCATCGCTTATGCAGGCCCTACCGCAGGCCACAAAAAACACAGAAGTATCGAAGACCGACACAATACTTATCTGGCAACCTTAGAGGAATATGACCTTAAACCAATTGAAGGCCACGATAAAATTTTCAATTCCGCGCCCGCGTTTCTCGCTTCTGTTGTTTTGAAGCATCAGGCAACCGTAATTCTCGCCTACGACCATGTCGAAGCAATTAAAATTCTTCACGGAGCGCACGCTTTGGAAATTCAAATCCCAAAACAGACGAGTCTGCTTTGTTTCAACGATGAGTATATGTGTACCATTGTTACGCCAACTCTGACGACAATTGGCGTACCGCTTCGCCAGATTGGCCGCATCGCCGCCGAAACGCTCCTTGAAAATCTCAACTCGCCCGCTGATTATAAGCCCAAATTAATAAAGCTCAAGCAGGAACTGACAATCCGCAATTCCACAACTCCCCCGCCACAGTAATACTAAAACCGCTATTCGTTTATCACCGCCTGCTGGCTCAATCTCGCCATCGCCACAGTTCCGGTCCGAACCATATTTTTTATTCCATACGGTTTGCACGCATCAATAAAAGCTTCAAGTTTATCTTCGCTATCTGCAAGTTCGACCATTACGAATTTCGTCCCGATATCAACGACTTTCCCTTTGAACATTTCGACAAGCGCAACAATCTCGTGCCTTTTCTCCGGCGGTGCATTAACGCACATCAGCATCAAATCGTGCGCGATAACATCCTTAAACGAAAAATCCTGAACCTTCACAATCTCGACTATTTTCTCAAGCTGTTTCCGCACCTGCTCAACAACCTTATCATCGCCGACAACAACTATTGTCATTCTGCTAAGAGCCGGATCGTCTGTCCGCCCGACCGCCAGCGAATCTATATTAAATGCCCGTGCCGCAAACATTCCCGCAACATGCGCAAGAACGCCCGGCTTATTCTGAACTAATGCGCTGATTATATGTTTCATATCTCACCTTTCGTATGAAAACGATTTACGATAAACGCAACCCAAACGAGCCGCTCAACCGCAACCGTTATCCGTTTTCGTTATGCCATACTCTCAAAAATATCCAAACCGTCCATTTCGTGCAGACTCTTTCCTGCCGGAACCATTGGCCAGACATTTTCTTCACGTTCGACCCTGAAATCGACAACGCACGGCCGTTTCTCTTTAAGCATTTTAGCAATGCCGTTCTTTACTTCGCTTTTCTTATCGATCATAATTCCGACCGCACCGAAAGCCTCCGCAACCGCCGCAAACTCCGGACTCCGCAGCGAGCTTTTCGAATATCGTTTGCCATAGAACAGTTCCTGCCACTGCCGAACCATTCCCATATATCCGTTATTCAATATGCAAACCTTAACAGGAAGCTCATATTGAACCGCCGTGCAAAGTTCGTTCATCGTCATATTGAAACTGCTGTCGCCGTCAATATCAATAACCGTCATATCAGGCTTTGCGATTTGCGCACCGATTGCCGCAGGCAACCCGAACCCCATTGTTCCAAGTCCGCCCGACGTAATAAAATGCCTCGGCTGAGTATGTTTATAAAACTGCGCCGTCCACATCTGATGCTGCCCGACACCCGTAACGATTATCGCATTATCTTTCGTCGCTTCCCAAATCTGCTCGATAACATACTGCGGCTTGATATTCGCGCTCTTGTTATCGTATCGCAGCGGATATTTCGATTTCCATTCCGCGATTTTCGCAAACCATTCTTTTCGTTCTTTATATTTTACTTCCTTCGTCAGTTCGCCGAGAATATATTTCGCGTCCCCGACAACAGGAATATGAACATTAACATTTTTACTGATACTGCTCGGGTCAATATCGATATGAATAAACTTCGCATTCGGTGCAAAAGTCTTAATCTTGCCCGTTACTCTGTCATCGAACCGCGAACCAACCGCAATCAGCAAATCGCATTCCTGAACAGCGTAATTCGCATAAGCCGTTCCGTGCATTCCAAGCATATCAAGCGATTCCGCCTGCGTCTGGTCATAAGCCCCAAGTCCCATCAGCGTCATCGTAACCGGCAGATTCGCCTTCTTCGCAAACGTCCGCAATTCTTCCGCCGCATTAGCCGAAATAACTCCGCCGCCGACATAAAGCACCGGCTTTTCAGATTTATTTATTTCTTCCGCCGCCATCGTTATCTGCCGATGATGCCCTTTAACCTGCGGCTTATACCCAGCCAAAGAAATCTCATCAAGAGGTTTAACGTGAGCTTTTGTAACTTCAACATCAACCGGAATATCGATAAGCACTGGCCCCGGCCGACCCGTCTTTGCAATATAAAACGCCTCACGAATCGCCTGTTGCAAATCGTTTACGTCTTTGACAATCATATTATGTTTTGTAATCGGCCGCGTAATACCCGTCGTATCCGCTTCCTGAAACGCGTCATTTCCTATAAGGTCTGTGCGAACCTGCCCCGTCAGCACAACCAGCGGAACAGAATCCATCATCGCGTTTGCGATTCCAGTAACAAGATTGCACGCGCCCGGCCCGCTCGTCGCAACCATAACGCCGACCTTCCCGCTCGCCCGCGCATAACCGTCCGCCATGTGACAGCCGCCCTGCTCGTGCCGTGGAATTATAAAATTGATTGGCGCATCATAAAGTTTATCAAACAGCGGCAATACCACTCCGCCGAGATAACCGAACATCGTTTCGACGCCCTGCTCAATCAGCGTACTGACAACAATTTCAGCGCCTGTTTTAATTGGTAGTGAATCTTGATTTGCCGGGGCGGATTGCCCCTTGGATGTGGAATCTTTCATTTTTGCTCCTTATTCCAGCTAACTGAAGCTTTTTTGGACTTTTCTGAAGTGCCGACCGTTAAGCAACGAGCTATATACCCTTAGGTTTAAAAAACTGCGTTCTAAATTCGCGGTTAAGCGAAGCTGGATAAAAGTTTGCTTAATCGCACAACGCGTTAGTAAAAATACCCAGTGGGTATTAACAGCCTGCCAAATCAGGATTTACGTCCTGCTAACAGCGCCATAATATTTATTTAAGCTGTGATAATAACACCATTTGCCGATTTTGTCAAGTCCGATTGCATATTTCCCAATTTCTAAAATTGGTGGTTTTAAGGAACAATATGGCGTTTTAAACCATGCCTGTTTCGTATATTATATAATGTCTGGATATGGAAGATAATAAACGAATGATAAAATTAATCGCTGTTATTCTCACCTGTACATCAGCTTTGAGCGCTGCAAACTATAACGTTTTTGACCAGTTATATCCCGGCACCCGCAATAATTTCAATGGCAGAGTTGGTTTTTCATTCAGAACTAAAACCCCCTTCGAGATAACAGCTTTAGGCCGCCCCGTTAATCCCGCATATAACGGCGGCGTTTTGCAGGCCGCTCACACGATAGAACTTTTCCGAGTATCTGGCGGCGCTTTAGTCGCTTCAGCAGTCATTAGCAGCAGTTCACCTAAAGATTCGTTTGGCTATGCCTATGAAACATTAGCAGTTCCTGTTACACTCGTTTCCAATACCGAATATATGATTCTTTCCGATGAGACAGCGGGAGACGGCGACCCCTGGCTGGACTTAAGCTTTATAACAGGTTATAGAGACGACCTCATTTCGATTCGTAATCAAATTTATACAGGCACTCATGCCGGTAACATCATGCCGCCCCCTGCCTACGGCAATCTTAATTATTTATATGTGCCCCCGACATTTTACACAACCATTCCTGACCCTACCCCGCCGGTCGTAATGTGGGAGGATTTTTCATTCTCAAGTTCGTTCGATGGCACAAGCCCCCTATGGGCAAGAGCATTTTATCCTGTCAATGCAGATAACGCTCCAATGATGGTTGTCCAGCACGGTTATGAAAGTACCCGAGGTGCCGTAATGTATTCTATGGAAAGAATGGCACGCAATGGATACTTTTGTGTCGCGGTCGATTACCGTGGATGGGATGGCTCCGCCGGAACCCATGACGATGGCGGGCTGGAAATTATGGACATCTACGATGCCATACAGGAAACCAGACGCCGTTACCCAGGTAAAGTTGACCCGAACCTTACATCCATCATTGGCTATTCCAACGGCGGCGGAAATGTTTTCTTTTCCACTATTCGTTTTCCATTCACATTCAGAGCATCAATGGCACTCTTCGGAATACCCGATTACGGCCAATGGGCAACACTCGTTTCAAACTGGCGAGACAAAGTCTATGCAGCCGTAGGCGGAACTCCCGCGCAGGTTCCTGATAAATACTTCGTCAGAAGAGCCGAAGAAGCAGCAACTAATTTAAGTGGTACGCATTTCCATATCGCCTACGACCAGTCTGAATGGATGTGCCCGATTATAATGGATACAGAATTTATAGCCGCTGTCCCGTCACAACAACAAGACAACGTATTTCTCCATGTAAGCAAAACAACAGACACTTACAGATGGACTCACGGCCACAACACCACCGGACACCTCAACGTTATTGAAGATTTATTTATGGCCGATATGAGTAACAACAATCTCAAAACACCAACTATGCCGGCCAATGGAAATCTTGTAGTTTTAGGATTTATAGTAACCCCGAAATTCAAATGTTTTCTCGGCAGCGGCGATGATGCCGCCGCATCCGTCGAATATCATTTCCAGGACGATAGAGCAAGCTTTGATTTTTCTGCTCTGACTTCCGATAACACCCGCACAGGCACATTAATATTAGAACCGAACACCGCTGATTATGACTTGCAGGTATGCATCAACGGCACACAAACTGCCATTATAGAACAGCGGCACAATCTGCAATTTAATTTCCCCATTGAATCATCCGTTGAAATCAGACCCTACACACCAGCCGATATTTCGTGCGATTGCCAAATTAATTTCAAAGATATAGCCTTACTTGCCGAACGCTGGCTTGACCAGTGCAATACCCAAAACCAATGGTGTGATGGAGTAGATGTAAATAAAAGTGAAAGCGTTGAATTTGGCGACTTAAGCATAATTGCGGAAACATGGCTCAAATAATTATCATCCCCAGGGAATTCCACAAATTTTAAATATTAAATATCAAATTTTAAATTTCAATATTTCCCTAAAATACGTCGGCGCTTTACTCTCAAACATCATCTGCTTGCCTGTAACAGGATGCAAAAACGAAATCGACTTCGCGTGCAGCGCAAGCCTGTTAAATCCATCATTTTCTTTTCCGTATTTTCTGTCCCCGACAATTGGATGGCCAATATCGGACAGATGAACGCGAATCTGATTTTTCCTGCCGGTCAATAAATTTATTTCCAATAAACTGAACTGCCCAAATTCTTTAACAACTTTATATTCCGTATGCGATAGTTTCCCTTTTGATGGATCTTTCGTCGAATAAACAACGTACATTTTATTTTCAGCAAGGTATGAACTGATAACCCCTTCCTTCTCTTTCAGATGTCCGTGTACAACCGCCAGATATTTTTTTTCAGTTTTGTCCCACTGCTCCTGCAATTTATCTTTCACATCTTCGCTCTTTGCAAAAATCAAAACCCCCGAAGTCCACTGGTCCAGCCTGTGAACGACAAAAATTTGTTTGCGCGATTTATAATTCCCTTTCCGAACATAATCGGTGAGAATATATTGAGCGGTCTTTGTCTTGTCCGTCGCTGTCTTTACAGTCAGCAGCCCCGCCGGCTTATCAACCACAATAATATCATCATCTTCATAGAGGATTTCCAATCCCCTCGGCAATTTCCATCTTCGCTGCGATTCGCTGCTGTTATTAAACTTTGATTCTGTTTTTTTCATCCTGAAAAGTGTAGCCGAATTCTAATAAATATCAAATCCATTTCCAAAATTCATTCGATACCTAACCGTTACCGTTAGACGTCAGCCGAGAGCATCGTTTTAATCCCGTAGGGGTCACCGCAACCGTATTACCAATCTTCAATTTTCAATCTTTATTCTTAAAGAAACCTGCTATAATCTTGCCATACTGAATAAATCACATTGCGTATAGTTTTAACTTCTTTATCTGCCACAATCAAATCCTTATATTTGTCTTTTGAAATAACTTTCTAATCGGTTATTAACATATCTTTTACCCCATGTTGTTTTTAAATATTTTTCGCGTTTTACGGCATCATTCTGATTTAAACATGCTTCATAATAAACAAGTTTCAAAGGCGTTCTATTTTTGGTAGATTGTACTTCTCCATTATTATGTCTGGCCATCCTGTCTTTTAAATCGTCTGTATATCCGATATAAAAATCTTTGTCTTTTAAAGAAACTAGAATATATACATAATAAAATTGATTCATAACACGTTACCTTGCCATGCAAAATTCGAAAAACTATTTATTGCCTTTTTTCGTCCTGACCTGCCCTGTGAGATGCGAAGTTTACCCTGTGGGATGTCGTTACTATCCCATCAGGGCTATCTCATCGGGGTGAAGCATCATGTGCTGCTTCATTGAAGTTCTTAAAACTACTTCATCAGGGCATCTTAATATTTTACATTCAAATGCGTAAGTTTACCCTGTGAGATTACAATCTTACGATTACTACAAATTTATTGCCCATGCTTGTTTTTGCAATATCTCAAAACGCATCTATTTTTTTATCTCACTGGGGCATTAATATTTATCTTTTTAATTCCCGCCATAACCTGTTCCCGCGCAGGCGGGAAGCGGGAATTTGTAAATTCTTCAATTATTTTTTATCATTGGTCTCTGTCCGGAATATTGTCTCTCTCCAAAATTCTGGCGGTAAAGGCGAACGATGTTTGATGCAAGCAAGAATGTACACTGCTAATGGAGTTCTTTCAGGTATTTTCCAAGGATATTTTTTTCTGGTTTCATCAACAGACTGTTTTATGCTTTCTGACAATGGTAATACCTTTTCCCCCAATCTTTCAAAATTTCCTGTAGTTATCGCAATCCCATCCCAAACTGGCTCTTTTAAAATACGTCCCGACCAATCATCCGGCGGCACCCAACTTTGTAAATCAATTTCATCTTGTGCTATAGTGTGATTATTTTCATCAATCCCTTTGACAATCCTTTTCATATAACGGTTAAGAAGTTCATCACGTTCTGAATCCGGCAAAGAAAAACATAGTTCTAAAATCATCAATAATAAATATGAACTGCTATCTGAGAAATTATAAGGCTTTTTGCCTGTTGCTGCATATTCAGCAACTAAGTCCATTCTGCTGTTAGCTTCTATAAATGGTATCGGTATATTCATCTTTGCCCTTCTCATCAGTAGCCGTCCTTCAAGCTCAGAAAGCCATTCATAAATATCTTTTTTACGGCCTGCCTGAAGAAGAATTGCCCATATAAGAAAAAGCTCTATGTGATTTAGATCTAATAACGGTCTTAAAGCTGCTGGATTTATATTAAGGCATCTAATCAACCAATCTGCGGAGCGTTTAATTGAAAGCTGAAATACTGTTGCAATTTGAATACTTTCTACGTCATTTTTCGCATTAATTTGAAAATCCTGTGGAGCAAGAGTTAATATTCCCAACCGCCCAATATGCCAATATGCAAGATAAGCATCATTAATTGGAGAAATAGCTAAAGTAGTGCCTATTCTTTTGGCTGAAAAAGCGTGTTGAGCCGTCAGCACAGGTTCAATCATTAAAAAATACTTTTCCAATTCAGCTATATATAAACCTTTCCATATCTCGGCAATCAATTTGTTCATTTTTTTTTGCTTTTTATTCGGATTATTTTTATAACATTTCCATAGGGAAAGCATCGCCCATTCAATTAAGTCTATCCATGCTGGATAAAAGTTTTTCACATCTTTTTGATAATGATGAATAATCATTAGCGCTACCGGGATTAATTTCAATTTCCTTTCATCAACAGGATTTTCTAGTACCAAATTCAAGAAATGACGCCATTTTGGTGCTACTAAATTGTCCCATTCGGTAGTACCATATTTGAAATCCTCAACCAAAGAACATACATATCGGAAACTACCCGAAACATGTTGCGGTAATAAATCTGGCGTTAAATGAGCTTGGACTTCTTCAACAATTTTATCAAGATTCCATCTCTCAAATGATAAAGAAACAAAGTCTCCAATTTTTGTTCCGTGAAAATTCGCACATTGTTGGTATAATCTTATTCCATTCTCGTCTTCATCCTTATTATATGCCAATATTACTTTTACCGATTTAATAAAATTTAGACCATATTGTTTAACATCAATTGTTGCTGCCATTCGTAAATCACTGTCAAAATTATGCTTTGTCCAATTTTTATTATTAAGTATTTCATCTTTTAATACGAATACATATAAATCAGTTTTAAGTTCTCCAAGAAAACATGCGTCAACTCCAAACTCCGCTTCTGATTTGGTTTTGGCGACCTTTTTATCTGATTGCCTAAAAAAAGGAAGCCTTACTGGCCTCCAACCTTTGGCAAATGCAAGTTGATAAATCAACCAATCAAATCCAATTTTCAATGTGCCTTTTTCTGCTCTTGTTCTTTCCAACAAACTGCAAATATAGGCAGTTAGAAATCCACGCAAATCATTCTTGTTCATTTCTTACTTCCATAATATTACATGTAGCTTCAAGTTTTCTGATAGCCATACCTTCAGGATCGATTATTTCGACCCTGGGGAATTCCATTGAATGACCAAATCCTTTAAATTCTTCTGCTTGTCCCAATTTTCCGTCTGCCATCGTAACTGCCCATTTTGTCCCATATATTATCTTTATGTTTTTTGCTAAAATTGCAAAAATTGATTTTTCTTTAGCTTCTCTTTCTACTTTATTTGCAAACTCATTCGCCTCTCTTTCAGCAGCCTCTTTGCAACCGGGAAACATAAAAGATATTGCAGGAGAATCTTTTATTAGATTTAAATTTTCAAAATATTTTTTTGCAATTTGGATTATTTCTTTTAATAACTCAGACGGATTTTCTATTTTTTCCCATTTCTCAAGACAGGCTCCCGGAAAATTAATAGCTTGTAATATCATTTCATTTTTGAATTGTTGCTTAAGTTCTAATTTGACATTTCGAAAAGCAGGCTCTAGTGCTAATAAATATTCGGAAGTTTTTTCTGCGATTATTAATGGCTTATGTATTAATTCTAATAGAGCAATTTCCAGTTCTTTTTCCTTTGTTTCAGAAATAATTTTATCAGAAAGAACAATCGATTCAGATTTTTGAAATATAGTTCTGACTATTTCCCTTTTAAATTGGTTGCTTGAAAGAGACCATTTTGTCATTAATTCTTGAATTTGTGATTGACACATTTCTGCTTTTAAATGGTCTAATACATCACTTTTAAATTGAGCAAGCATACCTTTTGGGTTTGTATCCACCAACCGTTCAAGGAGTTCTTCAAACCCTTTGGAATCTTTTTGCAATCGTTCTGTAAGATACATTTCAACGTTATCCCATGTGCCGCGATTGTTTTCTGAAATAGGTTGAATTGCCACAAGTAAATCATCGGTATCTGAAATCTTAATCCCTTCTTTTAGTTTACTTGGCGTGGTAAAAAACCATATTGCAGTGACCAAATGATGTTTAGCCATATCTGGCAATAAACTTGTCGTATTTTTTAGGAACCAGTTCATTGCCAACTTTATAAATTTTTCATCAGCATGATTGCTCTTCATACATCGATAGAGAGTCGCAAATGCTTCACTTATCTCATCTGCTTCACCTTTTAACATTGCATTGAGATTACTTTCAAGTTTCTGAAAAGATAAACCTTCAGTATCTAAGGATATTGGAAGAGATTTAAAATATACTAATCTTTTTTTTATTTCAGTGTTAGTAACTAATTTTTTGTCCAAATTATCAGTAATATTTTTATCAAAGAGTTCTTTTACTGCTTTTAATCGAACAGCACCGAGCAGAAGGGAACCCAAAAACATTCTTAATTCATCCAACTGTTCAGATAAATATATCTCAAAAGCTTCTATTCCAGCCTTAGGAAAATGATAACCATAATTTTTTACACCATTAAAAAAATCATAACTTGCCATATCATCCTTCACTTTATTTGCAAAACGGTAAAACCATTTTGTGGCAAATTTTGCTTCTATTTCCACTTGAGAACAAAATTCAGGAAGGAAGAATATCGCTCTCCATACGCCTCGTCCTTTTTCACTAAACAAAGAATTGAGTAAAGCCTCATGTCCATCCGATGGCATTTTTTCATAAGCTTTTGCCCAAATTTTTCCGCAAAAATTATAAAAGACTGTTTCATAACCTAAATTATGTTGAAAATTATGAAGCAAATCATAAAAATCAGATCCATTAGGAATCTGCTTCGGAAAAAGATTTGAAAAAACGTCCTCGAACTCTGTTTCTGATAAATCGATTATTTCTTTTTCTATTTCGGCTTTATGTTCTTGTTTTAATTTTTGTAATTTTTCATCTTTGGTGTTTATTGCAACTAATTTTGCGATTTCTAAAAGATATTTCATGATATACGCCTTTTATCTCGAACTCTTGTTATCACCCATAATTTTTCCCAAACAATTTATCTCATCATTAATTTTCCAACCGACTTTTCCTGCCCTGTAAGGTTTTCTTTAAAGGTTTTCGACCACCGCAAAATAATTTAAAATCCTTTTTCTTATCCGACAACTGACAACCAATAGCTGATAACTGATAGCTAATAGCTAATAGCTAACTGCTAACTGCTAACTGCTAACTAACCGGGGTCACTATTCACTTTTTACTTTCCACTTTTTACTACTGACTACTAACTACCGTCTACTTTGCTTTAAGACATGGCCTCGTTTAGAGGCAATAATTTCAAAAAGTAAGCTCGGAACAAGATCGCTTGAGTAGAGTTTATTTTTGAAATTATTCTGTCCCGATTTTCGGGACGCCTTAAAGCAATTAACTCTGTGGCCTCTGTGTTCTCTGTGGCAAACATCAACAGTGTAAATCAGCGTCATCTGCGAAATCAGCGTTTAAAAAAAATCTTCGTGGTCCTTCATCGCTTCGTGGTGCAAATTCGTTCGTAGAGCCTGCCCTCGACCGCGATCTCGGTGGTGAATTTTTCCGTTTTTCTTTGCCTCCTTAAAAAATAGTCTCGGCTTTTGCCGAATCCAAAGTTTTACACTTTAAGTTTTAAGTTTCTTCTTTGCTGCTTCCTCATCGCAGCTAAAATTATATCCTTCATTTCCACCAATCTCAACCGATAAAAAAAATCTTCTTTCACACACCCTTGCGCAATCAGTAACGAAAACATCCAAATTGCGTCAAAAGTAGAGCCTTGTCTATCCTATATAGCCTGAAATTCCGTGGTTTTTCGCTCGCTTTTTATCGCTTTTTAATCACTTTTCCCCGCTTTTTTTACGCTTTTTTTTCGGCTTTTTTAGCACTTTCGTGCGCACTTGTGTTGCAAACTTGCGCAGAAATGAAAAATCGCTCGCAAGTCCTTTATTTTTTGGTGGTGTTCTTAAAGATGTCGAATTTTGCGAGTTTGTATTTGGCGAGGATGTATTGGAGCATTGTGTAAAGTGTTAGCAGGCCGTATCTTATGCTTCTTGGTAGGTTGATGCTGGAGGCCTCTTTGAAGTATCGGCAAGGAACGGGGGCATCGGCGATTTTGAAACCGAAATACGCCGCTTGCGCCAAAAATTGAGTATCGAACACAAAGTCATCTGAATTAAGGAGATATGGAATTTTTTCTAAAACTTCTCTTTTGTAAACCCTGAATCCGCTATGGAAATCGCCTAAATTCTGGCCTAAAATGAAATTTTCTGTAATCGTTAACATCCTGTTAAATAAGTACTTATACAACGGCATACCCGATTTGAGCGTTTCAGAGCGGCTTCTGATTCTGCTGCCAAGCATTACATCGCAAACCCCTGTCGTTAAAAAACCTATGAAATACGGAATCAGTCTGCCATCGTACTGATAATCAGGGTGGAGCATAACAATAATATCGGCTCCTCTTTCGAGCGCAGCCTTGTAACAGGTTTTTTGATTGCCGCCATAACCCTTGTTATGGTCGTGCTTTATGACAGTCAGTCCCAGTCTTTCAGCGATCTCGACGGTGTTGTCTTTACTGCAATCGTCAACTAAAATTATGTCTTTATGGAACACTTCCGGGATGTCTTTTAATGTGGCTTCCAAAGTTGAAGCGGCATTGTAGGCCGGCATTACGATTACAGTTTTTAAGTTATTATAAGTTATTTGTGGCAAGAAGGTTATAATCCTTATTTAACCGCGACAACTTCCTTTATTTCGGGAATTCTTTGTTTCATAAGACGTTCAACGCCCATTTTCAGGGTCATGGCAGCGCCGGGGCAACCTTTGCAGGCGCCTTGCAGGCGAACCTTAACTGTATTGTCAGCCGTAACTTCCACCAATTCTATATCGCCGCCGTCATTTTGCAGCATCGGCCTGATGCCGTTAATTACCTCTATCACCTTGTCATTAAGGGACTTATCGCCTTGGCAATTACAATGTTCACACATATTTAACTCCTGATTTAATAATAAATTAAAACCAAAATTATACCATTTTAAATATTTTACTCTACATAATTTACGCCGGAAGCTCAAAAACGACGCAATTTTTTTCCTGCGCAAATTTATCGAAAACGCGGTTTTTAACTCAAAAATGAGGACGAAAATGAAAAGCAAAAGTAAAGCAAAATCCACGTAAATAAAGGACTTACGGCTATTTTAAAAAATGCAACTCCTTAGTTATCATAAAGTTAAAACGAATTTGCAAAAAATGAGAAATTTGCAAAAAAATCGAATGATTTTGAATAAAAATTGAAAAAAATGGTATGAAAAGCATATCAAAATACGCCCTTTTCTATCCCTATTAAGGGTCTTTAATTGTCTAAAATGTGTTTTAAAAAATTGATTTAATATTCCTAATTATACGTATATAATATTTTTAATTATAGAGAGAAAAAATGAGAAAACAGATTTCAATTGCATCGCTTTTAATTTCGATGTTCCTGATCATCACGCATTTATTTCCAAATTACTGCGAGGCAGAAGAGAATAAAAATGTTATAGCGGTTGTGATGGATAAGGAAATTTTTGCACGTGACATAGAGCCAAACGCAACGGTAATTGAACAAAATAAAAACTCAATGACTCCTGAAAAATACAATCAGTGGCTTAAGCAATATAAAGAATCCAATTTAAGAATGCTCATATTCTCGCCATTACTCGAAGAATACGCAAAATCAAATAACCTCGAAGCAACTGATAAAGAAATAGAAGATTTCTCAGCGAGAATGGAACGCACGATGGCAAAAGAAAAAATCAAATGGAAGCTGCAACGATCTAAATATTTAGAAGAATTTGAAAATCCCGATACAAACACTATTAGGAAAAATGAACTTGAGAAGATTATAAAAAGTTTTAATAACCTTATAGAAATACTTTTGCATGATCCAAATCAGAATAAATCGCTAATCGAACTGCGAAAAAGATTAATAAAAAACTGGAAAATAAATAAATCACTTTTTGACAAATACGGCGGGCGAGTGGCATTTAGTCAGGCAGGACCAGTACCATTGGATGCTTATAATTTTTTTTTGCAGGAACAGGAAAAGCAGGGCCACTTTGTATTTAAGGAAAAACCATTTGCTGAGATGTTTTGGAGTAATTTTTTAGCCGATCACAAATGCAACTTTTATTATGACGCAAACGAGGCTAACAATATTATGAAAACGCCGTGGTGGCTAAAGGACAATTCAAAAGATACCGGCAAAGAGGAAGTTCAAACAGTGCGATGGATTAATGAAATGACAGGTGAGGAGATTTTTAATATTAACGATATTGTGCGGTTCGACTGGAGCAAACAAATTTTCGAACTGACATTCGCAAAGGCAATAGAATTTAAAACCCAATCGAAAAGTCTGGCGACTCGATTCATTGTTAAAAAAGGCGAAGATATTTTATATCCCGGATTTTTGACCATCGCAGTATCCTCCATAAATTATAATGGACGACCTTATATTATGATAGACAGAGAAATCCTGACAGAAGGAGTAAAGCCGCCATTATTCCAAATCGATAAAGCACATTCGGTGCCGGGTGAAAATATTATTGATTTGAGGTTTTCTGAAAAACTTAGAAAAGCACTGGAAAAAACAGGAAAGCTGGCAATAATAGATACTAACAGCAGCAATTACACATGGATGCAGGAGTATATGGAATTTATAATAACGAAAAATTCGGAAAATTGAGATTGCCACAGCCTTCGGCCTCGCAATGACAAAAATTGCTTCTGAATATTGGAGTTTGAGATTTAATATTGAAAGGTTATGGAGAGATAACGATGGAAAGTAAAAAAGCATTTTTTAAAAATTCAAAGTCTGAGATTGCTTTGTCGCTCTGCGTTTCCAACGCAAAGCTTCGCGCAATGACAATATTGGCGGCTGTTTTGATTTTTCCGGCGGTAATTTGCTATGGAGTAAATGACTATAATAGTCCAAAGCAAAGGAGAAGACTGGAACTGCCGCAGGCAGCTAATCAGGTATTCGTCACATTTCAAAAAGCATTAAAAGACTGCAACTGGAATGGTGCGTTGGGATATTGCAGTGAAAAAGTTAAAAGCAAAGCAGGCGATTATAATTCCGCTGAAGAGTTTTTTGATGATGTTGTGCCGGTTGAAAAGATTACAGAACTGAAAGCATTCAAACTGTCCGGAAGCAGCGGCCGAGATGAAAATATCCGCTACCGATGCGAGATAGATATAAAAGATCCTAATTACAAATGGCCGGTAGATTGGGTTTTGGAAGTTTGCAGGAAAGGTGAGAGATGGGAGATCGAGTTTCCAACAAAACCGCTGAATATATGGCTCAAGCACGCAGTTCTTACAAGTAAAGTAATAAACAGCGAACTCAAAACAGATACAGAGAAATGCAAAATCGGGTATGAGTACATATTAACTCCTCTTGCAGAGAAATTCACCATTGGCAAAGCGATGCCGTTTCGAATTGAAATGAAAAATATCAGTAATGAATCACTGCCGTACACAAAGAAAAATGTAACGGTTCATAATCCGATGATAATAACAGGACCGGATGGCGAAAAGGTTGAATACCTTGCGGGTCCATGTTCTATTGTGGTAACAACTGAATTCACTGAACCGAATGAAACCGTTATTCTGGCGGAGAGTTTTGATGTCGGCGCAGATTATCATATCGTAAAGCCGGACAAATACAGTTTTCAGTTCAGAGGCGATTACGGAGTAAATTCCAACACAGTAGAAATTGAGGTTGCCAGCGGAGAATTGTCAGCTATAGAAATAATTACAGAAAAACTTAAACCGATTGTTCCTAAAGACTGGATTTTATCAAGGTCAAATATTAACGACATAGATGATTTAGATATGAGGGCAGAAAAAGGAATTTCTATAGGGATGATGAAAAAAGGTTTTATAAAGAATCCAAAAGGAAGTGTCGGGATATTTATGCTGGTTAATCCATCAGAAGATTTCCTGCAAAAGATGAATCGAGAGTTAGAATTGTGGGGAGACTCGGAATGGGGGCCGGTGTATTTTCAAACCTCCAACGCAGAAGAGCATTGGCCGGAGTATAAACGGCAGATTAAGGAAGCGATGGGAATCAGATAGATTGAAAATTTAAAATAGAAAATAGAAAATTTTTAGAAATCCCCTGCCACAGGTGCAGGGGCTAATCGCCACATTTGTTGATACATTATTTTATCAATTCGGACAATGGACGGAGGCGGTAGAGATTAATATAGCTTCGCTGGTTTACTCTGAACTGAGTAATGAATTTATACGGGCCGATGTCGCGGGCGGCGGCTAAAGGGGCGATGTTTTCCATTTTCCATGACTTATAGTAAAAATTGCTCGGAATCAGGCCGACACGGGAATCCCAGGCGACGTAGGTTATATTTCTTTCATAGCACTGCCTGATAAATTCTTCGGGGGAGTTGGCATCGAAAGTATTTGTGTGAATGAAATTGTCCTTGAACTGCGGGGCCATAATCGTAAGGATAATCGGAACTGTGGTTACGAGTTTTTCATCCGGCTTTGCGTTCTGGATGTACCAATCAGTAAGATACTTGAACTCGATATCACGGGTTCCGTTGCCGACGACGCCTGCGATAACGAATTGATTCGAAACAATAATCAGAATCATTAAAGAGAAAACAACTATCCTGGTGAAGATAAATTTTCGATACACAAATATATTAGCGGCGAGAGCAAGGATGGTTACTAAAATCGCGACAAATGGCAGTGAAACGCTTGCGGTGCTCATAGGTTTAAGCTGCGGGAAATAACCACATAAATTAAGCGTCCATATAAACGCAGTTATAAATAAAAGCAACTGCGCAATGACAACCGCAGGTTTCGGCAATTTGTTTTTAATCAGGTTCCAGAAACTAATAATACCATAAATTCCAATCAGCATAACGATGGCGAATACGGTGGCGTAATACCTGTGAATCGGATATGGATATTTGGCGTGAGAAATAAAATACGGGACAAAGAAAATGAGCAGAACGAGGATTTTCCATTGTTTTTTTATAAGGCCATAGATTGAGCCAAAGAATAAGGCAATTGCGACGAAAACCTGAGTAAAAATTATGACTGCGGAGGAAAAGGATTCTGAGGCTCTCGGCGAGGACTGAAGAAGCGGGTAAAAGCCTGTTTCCCATAAGACTTTTGCGTTTTTTATAAAGCCGGTGCTTTTGTCGGCGCCGCCGGTGAACTGGTTTATGTAATCTTTGGAAAAAATGCTGAGATAGTGAGTTCCGCCAACGTTGCTGGTTAAAATTGTGCCAAGCATCCAAAGCGCGAGCGGAATTGAAGCTAATGCGGCATAGACGAAAGACATAACGCGTTCTTTTTTATTTTTGCCTTCAATCATATCGAGGATGAACATACCTGCGATGAGAGCGGCGCATTCGTAGCGAACCATTGTCGCGAGCGAGGCGAGGAGGTATGCCCATTTTGAGCGAATGAAAATTAAATAAAATGTAACCCAGACGAAAAAGAGCATTGGAGTTTCGGCGATTGATTCGGTGAGGAGCTGGAGTCCGAAGGGATTTATGATAGCGATAATCGCAAACCAAACGGCATGCAGACCGATGAGTTTTCTTGCGGTGAGCCAAAGGAAGATTACGGTTAGAGTGTGGGAGACGGAATTGAGGAGCCAGCCGCCCTGTAGTTCGGGGTAGCCACCGCCGGTAATTTTGCCGAAAAGGACCTGGAGCATTCCGGTGAGGGGGACGCGTTTGTAATCGCTGGGCATTTGCAATGATAATATTTCTCTGCCGACGCCGGCGAAACAATGGAAATCAAAATGCGGGACGGGCTGGTGACCCCAGTATATTATAGATTGGTAAATGCCGAAGGCGAGGAGGATGACGAAAATAAAGATGTCGAATTTTCTTTCAATGGAAAGATTTTGCAGAGTTTGAAAGCTGTGTGGTGTAATCGAAAATTTTTTACCCCCTCCATTACTGTCGGGGCTCTGTTTTTTTTCCGCAGTCGCAAGACAGGGTTGGATTGTTAATGATTTATCAGGTTTTTGATTTTTTCTTTTGTGGGACATTCGATAACACCTTTTTCTGTAATTATTGCTGTGATGTTTTCCGCAGGAGTTACGTCGAAAGCAGGATTATACACATTTATGCCTTTTGGTGCAGACATAAAATTCATAAAGTTCGAAACTTCATCGGCGGCTCTTTGCTCGATTGGTATATCATTGCCGGTTTGAATTTGCAAATCGAAGGTGCTGGATGGAGCGGCGATGTAGAACGGGATGTTGTGGAATTTGGCGAGGACGCTCAGAGAATATGTTCCGATTTTGTTTGCGGTGTCGCCGTTGGAGGCGATTCGGTCGGCGCCGACGAAAATCGCGTTTATTTTTTTATCCTTCATCAATGCGCCGGCCATATTGTCGCAGATTACGGTTACATCGATGGAGGCCTGTTTGAGTTCCCATGCGGTGAGGCGTGCGCCCTGCAGGAGCGGTCTTGTCTCGTCGGCATAGACTTTGAATTTTTTGCCGTTCTTTTGAGCTTCGAACATCGGAGCAAGGGCTGTGCCGATTCCTGCGGTCGCAAGAGCGCCTGCATTGCAGTGGGTGAGAATCGCGGAATTATCGAGGATGAATTTTTCGCCGTTGATTCCGATTTTGCGGCACATCTCCACGTCTTCATCGTAAATTTTTTGAGCTTCTATTAACAGGCATTTTTGCAAAATATCAATTTCAGCAACTTCGTTTAGTTTTTTCTTCATTCTTTCCAAGGCCCAAAATAAATTTACGGCGGTCGGGCGTGATGAAGCTAAATAATTTATTTTCTGTTCGATGAGTTTGAGGGCATCGGTGAGTTTCAATTTTTTTGTTTCCTGCGCGGCGAGGCAAACGCCAAATGCGGCGGCAACGCCGATTGCGGGTGCGCCTCTAACAGCGAGAGTTTTTATCGAATTGTATAACTGCTCAACGGTTCTGCAACGGATGGTTGTAAACTCTGCGGGGAGTTTTCGCTGGTCTGTCAGTTCGAGGCAGCCATCAATATCGCCAATCCATTGTAGAGTATTAAAAGTTTTCAAATTTTAATCCTATAAAAACATGAGACAACCCCCGGTAAAACCGGGGGCTAAACATTTAAATGTTCTTTAAGATATTTCGCGGTGTAGCTTCGCTCGACTTTTATAATTTCCTCGGGCGAACCTGCGGCGATTACCCGGCCGCCAGCCTGGCCGCCTTCGGGGCCGAGGTCTATAATATAATCTGCAAGTTTGATTACATCAAGATTGTGCTCGATGACGATTACGGTGTTGCCGAGGTCGCATAATCTTTGCAGAACATTGAGCAGATTATGGATGTCGGCGAAATGAAGGCCTGTGGTCGGTTCGTCGAGCAGATAGAGCGTGTGGCCGGTTGAAGTTTTGCCGAGTTCGGAAGAGAGTTTGACACGCTGGGCTTCGCCGCCGGAGAGAGTCGTTGAAGATTGGCCGAGCTGCATATAACCAAGGCCGACATCGTTTAGCGTTTTCAGCAGGCGGACAACTTTCGGGAAGTTCGCAAAAAATTTCAGAGCCTCTTCGACACGCATATCGAGGACATCGGCAATGTTTTTGCCTTTGTATGTTATTTCGAGTGTCTGCGGATTATATTTTTTTCCTTTGCATTCCTGACAGATGACGTAAACATCGGGGAGGAAGTGCATTTCGATTTTTTTCGTGCCCTGACCCTGGCAGTGTTCGCAACGGCCTCCTTTGATGTTGAAGCTGAAACGGCCGGCGTTGTAGCCGCGGATTCGGGCTTCACGAGTTTTTGCGAATAGCTGGCGGATTAAATCGAAGACGCCGGTGTATGTAACTGGATTGCTTCGCGGAGTTTTGCCGATTGGGGACTGGTCGATTTCGATAACTTTATCGACGAGACTTGTGCCAAGGATATTTTTATGTTTGCCGGGCTTTGCGCCTGTGTAATAAAGTTTTCGCCAAATGCCTTTGAGCAGAATATCTGTAACGAGCGTGCTTTTACCTGAGCCGGAGACGCCTGTTACGCAGGTGAAAACGCCGAGAGGAAACTTTACATCGATATTTTTTAAATTGTTTTCGCAAGCGCCTTTGACTTCGATGCATTGATTCATTCGGACTTTGCGTCTTCTGGTAGGGACTTCGATTTTTGTTCTGCCGGAAAGATAATCGCCTGTGAGAGAACGGGGAGCATCGTAAATATCCTGCAATGAGCCGGCAGCGATGACTTCGCCGCCGTGGTCGCCTGCGCCTGGGCCGATATCGATAACATAATCAGCGCTTTTGATAACATCTTCATCGTGCTCTACGACTACAACGGTATTGCCGATTTCGGTGAGACGTCTTAGAATTCCAAGCAGTCTATCGTTGTCGCGACGGTGCAGGCCAATCGTCGGTTCGTCGAGGACATAACAGCAGCCGACGAGACCGCTGCCGACTTGTGTTGCGAGGCGGATACGTTGGGCTTCGCCGCCGCTTAAAGTTGCGCTTGTTCGGTCGAGTGTGATATAACCCAAGCCGACATCGACGAGGAATTTCAGTCTTGCTTTTATTTCTTTTAATGGGCCGACAGCGATGAGAGCCTGTTCGCCCTTCAATACAAGAGTTTCGAAAAATTTCTGGGCTTCCTCGACACTCATACCGGTAACTGCACTGATGTTTTTGCCGCCAACGGTTACAGCGACGGCTTCTTTACGCAGTCTTGTTCCGCGGCAGGTTCTGCAAGGCTGCTCTGATAAATAACCATGCAGACGTGCCTTGACGTATTCGCTGGTTGTGTTTTCCCATCTTCTGTTGAGGTTTGGAATTACGCCTTCGAAATACGTTCCGTATTTTTTCTCATCCTGTTCGTTTGTGCCTCGCATCAGGACTCTTTTTATATCTGTCGGGATTTTGGAGAAAGGAGTCTGGCGGCTGATTTCGAAATCCTCACAGAATTTCATAATCATAGCGCTGTAATAGATGTTCATTCTCTTTCCGCCTTTTCGCCAGGCGTCAATCGCACCGTTTTCAAGAGTAAGATTTTTGTCTGGTACGATTAGGTCTTCGTCAAATTCGAGAATCTGGCCTAAGCCATCGCAACTTGGGCAGGCGCCGTAAGGACTGTTAAAACTGAAGAGACGCGGTGAAAGCTCTTCGAGGGACGATTGAGGATGCTCATCGCAGGCGAATTTTTCACTGAAAAGCAAATCCTTCCAACCGCCGTTACCGCCGTTCTGTTTGCCTTCTGAAGGCTGCTGTACCATAACAAACACAAGGCCTTCGCCAAGTTTGAGAGCCGCTTCAATAGAATCGGCAAGGCGGACGCGAATGGTATCCTTTATTATTAATCTATCAACGACCGCGGCGATGTCGTGCTTTTTATTTTTATCGAGCTTTGGAATACTTTTTACGTCATAAATTGTGCCGTCGAGGCGGACACGGACGAAACCTTCGCTTTGAATTTTGCCGAAGATTTCACGATGCTCGCCCTTCTGGCCGCGAATCAGCGGCGCACAAATCTGAATCTTGGTATCCTGCGGCAGCGACATAATATTATCAACAATCTGAGTAGCGTGCTGACTTGAGATTTCCTTGCCGCAGACCCAGCAATGCGGAGTACCCGCCCTTGCGTAAAGGACGCGGCAGTAATCGTAAATTTCGGTCGTTGTCGCAACGGTCGAACGCGGATTGCTTGATGCGCTTCGCTGTTCGATGGCAATTGTCGGAGGCAAACCCTCGATATGTTCAACATCGGGCTTTTGCATTTGTTCGAGAAACTGACGGGCATAGGCGCTTAAGGATTCGACATATTTTCGCTGGCCTTCGGCGTAAATCGTATCGAATGCGAGCGAACTTTTGCCGGAACCGCTGATGCCTGTAATAACGACAAATTTGTCGCGAGGAATCTCGACGTTTATGTTCTTTAAGTTGTGCTGGCAAGCACCAATAATTTTTATGGATTTATTCATATTTACAAAATAGCCACTAAGGCACAAAGACACGAATAATTACAATTTATAATTTACCCCTCCATTCCTACTTCGCTAAAGCTACGAAGGACAAGTACTGTCGGGGCTCTGATACTATACGTATCTGACCAGAGAAATCGGGCAATAAACCAATTTGGCTATTGTACCAAAAAATAAAAAGAATTAAAATATAAAATTAAAGCACTTTCCATACGAAACATTGAGATTGCCACGGATGTCTGCGGATAGCCTCGCAATGACGTTTTTTAAAGGTAAAATTGAAGATACATAATTTACACAATTGGAACCTGACTCCAAAAGAGGCCATCGCTCTGCAAAAAGAACTCGCAGTCAAAGTTCTATATCGCAAATTCGACAAAAAAATAGAAACAATCGCCGGGCTTGACTGCGCTTTTACCAAAGATAAAAAAAATGTCATCGCCTGCATAATCGTTCTCTCGAGGGTAAACTTCGAGATTATCGAAGCCGCTTACGAGGTTCTTCCAGTTACATTTCCATATATACCGGGGCTTTTATCATTTCGCGAAGCGCCGGCCTGTCTTGCGGCGGCGAAAAAACTTAAAATAGTTCCTGACACCATTATTGTTGATGGACAGGGAACCGCACATCAGCGAAGGTTCGGTATTGCCTGCCATCTCGGTCTTTTTTTAGATATACCAACTATCGGCTGCGCAAAAAGCCGATTAATCGGCGATTTTAATACTCCCGCCAGACAAAAAGGTTCGGTCAGTCCGCTTACAGATAAAGGAGAAATAATCGGCTCAGTTGTTCGAACACGCGATAACGTAAACCCCGTTTTCGTTTCGGTCGGGCATAAATGCAGGCTTGAAGATGCGATAAGAATAGTACTTGAATGCTGCATTAAATACAGGATACCTGAGCCGAGCAGGATTGCACATCAAACCGTAACCAAGATCAAGAATCGCTAAGCAAGAAACGACTCCTGACACCGTTTTTTTCTCGTTTATTTGTTAAAAAATAGCGATAATAGCAGGATAGTGCTAAAAATCAAATTAATAGATTAAGCATTTGCATTTCTAAAAGCATATAATCTCCAATGTACTTAGGGTGAAGTAAACATTTCTAAATGGATTTGAACTTTGAAAATACTAACGACAGGAATACAAATATGAAGAATTCGCTGACAAAAAGAAAAACGCTGGCAGTAATGACGGCAGAAGCATACGCACAAAATAAAAGACTGGCTGCTCCGCTGGTAGGATTTCCGGGCTGCGATTTATTGAATATGTCTATTAAGGTCGCACAGCAAAATTACGGGATGCACTATAACTGCATCGAAGCACTGGTGAACAGATTGAAACCTGATGCGGCGTTTATGATGATGGACCTTTCAGTTGAGGCAAATGCACTGGGGCTGCCGGTGAGATTTCCAACACACGAATCGAGCACGGTCGAACATCATCCCATCAATACAGTAGATGATCTCGATTATCTTCGGCAGATAAATATTCTTCAGGATGCGAGAATTCAATCGTATATCAAAACGATAGAAATGATGAAACTCGGACTGCCTGATAATGTTCTTGTCGGCGCTTATGTAATCGGGCCGGTAACACTGGCGGGACTGCTTGAAGGAGCACAGCAGGTGGCGTTCGATTCAATTCTTGAGCCGGAAAAACTCGATGAGTTTTGCAGGTTCAGCACTTCAATAATAATGGAATATGCTCGTTCGCTGGTCAACGCGGGGGCTGATGTTCTCTGCATTCTCGAACCGACGGGAGTAATTCTCGGGCCTGAGCAGTTCGATCGATTCAGCGGACATTAT
The DNA here is from genome assembly GCA_001825665.1 of Planctomycetes bacterium GWF2_41_51. Classification (GTDB taxonomy): domain Bacteria; phylum Planctomycetota; class Phycisphaerae; order Sedimentisphaerales; family UBA12454; genus UBA12454. The sequence goes on along the minus strand of MHXZ01000029.1, from coordinate 33,608 downwards.
GTAAATCATATTCTGCAAAGCTATAAATACGCGGGCGTAGATACGATTTATCATATCTGCGGAAATACAATGCACCTGATAAACGGAATGGTTAAAAGCGGCGTCGGAGCAATCAGTATAGATTCTCCGGAAACCGGATTCGATATCGTAAAAGCACTCGAGCAGGTTCCTCAAAAAGTCGTGGTAATTGGAAATGTAAATCCGACAAAGGTAATGAAAGACGGAACACCTGAAGAGGTCGCGAAAGAAACGAAAGATTTACTCGAAAAAACGGCTAAGTATCCGAATTTCCTTCTGAGTACCGGATGCGATCTGCCGCCGGGAACGCCGCTGAAAAATATGCAGGTATTTATGGAAACAGCACGCAAATTTAAGATTTAAAATTGAAGATTGAAAATTTAAATGCTGGTTGGGGGTTACCATTGCGATTGTACAGATCGTTATTTCTGACGTTTTACGCTTTATGAAACGAGCAGCGTAACCGATAAACACGGAACGGTTATTCCCATTTGTGTTCTTTGACGTACTTGAGAATTGCCTCAGCGCATTTTAATGCGGCAAGACCTTCCTCGGCTGTTACTTCAGGACGTTTCGACCTGTCGGCGACAGCGGCTAAAAACGATTCCTGCTCGACACGAAGCGGCTCTCTATCGTCGATATCAAGCTGCTCAATGTGAAGTAAATCAGGCCAATTGACTCCGGTGAAATCGAAATTGCCGAGGGCCTGCTTTTCCTTGACCCATTTGACAACATCAACATTGGGGTCTGTCTTTATAACAATGCCTTCCTTTTTAAGAAAGTCGAGACTTAAATAAGCCTGCCTGCTGAAGACACGGATTTTTCTTACGGTCTTAAGCGCCAGTCTCGAAGCGGTTACGTTGGCGACGCAGCCGTTTTCAAAAAATATTCGAGCATTGCAGATATCCTCTGCATCTGCAATTACGTTTACGCCAAAGGCATCGACGTTTTTAACGGGACTTTGAGCCAGCGCGAGAATAATATCGATATCGTGAATCATTACATCGAGCACAACACCAATATCTGTAGAACGGAAAGAGTATGGGCTGATTCTTGTTGCCTCAATAAACTTGGGTTCAATTTTGAGTCTCTTCATCGCCTGGACAACGGGATTACATCTTTCGGAATGGCCGACGGCGACGACTGTATCATATTGCTTTGCAAGGGCTACAATTTTTTCGCCCTGCTCTGAACTTGCTGCAAGTGGTTTTTCAATCAGTACCGCAATTTTATTTTTTATCAAAAGCTCCGCAAGCTCGAGATGGCTTTTTGTCGGAGCGGAAATTGTAACGGCATCAACTTTGCCGATGAGTTCTTTTGGGTCAGTGAAAGCCTGGCATTTAAATTCCTTCGCAAGTTTTTTGGCTTTATCCTGCTGGACATCGACAATGGCTGTCAGACTGCTTTCGGGCAGCTTACTGAGAACCTTGGCGTGGATTTGTCCCATCTTTCCTGCGCCGACGACTGCTGTTCTGATTTTTTCCATATTATCCTTTTACCCGCTCCATTCCTACTTCGCTAAAGCTACGAAGGACAAGTACTGTCGCGGCTCTGAAACCCGTGTAATTATTAATGTCCTTTTCGACGCAATGATTCGAGGTAGCGGCCGTAACGGTGCTCGCCGCTTCTGATAATTATATCTATCATTGCTTTAACGTTTTCATCTATGCCGTTTTCGGAAGCCAGAGTTTTTGCGTTTTCGAGAAGAGGTGTTTTGCTCTTGTATAAAAATCTAAACGCCTGATTAACGGCTTTCTGCTGGTCTTCATTCAGGCCTGCGCGAACCAGACCTCTTTTGTTAATCAATCTGACTTCAGGAGGATAATGGCCGCTGACAATAACGAAAGGAGGAATATCGTGATTAATGCCTGCCATAGCAGCGGCATAACACCACTTGCCAAGAGTCGTGAACTGCTGCACCATAACTCCACCGCTGAGCCAGACGCCGGTTTCGATTTTGCAGTGCCCGCTTATCTGAGTCGCATTGCTTAAAACGGTTTTGTCTTCAACAATGCAGTCGTGCCCGATATGCACTCCGACCATAATTAAATTATTATTGCCGATAATCGTTTTGCTGTCTGTATATATGCTCGGATGAATCGTAACAAATTCACGAATTATATTATTATTGCCAATTTCAAGTGCGCCCATAACCGTGTCTGGAGTAGCGCCAAGCATTTGGGGATTTCTGCCAATAACACAGTTTGGATAAAAAATATTCTTTTCGCCGATTTTGATATTTTTACCGATAACAACATTTGCATCGAGAATACAGCCTGCACCTATATGTGCGCCGGTGTCGATGTAGCAATTGGGGCCAATCACAACATCATTACCAATTTGTGCACTTGCTTCAATTACCGCTGTCGGATGAATTTTTGTCATTTCAATTTATTCCTGAAAAAAAATCTGATACAGATTTACACGGTCTTTTCAGACACGGATTTACACTGATTAACACTGTTAATTTAAACAGTCTCGTCATCAACGAGTATAAATTTAATTTCGGCTTCAACGGCTTTGGCGTCACCAACCAAAGCTTCACATTTACAAACGGCAGTTTTGCTTCTGACCCTGACGGTTTCAGAAACGAGAATCAACTGGTCGCCGGGGACGACTGTTTTTCTGAGTTTTACATGGTCCATACCGAGTAAAAGAGCAAGTTTACCGGTGTGTTCGAGCTTTTGCGCGAAAAGCAAACCGGAGACCTGCGCGAGGGCTTCGAGAATTAAAACGCCGGGCATTATCGGGGTTCCGGGGAAATGTCCCTGGAAAAATATTTCGTTAAACGTTACGTTTTTAACACCTTTGATCGATCTGTCGCCGTCGATTTCGATAATTTTATCGACGAGCAGAAACGGGTAGCGATGCGGCAGAATTTTTTGAATCCTGCGAATATCGAGAAGAGCATCGGTTCCGGCTTTTGTAATTCTGTCCTGCTGCTCGGCCTGCTGAACGAGTTTTTTGGCGAGCATTTGATTTAGATTGTGTCCGCTTTTATACGCAACGATTCGGCCGGAAATTCTTCTGCCGACAAGAGCGATATCGCCAATCAAATCGACAATCTTATGGCGAACGCATTCATCGGGGAATCTGAAACTGTTTTTAATCGGGCCATCAGAACTGATAACGAGTATGTCTTTCGGGCTTAAATGCGTGCCAATGCCGTGAGATTGGAATTGTCTTGCTTCGGCTTCGAGCAGAAATGTTCTTGCGGGCGCGAGATTGACTTCGAAATAATCGGTAGTCAGCGAACAGCTTAACATCTGCCTGCCGATGCCGGTGTGTTTTGTATAATCCAAATCGTAAGTAATCTGCAAACCTTCTGAAGATGAAGGCAGAGCATATATCGCCGCATCGCCATCGGAAATGGTAACCGGCTCAGTGATTGTCATTTCTTTTTTGGGTTTGGTCTGTTCTATAGAGCCGCATTTTTTCAGAGCTTTGAAATATTCGCCTGGGCCGCCGTCGAAGCCGGGCATTTCAGGGCCTTCAACTTCGATAATTATATTATCGATTTCAAGAGCGTTAATAGCGGCCATACAATGCTCGATGGTTTCAATTGCTGCATCACCGCGAATGAGAGCGGTTCTTCTGCTTCTCTGGCCGATGTTTTTTGTATTGGCTTCGATGCGGACCGGCTCGGGCATATCACGCCGAACAAAAACAATGCCTCCGTCAACCTCCGCGGGTTTGAAAAGAACTTTCGCGTCCTGGCCGCCAAACATTCCCTTTCCGGCGAGTCTGACTTCGTTAGCTATTGTTTTTTGCGGCTTCATCCCGCACCTATATTATTAAAATTATCCATTATACGTGTTATCATCCATATTCTAAATTTCGCACCTTTTGGCAAAGAACCAAATGCTATAAGGTGCGGGATTCAAGCTGCTGCACTTTCTTTAACAACTGTTTCAACTGTTTGCTCATCTCTGGCAACTTCTGCGTCATAATCAGATGCCTAAAAAATTCTTTGCTGTCAATCGCAGGCGAACCAACGATCTGCTGATTGGGTGCGATATCACTAATAACGCCTGCCTGAGCACCAATCTGCGTCATATCGCCAATGTTTATATGGTCTTTTAGACCGACCTGGCCGGCGAGAACGACACCGTTGCCGAGCTTACTGCTGCCGGAGATGCCGACCTGTGCGGCAATCAGACAGCATTTACCTGTTACAACATTATGTGCTATCTGAACGAGATTGTCTATCTTTGTTCCGGCACCAATAACGGTATTCCCGAATTTCGCCCTGTCAACACAAGTGTTGGCACCGATTTCAACGCAATCTTCTATAATCACTCCACCGATATGCGGAATGAGCCTATGCTGACCGTCGATAAAATAATAGCCGAAACCGGTCGCACCAATAGTCGAGTTTGCGTATATAAAACAGTAATTTCCAATGGTACAGTTGTGATAAACAACAACGTTATCATCGAGTTTGCAATTTGTACCGATTGTAGTGTCCTGGCCAATTTTGCAGCCTGCACCTATAACTGTTCCTGCTCCGATTTTAACACCTTTTCTAATATAAGCAAGCGGACCGATTGAAGCGGTTGGGTCAATGGAAGCGCCTTCGTCGATTACAGCGGATTTGTGAATTCCGGGCTGAGATTTTTCAAGCGGCGGCATAAACTGCTTCAAAGTTTCAATCAGTGCACGCTCGACATTATCGACTACAAGCAGCGGAACAGGCGATTGGACCTGTTTTTTCACAATCACCGCGGCGGCTTTGCAGCTTCCGATTTGCTCGAGCAATTTCTCATTGGCCGCGAAAGTAATCTGATTTGGTGAAACGGATTCAAATGGTGAAACGCCGGTAATCTCGGCATTGCCTGCACCGATTAGCTGCGCTTTTATTAATTTAGCGATTTGGTCAACTGTAATCTTCACTGGTCTCATTTTTTCAAAGCTTTATTATTCAAGTTTACGAGAACATCCTGTGTCATATCATATTCTTTATCATAGTAAAGAAGTTTGTGCGTGCGGGTGGTCAGAATCAAATCGGTCGGATTTTGAGCGGGAGGCGAAGATTCAGGCTGATTGAGATAATTATCATCTCTGTTTATAATCATATTCATGCCTTTTTCTTTCGCAACTTCGGCAACTGATTCGAGAATTTTGCGGTAAATTTTTTCTTTGCCGCGCATTTCCTTCACAGTCAAATCCTGCTGGTAAAATTCTTTTTCAGCTTCAAACTGCGATTGTTTCATCATCAAAGCTTTAAGTGAAAGCATATATTCAGGATTGTCTTCTTTGAGTTTTGTCAGAGCATTTTTTTCGTTTTCGATATCCTGCTCCATTTTCTTAATATCGGCATAGCGGCTTTCGCCTTCGGCGGCAAGTTCCTTTTCGGTCGCTACTTTTAATGTACAGTTATCAAAAACATCCCTGACACTGACTATTCCGATTCGCGGAGCAGGGAGAGGTTTTTCCTTTGCGCCGCCGGAATTTGCAACACAGAAAGCCAGCACAAATAATCCGGCCAGACATGCGGCGATAATAAGATTTTTTTTCATACAATATTCCTTTCTTAATTTTCCTTTTGAAAATATATATACTAAAACAAAGCACCGGCAGAAAAGCTGAATATCTGGGTATCGTCTTCGTCGCTTTTCATAAGCGGTGCGGCAAGTTCGAATCTCATAGGAACAGGGCCGAACCACTGCGGTATCATAATCTGCACACCGATACCGACGGAGGCTCTGACTCCGCCTGTTTCAATAATTCCTGTATCGACAAACAAAAGACCGGCAAGGGTTTCAGAATACAGCGGTATTGAAACTTCGCTGCTTGCGGTTGCTATCCAATCGCTGCCTACGGGGTCATCATCAGGTCCGCTTCTCGGACTAACTCCGCGATAATCAAAACCTCTGATGCTGCCGATTCCGCCTCCGTAGAATTTTTCGAATAACGGGGCATCGCCTACAATCGAGCCGGCGTATAATTTTGTTTCAAGGACGGTTTTACGTCTTGCGAGATCCTCGCGCAAAGTCTTATACCAGCGATAAGTTCCCTCAACAACGCCGAATGTGTGGTCGCCTGCAACCTGTTCATAACTTAATTCATAATTTTTGCCTTTTGTAGGCAGAAATCTGTTATCAGTTGTATTTCTTCCGAAACCAACTTTAACTCCTCCTAAAAGATTGCCGCCTTCCACATCTCGAACTTCCTCCGGAGCATCATCCTCAATCGATTCAACATTTACATTTTCCGCTCTGAACGCCAAAGTTCTATACCAGCCTTTTTTCATTCTTTTGGTGAAACCCAAAAAACCTTTCTGGCGTTCCTCATCGTAACTTTCTCTTCCCCTTTCCCAACTTGAACCGGCGAGAGTCATTGAAATTGGTTTATCTTTCAGGAATGGTTCTGTAAAGCTAACTGAATACCGGCTGACCTGTGTACCGGGTTCGAGCGCTATTCTCAAAGTCTGGCCTGCGCCTTTAAAAGCGTTTTCAGAAAAGAATTTTCGCCAATTGCTCGGCCATTTTTTATAATCGAAATTTCGCTGTTCATAAACGACCTGTCCGATTAAGCCATCGGTGCTGCTGACGCCTGCACCGAAAATAATGGAACCTGTTTTTCCTTCTTTAATTCTGACTTCGGCGTCTCTTTGGCCGGGCTTGTCGCCTGCGGGCGTAATAACAGCCGTTTCAGAGTAAACACTTCCTCTTACATCTTTTTCAAGCAGACCTTCGCCTGTTCCCTGTGCGATGTGAGCGTTGTACCATTCGCCTGGTTTGAATTCACTTTCATCGAGGATTCTGCGGATTACTTTATCCTGCACCATTTTGTTTCCTGAAATATTAATTATACCAATGCGGAATCTTTCGCCTTCTTCGATATCAAATTTCGCAATGATCTTATTATCAGAAACAAACTGCCGTGACGATTCAACAGCAACATTTATGAAACCGCGCTGACGATATGCTTTTAAAATTTCTTCTTTGTCATATTCTGCTTTTTCATTGCTGTAGAACTGACCGACTTTAAGCCGGAAAGTACTCATCAAATTTGCATCTGTCAAAAATTCATTGCCGGTCAGTTCTATTTTTTCGACATCGTATTGTTTGCCTTCTTCAATGACGAAAGTAATCTCAACGCCGGTTCTGTTTTTTATAAAATTTGTTTTCGCCTCAACGTTAGTATCGAGATAACCTCTTTTATCATACGCCTGCTGCAATTTCACAATATCATCATCGAGAACGCTCTGCTTAAAATAATTCTGGAAAATCAATAAATTTTTCGGTTTGCTTTTAATTACTTTATTGAGTTCGCCTTTTTTAAGAGCCTTGTTACCTTCGAAGCGGGTTTTCTTAATTTTTACTTTCGGGCCTTTATCAATCGTGTAATGCAAAATCCCATTTTGTATTTGTGAATCGTCGAAAGTTACTTTTACGAAAGGATAACCTGTTTTATTATAATGTTCTGTAAGGTTTTCTGCGCCGCTTGCGGCGGTAAGTCGGTCAAGATAATCGCCTCTTTGAAAGCCAAGCTTTTCAGTTAATTTGCTTGTCGGGGTTTTATCATCGCCCGAAAAAGTCAATTTGCGAATAACAACCTTTTCTTTAACTACGAAAATAAGTTTCACCTTTTCACCGACAGGTTCGACACTGTAATAGGCGAACTCAACCCCGGTAAGAGCGGCGATTCTTTTGGCGTCTTCCTCTGCCTGAGCAGCGATAAATTCCTGTCCTGCCCTGCTTCTTACCGCGACTATAATTTGTTCTTTGCTGAGATAAACGTTTCCTCTTACCTCAATACTATCGATAATCCTGTTTTCAGGGGATGGAGGTTGGGGAACAGAAAGAACATCAGCCTGTTCGTGTGAATTCGGCTCAGACCATGCGAAAGCACTAATAACAAAAAGAATAATAACGGAAAATAAAATCTTTGCCGGTCTATGATACTCAGGGCATTGGTAATTCATAAAAATCCCTTTCTTGTAAAACCATCCTGTCCATCGAGCTTAAAAAGGCTCTTTGACCCGCATCTTATTGGCAAAGCGGGTGTAAGTACCATTAAAGCTAAGTTCAACCGTATCAGTGGGGCCGTTACGCTGCTTGGCTATAATCACTTCAGCACCGGACGTATTTTCGTAACCTTCCTCGCCTTTGTGATAATAATCCTCACGATGCAGCAGCATAATGACATCGGCGTCCTGTTCAATACTACCGCTTTCGCGCAAGTCGCTCATTCTGGGCCGATGCCCTTCCCTGCCTTCTGAAGCACGGTTAAGCTGACTCAAAACAACAACAGGCACTTCAAGCTCTCTTGCAAGCGCCTTTAAATACCTGCTTATTTCACTAACTTCCTGCTGGCGCGACTCAACTGAGCCGCCCATACTCATAAGCTGCAAATAATCTATAAAAATACTTTTTATTCCGTATCTGCTGCGAAGTCTTCTTGCTTTTCCGCGAAGTTCGAGCGGAGTAATGCCGGGTGTATCGTCAACGAAAATCGGCTTTTCACTAAGTTCGCTTGCGGCATGAACAAGCTCCTGATATTGGCTGTCATTAATGAGGCCTTTTCGCACAACCTGCGAATCTATCATTCCTCTGCTGCAAAGCATACGTTCGGCAAGCTGCTGGCGGCTCATTTCAAGAGAGAAAATCGCGACCGGAATATTGTTATCTGCTCCGATATGCTCTGCGATATTCATCGCGAAACTTGTTTTTCCCATACTGGGTCTGCCGGCGATGATAACCATTTCACCATTCTGCAAACCGCAGGTCAAATCATCAAGCTCTGCATAACCAGTCGGCAGACCTGTAATATGATGTCCCTGTCTTTTATCAATGGCTTCGAAAGCTTCTGTTAAAAGCTCTTTCATCGAAGCGGCGGTTCCGCTGACTTTTGTCTGCGTAACTGCAAATATTTTCTGCTCTGCCCTGTCTAATTTTTCAGCGGTATTACCGGAATCCTCGAGGGCTTCTGTCAAAACTTCGCCCGCTGCGCTGATAAGTTCGCGCATCATCTGCTTATCTTTAACGATTTGCACATAATGCTCGACGTTGGCGCTTGACGGAACTGATTCAGCAACTTTGACGAGATACTCCGGACCGCCGACTTCATCGAGCTGTTTGCGATTTTTAAGCTCATCTCTGAGCAGTAAAAGATCGAACACATCGCTCTTTTTATCCCAGAGCGAAATAATCGCTTCGAAAATCATCTGATGTTCGATGCGATAAAAAGCAGCGGAAACAACTTTCTGAACCACAAGCCCGATACATTGCGGGTCAAGAATCATCGAGCCGAGCACAGCAGCTTCGGCTTCGAGCGATTCAGGCATAGTCCTTCCGGTCAGCGAGACTGAAGAAATATCAGCTTGCCTTGCGGCGGGCTTATTCCTGCTCTGTCTGTCCTTGGTTTGGGGCATCTTTAGCTTCCGTACTTTGAGCCTGGGCTTCTGGTACAACAGTAACTTTTACTGTCGCGAAAATATCCTGTGCGAATCTCAATTTAACATCGTGCTGGCCGACCTCTTTGATATGCTCTTCGAGTCGAACAAATTTATCTTCAACCGCAAACCCCTGACCGCGAAGATTTTCAGCAATCTCCCTTTCAGTAATCGAGCCGAACAAATGTCCCTGTTCGTTAGCCTTTGCAGCGAGAACAGCTTCAGCGCCTTCGACAGCATCGGCAGCTTTTCTGAAATTGTCGATGACAACTTTTCGCTGCTGATCTCTTTTAGTTTTCTCTTCTGCCATCGCCTTTATTTTCGCTTCTGAAGGCGCAATCGCAAGCCTTTGCGGCAAAAGATAATTTCTTGCGTAACCTTCACTGACTTTTACGACTTCGCCGTACCAGCCAAGATTTTCAACATCTTCACATAATAAAACGTCCATACTTTTCTCCAAACAGATTATGTCTGCATTATTTTAAAAATTAAGAACCACTTAGCTTGTAAACGGAAGCAAACCCATAAACCGAGCCCGTTTAATCGCAAGTTTCACTTTTCTCTGACAGCTTGCGCAATTTCCGCTTCGTTTTCGCGAGAAAATTTTGCCGCGGTGCGTAAGCAGTTTGCCCAAAACATCGATATCCTTATAATCTACATACTCGGTTTTAGACCGGCAGAACCTGCATTGATTCTGCTGGGTAACATTTTCACGCCGTTTTCTTTTTTTCATCTTATCCGGCTTTTTCTTAAAACCCTGGCTTCTCACTTAAGAACTCCTAAAAATAAATTTTAAATTTCAAATTTTAATTTTAAATTAAAACGGAATATCATCACCGCCTGCAGATGCAGACTGGTCCATAGGGGCATCATTGGCGGGAATCTGAGATTCACCACCGCCGCCGCCCTGACCTGAGCCTGGTGCAGACGAAACAAACTGGAAACTTTCAATCGTAACTCTTAATTTACTGCGTTTAGTGCCGTCCTGACCTGTCCAGCTATCGAAAGTAAGCCTTCCTTCAACCAGAAGCGGTCTGCCTTTTTTGCAGTACTTATTAATTGTCTCGGCCGGTTTGCCGAAAGCTCTGCAATCGACAAAGCAGGTTTCATCACGCTGCTGGCCATCCTGGCTTGTCCACTTTCTGTTAGTAGCAAGTCCAAAATCCACAACAGGCGTTTGACTTGGCAGATAAGATAACTGCGGGTCGCGCGTCAGATTGCCGAGCAGTATAACCTTATTGAAATTAGCCATAATAAAATCCTTTCGAATACCCTATAACAGGGAAACGCCGAAATCTATTTCACATCAATATCCGTAATTCCGGGAATCTCATCTACTTCATCTTCTTCGACAACAGCTTCGACAGCGGCGGCCGCAGCAACCGGCGGCTTCTCGATTCCTTTTTCTGTTAGAGTCGCGGGAGTATCTTTTGCCATATCTTCAGGTGTTATATGGTCGCCGCGAAGGATGAGAACCCGCATAATTCTTTCAGAAAGTCTTATGTCGCGTTCAATCGCATCGAGAACTGAGGAAAGCGCGTTGAAATAAACAAGGATATAAGTGCCTCTCTTTTTGCCCAATATAGGATAGGCAAGAGGTCTTTCATCCCATTTACGCATACTGAGAATTTCAGCTTCATTGCGATCGAAAATCTTTTTCAAATGGTCATTTATGCCCTGCCAGTCAGCAGCGGCTTCACCAGTATCAATGAGAAACAATGCCTCATACAATCTTTTGGTTACGGTTTCCAAATTAAACTCCTTAAATACTAAAAAAATTATATTTTGTTATCTTAATAAAAGGACGACACTTCGTGTTCGCCGGGCAGACACACAGGTCTGTCCTATATTTTTTTCCTATTAAATTTTGTCATTGCCGCATCGACACCCTGCTGCATCCAGCAAATAGATGCTTCGACTGCCTGCTGGACAGCTTCTCGCAAAAGCTCTCTATCGGCGGAGCCGGGCCTTGAAAGAACGTAATCTTTTCCAACGGCCGGTCCTTTGTCGCCAATACCTATACGCAGACGGGGGAAATCGGAAGTTCCGAGTTTCTCGATAATATCGACCAACCCGTTGTGCCCGCCGGCAGAACCTGATGCACGCATCCTGATAGTCCCCGGCTCGAGCGCCAAATCGTCGGTTATTACAAGAATCTGCAAAGGCTGCAATTTGTAAAAACCGGCGGCAGTCGCGATTACCTGTCCGCTGTTGTTCATATATTTGAGCGGCTTTAACAATATTAACTTTTTATCTTCAAGAGCAGTCTGACCAAAAGCTGCGCCGAACTTTCCTTTTTTCAGTTCCACGCCATACTTATCAGCCAGCTTATCTACTACTTCAAATCCTATATTATGACGAGTACCGTCATATTCGCTGCCCGGATTTCCAAGACCTGCTATTAATCTAATCTCGTCCATTGGAAAATTCCCGGCAGGTTAAAATTATTTTTTCTCTTTACCAGCTTCTTCGCCTTCTTCTTCCTTAGGTTTACGTTCAGTAATAACTTCAGGAGCTGTAGGCTCGAGACCAGCTTCTTCAGGAGACGGTTCAACAATTTCAACCGGTTCTTTGCACGCCATTACAAGCAATTCAGGATTCGTAACAAGCTTAGTGCCCTGCGGCAGCACAATGTCTTTGACGTACATTGAATCGTCAATTTTGAGACCCTTAATCGATACTTCGATTGACTCGGGTATTTCGGTAACTGTACATTCGATTTCAATGCTGTCGAGATGTTCTTCTGTTACGCCGCCTTCAGCTACGCCTGCTGCGGTACCTTTAAAGATAAGCGGAACTGCTACAGTAACCTTCTCACTCAAATCAACTCTGACTAAGTCAGCGTGAATCATTCTCTTGCCGAGATGATCGTACTGAATATCCTTAAGCAGAAGCTTTGTAGGCTTGCCATCGACTTCGATATCAAGCAGCTTTTTGCCGTAATGAAGAACTTCGGCAAAATCATGCTCATTAAGAACCACAGGCTGCGGCTCCTGTTTGTGGCCGTAAATTATGGCAGGAATAATACCCTGCTGACGCAGCTTAGCATTATGCTTTTTTCCACGTTCACTTTTTGTTTGTGCTTTTAGAACCAAACCAGATTTCGATACCATACTTTTTACCTCATTTTATTAATTTTAAACATTGAACTAATGGATTCATTACTGTGAATACGTTTTATCGCTTCTCCGAGAATGCTCGAAACAGAAAGAACCTTAATGTTGTCCAACTGTTTGGCTTCTTCTTTGAGAGGAATGGTGTCTGTAACGACTACCTCATCAATCGGAGAATTTTTAATTTTTTCTATCGCTTTATCGGCGAACAACGCGTGTGTCGCGCCTACATAGACTTTATTCGCACCCTGCTCTTTGACGAGTTTTGCGGCGCTGCACACGGTTCCTGCGGTTGAAATTATATCGTCGCACATCAGAACGTCTTTGCCTTTGACGTTACCGATGATTGCGCCGCATTGGACTTCCTTGCTGCTGAGGCGTCTTTTGTGAATTATAGCCAGCTCACCGTTGAGATGTTCGACATATCTTGCCGCGCGTTTGATATTCCCCACATCGGGAGATACAACTGTCAGGTCGGTGAACTTCTTTGTCCTGAAATAGTTTGTCAAAACAGGTTCTGCGAACAGATGGTCCATCGGAATATCGAAAAAGCCCTGAAGCTGTGCTGCGTGCAAATCCATCGCAAGAACCCTGTCGGCTCCGGCAGTGGTAATCAAATTTGAAATCAGCTTTGCCGTAATCGGCACCCTGCCTTCGTCTTTTCTGTCCTGGCGGGCATAACCGAAATACGGTATTACAGCCGTTACTCTTCTTGCGCTTGCGCGTTTGAGGCAATCGAGGAAAATCAAAAGCTCTATGATATTTTCGTCAACAGGTTCACAGCCTGATTGAACAACAAAACAATCTCTGCCGCGAACATCGTCTTCGCATTTAATAATTTTTTCACCATCCGGAAATTTTTCTATATTGGCTCCGCCAACGGGTATTCCGAGATAATCACAGATTTTTTGCGTGAGTACGGGATTACTCGAGCCACTGAATACCTTTATGTTATTGTTAGTCGTCATTAACAATCCTTTACTTTCCCTTTTCCATATTTTCTGATGAAACTGCCGAACCTGGTGTTATTTGCACCCCTGACGGAATGTCTATCGGAGCAATGATAACCGAACCAGGACCAACAAAAACGCCATCGCCAATTTTGGTGCGCTGAATGCTTCGGCCGTCAAAGTTGGCTGTTATTGCACCTGCGCCGATGTCTACGTTTTTGCCCAGTTCTGAATCTCCGATATAACTTAGATGCCTTGCGCGAACGCCGTCTGAAAGAGTAGAATTTTTAACTTCAGTAAAAACGCCCAAAACGACATCATTGCCGAGAACCGTACCCTCGCGTACATAAGCAAACGGTCCGACTCTGCATCCGATTCCAATTTTTACTCTGCCGTGAATATACGTAAACGGCTCAACTACTGTATCCTGTCCGATTATGGCACGAGCGTCAATCCAGGTATTCGGCGGGTCAACAATCGTTACCCCCATTTTCATAAATTTATCCTGAATCCTTCGCTGCATAATCTTGCCGGCTTCGCTGAGCTGCTGACGGCTGTTGACGCCCATCGCATCCTGCGCGGCAACTGCGGTAACTGCGATAACCTTGTGCCCCGCTTCGATAATCAAACGCAGCGCATCGGTAAGATAATATTCATTTTTTACATTGTTGGGCGTAATTTTATCAAGAGCTTCGAACAATACTTTATTCTTAAAGCAATAATAGCTTGGATTTACTTCTTTTATAGTCTTCTGTTCAGGTGTGCAGTCGGCTTCTTCAACAATGCCCTGAATATTTCCGTAACTGTCGCGGAGGATTCTGCCGTAACCGGTTGGTTCATTTAGAATCGCGGTCGCAAGTGTTGCGGAAGAAACTTCACGCTGATGCTTTTCGGTAAGCGTCGAAAGCGTTTCATACCTGATTAAAGGGCCGTCGCCGCAGAGAATCAAAGTGTCGCCCTCGAAACCGGCAAGGTGCTCTTTACAGCATAAAACCGCATGACCGGTTCCTTTTTGTTCCTTCTGCTCAACCCAGGTAATGTCCTTATCGTCGTGGAAGTAGTTAATTACCTGCTCTTTGCCATAGCCGACGATAATATATAATTTTTGTACCCCGGCCTGCCTGCAGGCGTCGATTACGTACGCAAGCATAGGTCTGCCGCAGACTTCATGCAAAACTTTGGGAAGTTTTGTATTCATTCTGCTGCTTATCCCTGCCGCTAAAATTATCGCAACTTTTTCTGACATTTTACCTCAACTTTTGTTTTAACATTCCTGTTTTCAACATTACTACCCGGCATGGACTCGAACCATGAATGGAGGTACCAAAAACCTCTGTGTTACCAATTACACCACCGGGTATAAATTATTGCTATATAAGCACTAACATACGAAGTCAATTGATACAATAATGTAAAAATCTACAGTTTTCACGGTGTCCAATAAGATTATCGGACTTCGGTTGGGCCCTGTTTGAGGCTTGAGCCAGCTATGCCGTGATGCTGTTGGCCCATACTGCGCCCCTTCTAACAGAAAGCTTGTGCGGTACTATACATAATGTTCATCGGCAATGCAAGGGAAAATCCTCCAGTAAAAAATGGTTTTTCAGTATTGATAATGGATATTTTTGCGGTTAGAATTATAAAAACGCTTTTAGGAGATATTTGTGAATATCAAGGGAATTGTATTGGCCGGAGGAACTGGTTCACGGCTGATGCCGCTGACGAAAGTTACAAACAAGCATTTATTGGCTGTCGGCAACAAACCTATGATTTATTACCCGGTCGAAAAACTTGTCTCTGCCGGGATAGAAGAAATTCTTGTGGTAACCGGCGTTGACCACATGGGACACGTGGTAAACCTGCTCGGCTCAGGCAAAGAATTTAACTGCCGGTTCACATATAAAGTGCAGGACCAGGCAGGCGGAATTGCGCAGGCGCTTGCTCTTGGAGAAAATTTTGCCAACGACGGCGGACTGGCGGTAATTCTTGGCGATAATATTTTCAAAAGTTCACTGAAGCCCTACCTTGAAAAATTCGATAACCAGCAGACCGGCGCTAGGGTGCTGCTCAAAAAAGTTCCGCATCCTCAACGTTTCGGAGTCGCTGAAATCGATGAAGGCAAAGTTGTTAAAATTACTGAAAAGCCGAAAAAACCCAAAACGAACTATGCCGTAACCGGAATTTATTTTTACGATAATACGGTTTTTGAAAAAATCAAAAAACTCACGCCATCCGGCAGAGGCGAACTCGAAATCACAGATGTAAACAACTCTTACATCAATACTCATCAGCTCGAATACGATATTCTTGACGGATGGTGGACAGATGCAGGAACTTTCGAATCGCTCAACACCGCAAGTGAATTAGTTTTAAAGGACCCACCAAAATGAAACAAATTGCAGTTTTGAAAAGAGTATTTTCAGAAGGTTCGATTATCGTTACCGGTTCGGCAGGTTTGATTGAAGGATTAAAAGCAAAAACAGTCAAGGTACTTCCTGATGAACGCGGCAGGCTCGGAGAAATTCTGCGGGCTGACGATGAAATTTTTGTAAAATTCGGCCAAGTCTATTTCACAACCACTTATCCCGGTGTTGTGAAAGCATGGCACTGGCATAAAAAACAATACGATTGTTTTTATGTAGCAAAAGGGACGGTTAAAGTGGGGCTTTATGACAACCGAGAAGGCTCCAAAACAAAAGGATGCGTCAACCAGATTTATATGAGCGAACATTGTCCGGCTGTTTTAAAGATTCCGCCTGGGGTTTGTCACGGATGGATGTGTGTCAGTCAGGAAGAAGCGTACATAATCAATACCCCATCGGAAGTATATGATTACAAACAGCCCGATGAGTTCAGAATTCATCCGCACGACAACGACATTCCTTATGACTGGACGCGCAAAGATGGCTGATAAAATTGTCCTGCTCGGCGCCAAAGGGATGCTCGGGTCTGAAGTTCGAAGCCTTTACGCTGAAGAAAATTTAAAAACATTCGATTTGCCCGAATTTGATATCACAGATTTTGCTCAACTCCAAAAGGCAGTTGATAACGCGAATGTTATAATCAATTGCGCAGCGTTTACTGATGTTGAGAAAGCTGAAAGTCAATACGACCTCGCTTATAAAGTAAATGCGGAAGCGGTTGAAAACCTCGCTAAAATTGCCGCTGAAAAAAATATCTATGTAATACATATTAGTACTGATTTTGTTTTTGACGGCAAAAAAGATTCGCCTTACGAAGAAACAGATACTCCAAGGCCAATCAATGCTTACGGCAGAAGCAAACTCGAAGGTGAACTTCTTTTAATGGAAAATCACCAGAACTGTGGCATTATTCGCGTTCAATGGACTTATGGAAAAAACGGCAATAATTTTATCAGCAAACTTATATCTCTTTCAAAGCAGAGAGACAGCTTAAAAGTGGTTGACGACCAGTTCGGTTCGCCGACATGGACGCAGGAAGCCGCGAAAGTGATTCATATCTTTGCAGAAAATAAGCATCGAGGACTTTTTCATTATGCGGCGGCGGAATATGCAAGCCGATACGAAGTCGCGAAATTCGCTTTTGGAAAATTGGAACTTAAAACCGAAATAATTCCATGCAAAAGCGATGAATTTAAAAGCGCGGCGGCAAGACCTGCCAACAGCAGATTCTGCTGCGACAAGATTCAGTCTTTGCTTGACAAACCTATCGAAATGTGGCAAAAACCACTTGAAAGGTTTTTGAAAACAATATGAAAAGAATTCTCGTAACCGGCGGTGCAGGTTTTATCGGCAGTAATTTTGTAAGACTCGTTCTTGCAGAACAGCCTGATTGTTTCATCGTGAACCTTGACAAACTGACTTATGCAGGCAATCTCGAAAACCTCGAAGGCTTTCTCGATAATAAAAATCATGTCTTTTTAAAAGCTGATATATGCGACGGGAAAACTGTCGAGCAGTTAATCGATAAATATCAGATTAACACAATAATTAATTTCGCTGCTGAAAGTCACGTTGACCGTTCGATACAGGAACCGAAAGTTTTTATCGAAACCAATGTAACCGGAACGCTGACTCTTCTGGAAGCGGCACGCGATAAAAAAATCAACCGTTTCATACAGATCTCGACCGATGAAGTTTATGGAGAGCTTGGCCCAACAGGAAAATTTACAGAACAGACGCCATTGTCTCCGAATTCACCTTATTCAGCAAGCAAGACTGCCGCAGACCTGCTCGTAAAAGCTTTCGGTCATACGTGGGGCTTAAATTACAATATTACCAGATGTTCGAATAATTATGGTCCATATCAATTTCCTGAAAAAATGATTCCGCTGATGATAAATAACGCATTGAATGGTAAGCCTCTGCCGGTGTATGGCGATGGTTTGAATGTTCGCGACTGGATACATGTCGAAGATCATTGCAGGTCAATCTGGAAAGTTTTAACCGATGCAAAGCCTGGCGAAATTTTCAATATCGGTTCGAGCAATGAAAAAACGAATCTCGAAGTTGTGAAGACGATACTCGATGCGGTCGGCAAACCTCATTCGCTGATAAACTTTGTCAAAGACAGACCCGGCCACGACAGACGATACGCTATAGATTCAACGAAGATAAATAATCAGCTCGGCTGGAAGGCCAAGACTAACTTTGAAGAAGGAATTAAAAGCACAATCGAATGGTATTTGCAAAATAAAAAATGGCTCGAAAGTGTAACCAGCGGGAACTATCAGCAATATTATCAGCAAATGTACGGCAACCGGTAAATTATGAAAAATGGAAAATTTATCGTTGCAAGGCTTTGGCCGACTTTCGGCGGAAATATACCAACCGTTGTCCCTGTAATTTGCGGCATTAATCCCGAAAAATATGAAACGATTGGGATTTATCTGACGAAAAAAAGCGATGTGCCGAATCTTCTCGAACAGAACGGCAAAAAAGTTTTCTATGTAACAAAGAATTCCAGGCTGCCGATTGCTCCATTTTCTTTTTTCAGACTTGCAAAGATTCTAAAGAATCAGGGCGTCGATATTCTGCATTGTCATCATCACAAGGCCACTTTCCACGGCACTATAGCGGGGTGTATCGCAAAAACTCCTGCAATAGTTTCGCACGTGCATGGAATGGGAAGAACAAGAAATCTAAATAGAAAGCTGCAAAATTATTTTCTGCTGCCGCGGGTCGATAGAATTTTCGCCGTAGGTCAGGCAGTTAAAGAAGACATTGAAAAACATAATTCTTCTGTCGATTCGCAAAAAGTAATCAACATCGGCAATTCAATAGACTTTGATTATTTCGCAAACAGCAGTTCCGACCGCGCGATTATGCGGCAAAAGTATAACATCTCCAATGACGCTGTTGTGTTCGCTACGGCAGGGAGACTGGCTCCGACAAAAGGGCAGATGTTCCTGATTGAGGCATTTGCTAAAATAAAAAAAATAATGCCAAATGCGAAGTTGCTTTTTGCCGGAAGCGGGCAATTGAAGGCGGAGCTGGAGAATAGAGCAGCCGAATTGGGCTGTAAAGATTCAGTACATTTGCCGGGTCGAGTTGAAAATATGCCGGAGTTTTATCGTGGAATCGATTGTTTTATTCTTCCCTCGGTTGCGGAAGGTTTGCCGCGGACTTTATTGGAAGCGATGGCCGCAGGCGTATTCTGTATCGCAAGCAGTATCGGCGGAATTCCTGAAATTCTGGATAACGGCAGGTTCGGACTTTTGACACCCCCGGAAAATATTAACGCTTTGGCAGATGCTATGATAAAATTCAGGGAGTTACCTGCTGAAAAGAAAACCGAGATTACCAATTCAGCCAGAGAACATGTTAAAATTAATTTTAACCATTCTGTGATGATAAAACGAATAGAAGGAATATACGATAATCTGATTGCACAGACAAAATGAAGCAGATGACCTGTTTTCCATAATGGTACGAACACTTCGGCCAGACCTTGCATCAATGGAAGAAATTACTATCAGCGCTCGTAACTATATTCAATTAAAAACCTTTATTTTAAAAATAATAATCCTTGCGGCATTTTAGGTAACCATCGGGATTACACGTTAGCAGAAGTTTATTATCAATCTCTTTATCAATCTCGAACCTGTCATTCTCTTTCAAAAACTGCCATAGTGCGGTTTTAGGATTATTGCCGTGACCCCATGGACGGCTGCGATGCTCCTGTTCGGGTATATCTTCCACAATCGTATCGCCGCAAATCAGATAAAAACCTTTGCCGACAAAAGGCGAATACAGCCGCAATTCATTCAGCACATGCTCGTGCGTATGAAACGAATCAAGCACCACCATAACTTCTCTGCAATCGCCGATAAGTGCTTTTACTTTGTTGACTGTATCCTGTTCAACAGATGAACCATTAATCAGTGTTAATCGCTCAGAAATCTTGCCATGCGAATTAAGCCGCTGCTTCAGGTCGTCAGGTATATACGTATCGATTCCGATGATTTGCCCGCCGCTAAGGATTTCCATGAGTGTTGAATAAAAAAGCAGTGAGCCGCCCCACGCTACCCCCGATTCAATTATGTATTTAGGTTTGGTTTTAAAAATAATTTCCTGAATCGCAAACATATCCTGCGGAAGATTCAGTATCGGCTCACCTAGCCAGTTTGTCTGGTGAATCCAGCGGTATTGGTCCGCTCTGACAAGCACATCAAGGGCATCGGCCTGTAACTTTTTATCAGCAGCCATATCCTTTGCTGATTCAATTCTCAAATTTTCAAATTCTTTTCGAGTAAATAATTTTTTTTCTGCCATTTTATCTTCCTGCAGGTCTTAGCAATTTGATTGTTTCTTCGATACATTTTTCGATACTGCCGGCGAAATTAAAACCTCTGCCGCAAAAACGATTATTTAAAACTTCGTATGAAAGCTGATTCATAATTTCAGTATCGACATACTTAATTTCAATTTTGTTAATGTGCTGCTTAATCATTTCAACAATATCATTGACTGTCATATTTCTTGTCAGCACATTGTATATTCTCTGGTCGAACAAATTATTTTTAATAATAAAAATAAACGCTCTCATCGCATCGTCAAGCGTCAAATAGGGTCTTTTCTGATGTAATGCTGTTCGCCAGACTGTAATTGGCTCACCCATAACAGCCTGCCAGCAGAATTTATTAATAGCAGTATGAAACCGCATGCCCGGCGATATTCCGCAGATTGTTCCGAACCGGCAGGTAACAAAACGCAATTTACTTTTGTTGCCAAGTTCCTGCAAAAATTTTTCTTCCTTTAACTTCGTATGTGCGTAAGGACTCTGAGGCTTTAGTTCTTCCTGCGTGCAGTCTTCATCGACGACTTCATTCTGTGTTCCATAAACGCTTGTAGATGAAAGATGTATCATCGGGCAATTTACTTTGCTGCAAGCCTCGGCAACTTTTACGGTTGCGTTGAAATTATTATTTTCAACCTGTTCCTTATTTTTAAAACTGCCTGCGGCATCAGTAATCGCAGCTAATTGAAAAACCGCATCAGCCCCTTTGACAATTTTTTCCAACTCAGCATTTAGTACATCCGCTTCAATAAAACGATATTTGCCCGCATTCGGCAAATTAAACAGCGAACAATATCGCTGCGTCATCATATTATCGACCATAACTATTTCAGCACCCGGAAATGTCATCGGAAGCTGGCGAATAAGCTGCGACCCGATATGCCCCAAAGCGCCTGTAACTGCGAATTTCATCCCAAGCCCCCTTACCTTAAATATTCCTGCAAACTTTTTTCATAGAATGCTTTCGTTTTAAGCAAACCACTTTCGAGAGTATCCATCGGTTTCCATTCTAAATACTCTTTTATCTTTTTATTGCTGATAAACGCGTTGCCGACCTCGATAGCCTTTCTGCTTTTTGGCCATTCGATATACTTAACTCTGCCGGAACCGATATGCTTTACAGTCGCTTCTGCAATTTGAGCTACACTAAAATGCTCATCACCGACTGCAAAAAAAGTCTCGCCGTTGGCTTTGGCGTTTTGCGCAGCCATTATAATCGCCGCCACTGCGTCATCGACATAAATCACATTTCGTATTTGTTCGCCTTGACCGTAAACGGTGATGTCTTTGTTTTGAAATGCCAAACCGACGAAATAATTATTGAAAGTAAAATCAGCACTGTGAATGCTGGCTCTTGGCCCAAAAACATTCGACAGCCTTATGACCGATGTATTTATGCCATAAGATTTGGCATATATCAGAACATATTTTTCTGAAACGCATTTATTAGCCGAATAAATATCTGTTGGAAACTCCGGATGCTTCTCATCAGCGATTGAAGTCTGAAGTTTGCCGAGCTGCGTACTGGTTCCAAGATGAATAAAACAGCACTGCCTGTTGAATCTGCGAATCGCTTCAAGCAGATTAACGACTCCCCTGCTGTTGACATCGAGGTCTATCCACGGCTCGCGCATGGAAAAAGGATGCGAAGTCGATGCCGCACAATTAAATATAATCGTCTTATCGCAAATATGCTGACAAACACTGCTGAAATCCTGAATATCCTGATGAACAAGTTCGACTGACCCTCTGATATCGTGAATATTAAAAAGGTTCCCGCCCGAACGAGGGTCAAGGCAGTCAAAAATGGTTACCTGCGCTCCAAGCTGAAGACATTTATGTGCCAGATTGCTGCCGATGAACCCCAGTCCGCCGGTAATCAGAACTCTATGCCCTTTAAGACTCAACATATTTCTGCTCCTTAACCTGCAACACAGACGTCATAAATAAATGCATCAGGCAGTACGCCAAGACTTTTTTCAACTGCATATAATTTATTATTTTTATAACCACATTTTACGAGATATTGTTTTATTTTCGTTATTTCTTCTGCGGATTTACCGAGCTTCAGACAGGAATCTCCATATTTTATTTTATATTTTGTTGACATCAGCCTTTTAACATAAACTGCCATATCCGCTTTAACATTTATTTTCTTATCAAACTCAAAATTCCCATTGAAATACGTATCTGGCTCAATTTTCATTTTCCGAATAATATCGATTATACTGTCGGCACCGGACGATGGACAGCGTTTATTAACAATATCTGAAATCATATCAAGCAATCTGCCAAACAATCTATTTTCAAGGATCATTATCGCGTTATATTTGAATTCGACCTTTGAAAATCCGTTTTTTACAAGGTCGTTAAACATTTTCGGCGATAAATAATGTTCCTGCAAAGTTTCAATGCTTGGAAACCACTCTTTTTCGGCATCATCGAAAAATTTTTCAAATAAATTTTTGACTTCAGGATATTTTTTCTTATCGCTTTTGGCTATCGCCAGCATTACATCTATTGGATTTATTTTATGTTCCTCGTAAACATACCGCAGTATTGGTTTAAAGAATCCATGATTCCATCCGAACCAGATAAGCCAGTGAATCAAACGCAGCGACAGCATTTCTTCTTCGCTGATGGCAGAATTTGACCTGATAATTTCTTCGCAATCGATGGATTTAATGCCGTTATATTGACCGTACCCGCCGTTGCGAAGACGGTATTTTGTTTGCAGCTTGAACATTTCACGTGATTCCCTGCTTTCCATTTCGCTCCCCGGCAGCAGCAGCGTACTGAACACCTGGATATAATCGAAATCCAGTTCGAAGCATTTCCTCAGAGTTGCAAGATGCCCCTCGTAACTTTCGCCGGGCAGTCCGGATAACACATGTGTGAAAGTACATGCACCTTCTGAATGAAGTCGGCCTATATTGTCGGCGATTTCTCTGATGTCGATATTAACTCGTTTAATATTCTTTTCCGCCTCTGAGTCCAGAGTTTGTACTGCTATTAAAACATCTCCGATATCGTTGCCCAATATCTTCGCAATTTCAAGATTTCTCTCGTTCGCGGTTTTGCTTTCCCATACAATAATTTTGCGCAGGCTTGCTGTTTTATTTTTTATATCACGCATTTTTTTGGCTATTTCCACATCACGTTTTAATAGTCCGAAATTTGCGTCTGCAACAATCCATGCAGGAATATCAGAAAATTTTTCCGCAACGTATTCCATTTCTTTGTAAACTCGTTCGAGAGGAAACGCTCGCACTTTATTCAGCCTTGTAATTCCCCATGTGCAGTAAGTACATTTGAACGGACAGCCTCTGTTAGTCTCGAACAATGGAATCAAACCTTTTTCGAGATATTCATCCATCATTCCGTTAAGATAAGGAGATATGAGTTCTTGGACATTACATTCTTCGTTAGACTCATGATAAATCAGCTTGCCATCAGAAGCCAGATAAGCACATCCCTGCAAATTTGAATCTTTTTCAAGAAACGACCTGCCCTCCTGTGCGAATTTGTCAATAAGCTGTGAAAAAATAAATTCGCCTTCATACATGATATAAATATCTATAAAAGGAGTGGAACGCAGAAAATCTGCGATACCTTCCGGGTCTATGCGTATTGAAGGTCCCCCCATTACCGTAAGAATCTCCGGATACTGTTTTTTTATTAAAGCACCCATCTTTAAATTCAAATCTCTGTTCCACACATAGTTTGAAAACCCGATTAAATCCGGTTTTTGTTTTTGAACCGCATTTAAAAGTTCTTCGGGATATTTGAAAAGATGAATTTCCAGTGAACTCCTGCATTTTGCCTGTGCATATGCGGCGATACTTCCGATATTCAGCGGAACTACAAAGTCCTGCCCGCCGGAAACCTGGTTATCACCCAAAACACAATTATGTACCAGGTCAGCCAGAAATATATTCATTGCATCCTCATCAAAATTATTTTTTCTTTAAAATAGTTTTAATACCATCGCAAAATCTATTAATTTGTTCTTCAGTTAAATTAGCCGCTCCCGGCAGATTAATTCCGCGCGAAGATATATCGTAAGCAACAGGATTGAGCGGTTCATATTTTTCCTTAAAGCCCGGATACGCAGGCAAAGACGACAGAGGATAGAAAAACGGTCTTGCAGGCAATCCGAGTTTTACAAGTTTTTCCATTGCGTCAAGTTTAGTCATTTTATGCGATTTGCCGAACACCAAACCAGTTATCCACGCTCCGTTCACTCCTCCCGGCGGTTCAGGATTAAATTGAATATCCTTAACATCCCTGAGCTTCTCTTTGTACATTTTAAGCTGCTCTCTTTTTTTACCGACAAGTTCGTCAATCCTTTGGAACTGTGCATATCCCAGCGCCGCCTGTACATTGAAAGGCATATATTTATAAGTTACTTCATAATTATAATACATCGGGCCATCTGATTTTCGTCCATGGTCGCGAAGAAAGAAACATCGCTCAAATAATTTGTCATCATCCAAAAGCAGCATTCCGCCTTCACCGGTGGTAATAGTTTTAGTTCTGTGAAAACTGAAAACCGAGCCGATGCCGAACTTGCCCGCTTTGACGCCTTTGTACGATGAGCCGACTGCTTCGGCGGCGTCTTCTATCAAAGGAATATTATGATTTTTACCCACCTGAATTAATCCATCCATATCAGGCATATTGCCGAACAAATCAACTGCAATAATTGCTTTTGTTTTTGAGGTGATTCTTTTTTCAACTGACTTGGGGTCAATACACCAGTTTATAGGGTCGATATCGCAGAACACCGGCGTCGCTTTCAAATATGATATTCCGGCACCGCTTGCAATCCAGGTACATTCAGGCATTATAACTTCATCGCCCTCTTTTACACCAAGTCCCGTCAGCAGTAAATGAATCGCCGTTGTGCAGTTTGGTGTCATTATTGCATATTTTCGACTGTGATAAGCAGCGAATTCCTTTTGAAATTTTTCGCAATAATCGTAAGCGTGCTCATACCACCCGTTGCGCATGGCGTCTTCGACTGTTTTGATTTCCAGTTCCGTTATCCACGGCCCTGCCATATATATTTTATCCATAGCATTCCCTGCTTCCATTTTTATTCTCACCCCCGTTTGAGCCATTGCCAAAGCCTGACAGGTCCAAAATTACCAATAGGCGGCAGTTTGCATGAGACAAGATTTATATCAGAATCGTATCGAAGTTCTTCTTTTTTATCGTGCGCTATTTTCGCATAAACTACCCTGCTTAAAAAATGATATGTGCTCGAGAAAGGAAATACTTCTTCGAGAACATATTTATCATCTGCCCATTTTGCGACAATTCCTTCCTTAAAGAATAAATTATGCCAGGGCGGCGCCATCGCTTCAAGCCCAAGAGAAATCCGCAGTTCATTTGTCCGCTCCAGTCCCTCAATGCAGCTTTCTATCATATAATAACGACCCTTGGTTTTGAGATGGCTCATTATTCCAAGAAACGCTTTATATTGTTTTTCTTCACTATCGAGATTAATAAGACTGCGTTCTGTGATAATACTATCGAATAATCCTATTTCGCCGGGTATTTGCTCCAAAGCACCTTCGACAAACTGTAAATTCTCCTGCAAACCCGCTTTCACGGCATTTCCTTTTGCCAACTCAACCATCTTCGGAGAAAAATCGATTCCTACACCGGAGCAGTTTTTTTCTTTCACCAGAGTAATAAGAGTTTCACCATTTCCGCAGCCGACATCAAGAATCTTGCTTTTATCCGGGATTCTTTTCCTGAGCACATCGAGTTCAAGATTTTTTAAAAGGTAATCATTTGTCCCGGATACACCGCCGAAACCGGCTCTTTCATCCCAGAATTTTCGTATTTTCTCGTTAACCATAATTTTATTTTATCTCCGGGCCTTTGAGCCAGTCAAAATCAATCGATGGGTCATTGTATGCTATTCTCAATTCATCCGCAGGGTCATATATCCGCGAAGTAATATAAAATAAATTTACCGGCCCCTGCACTGCTTTACATCCGTGAGCGATGCCCGGCGGAATTGTAAGAACCTGCGCCGGCTGATTATCTCCCATCAAAAAATCCATTGTCTGCTTGTATGTCTTCGATTCTTTACGCATATCGCACAAGCCGACTCTGAGCACACCGCTGCAAACATACCACCAGTCTGTCTGAAGTTTATGCCAGTGCCACGCTTTTACTACGCCGCTATACATCAGCGAATGACTCCATTGTCCAAATCCTTCACTGAAAAAATCGTCCGTTGAACGGATTATTTCACGAAAGAAACCTCTTTCGTCGGAATGAGTCAACAGTTTTTTTATCACTATTCCGTCTATCATTTATTGTTCCTGACAAATAACAAATTGCGAGAATTTCCGACACGGTATTTCGCCGGAAAATTATCCTGCGGCAATGACTGCTCTTTACCTAACCGCTTATCTGTAAAGACCGAACTAAACAAAAGCACAAAACCCGCAGAATCCATAACACTGATAATATCATTTATATTAAAAAACCAATATGGAATTTTAGATTCGTAATAGTTTTGAACTGTCGCGTATGTCGGGATATTTCCAGCCGGAACATCAGCAAGCAGAATATAATTCGGATTATATTTTGCAAAGTCCGCCAGCAATCCTTTCCAGTCTTCGACATACTGAATTGACGAACCAAGATGAATAATATCGAAACTTTTTATAGCTTCCGGAAAATCACTGTCAAAATGAATATTGCCGGCATCTTTAAAAAATTCTTTTCCCTTTCTACAAACTTCCTGCGACTCCAGAACGAAGAATTCAAAATCGATATTCCGGAGGCAGCCGCAAGTCATCAACAAATAACTATTCCCCAAACCGCCGCCAAAATCCAGAATCCTGACTTTATTTTTTAAACCATTGCCAACTACCGCCGCAAGAACCGGCAGCAGACCATTTTGACATCCGACTATTTTTTCGCCCGATTGTTTTATCTCTTTTTTTAATTTTGTTATTCTTTCGAGCTGCTGATTAGACCATCTCTCACTTGAGAACCCATCTCCGCATTTGGGGCACTCGGCGAAACTGCTGTAAATTCCTTCCCATATATTAAAGCTCATTATAAAATCCTTTTACAGCATCAATTATTATCTGCACATCGGAATCGCTTAGTTCCGGATACATCGGCAGAGACAAAATTTCCTTTGAAAGATTCTCTGTAACGGCCAGTTTTTGTCCCTGATTATATGCAGGCTGAAGATGAACAGGCAAAGGATAATGTATTGCAGCTCCGATTCCCTTCTGTTTTAAATATCGGAGCATTTCGTCCCGTTTTTTTGTCCGCACGACATATAAATGATAAACATGCGTACAGTTCCCGCGTTTCTTCGGCAAAATCAAATCCATTCCCCCGAACTGTTTATTATACATTTCCGCGATACGTATTCTCTTTGCATTGTCGTTATCAAGATGTGCCAATTTGACCCGCAATATCGCCGCCTGCAATTCATCTAATCTGCTGTTCAATCCTGCAAACTGGCTTATATACCGCTCTTTCCAGCCGTACTGGCGAATCATTGTCGTTCGTTCGGCAAGTTCGGCATTATTGGTAACGACCATCCCCCCATCGCCGATTGCTCCGAGATTCTTGGTTGGATAGAAACTGAAACATGCCATATCGCCGAATGAACCGACTCGTCTATTTTTATAAACCGCGCCGTGTGCTTGTGCACAATCTTCTATCACTCGCAGATTATGCTTTTTTGCAATTTTAAAAATTGAATCTAAATCCGCCGGCTGACCATAAAGATGAACCGGAATAATCGCTTTTGTTCGAGACGTAATAGCAGCCTCTATTTTCGATGGGGCAAGCGTGTAATAATCTTCCTCAACATCAACCATTACGGCTTTAGCACCTGTCATTTCTATTGCCGCAACGGTCGCAACAGCGGTGTGCGAAACAGTAATTACCTCATCGCCTGCTCCGATTTCCACAGCTCTTAGTGCAAGCGCAATCGCGTCTGTCCCGCTGTTTACACCAATCCCAAAATCAACTCCGATGTATTTGGCGAATTCTTCTTCAAACGTCTTGACTTCGCCGCCGAGAATATACCAGCCGCTTTCAAGAACACGTTTAATAGCAGAATCGATTTCATTTTTGCAGGCAAGATAACCAGAGGTGGGATTGCTGCAAAGTATCATCCCAGCACTCCGACTTTAGGAACGTAAGTAATCCATTTGCCACCGGCGGCCATAAATTTCTGCTCCTTGGCCATAATTTCTCTGGCGTGATTATAAGCATATAACAACGCATAATCCGGATAATTATCGCAAAAATCTTTATAAGGTTTTACCGGGATGTGCGTACCGGGGCTGAATTTGCCATGCTTAATCGGAGTCGTATCGCTGATATATTCCACAAGCTCGGCTGTAATGCCGCAATAATTGTTTATTGTCGTGCTTTTACTCGTTGCCGCATAACCAACAACTCGTTTGCCCTGCTTTTTTATGCTCGTCAATAATTCCACAAGCCGGTCACGCGAGTTTTCGATATTCTTCCTGAACTGCACATAAGTTTCAGGCAGATGAAGACCAAGCCTTTTCTCTTTTTCTCGCTGTTCGATTACCCGCTGCGATATTTTTCCTGCTCCTTTATGAGCTATCACATACCGCATTGACCCGCCGTGAGTTATCTGCGGCATAACATCTACAATTTCCAGCCCGTGCTCTCCGAACAAATAACCAATCGAAGCGACCGAGAACAAAAATACATGCTCATCATAAATCTGGTCATAAAGTGTATTTTCGACTATATCGCCAAGGTATGGGTCTTCAAACATTATTATGCCGTTTGGCTTGAGAAGTATTCTAAAGCCTTCGACAACCGAATGAATAGTTGGAATATGACACATAACATTGGCCGCTGTTATCGCATCAGCCTGACCGTATTCAGCCATAATTTTCCGGGCGAGATTTTCGTCGAAAAATTCCGAAATCGTATTTACCCCATTGTCGAATGCTATTTTTGCGACATTGGCCGAAGGTTCTATACCTAAATGCCTGATTTTCGCCTTGGCGAAGTTCTGGAGCATTATTCCGTCATTGCTGCCGATTTCCATAACAAATGGATTTGCCTTCTGCCCGATTTCATTCATTATTAGTTCGGCGAATTCCTTGAAATGCTGCTGCATATAAGCCGAGGTCGAGGAAAAGAAGGCGTAGTTTTCATGGAACATCATATCCCTGTTCGGCTGGTCAATGAGCTGGACCATATTGCATTTGGAGCAAAATCCGGTCGCAAGTTCAAAAAAGTATTCTTTGCTGAATTCTTCGGGCCGAATAAAGCCGTTGGCGATTGGCATTTGCCCGAATGATATGAACGGTTCGTAGCTGCTTTTACATATTCTGCACTGAGGCATTAATGCAATCCTTTGCTGAAAAAATACTATAACTACCGGTTCACGTAAGTTTATTATATTCTTGCTATATTTGTCAATACCATAAAAACAATTCTTGAAAGCAACGGTGTAAAATGTAAAATACAGAAGCTTTAATTAAGGTTTGAAATTGACTGAATTTACAGAAAACGCAGGAAAAGCCGTTTATCTCTCAATCGGCCATGGATTTGGCGACAATCTTATGGCCTCGGCCGTTATTGCAGGCATTAAAAACGAATATCCAGATATGAGAATATTCGTCCTGACCAAACGCCGTTGGGAAATCTTCGAGCACAACCCAGATGTTACCGCCTGTTACAATGCCAGGACGGTAATGGAAAAAAATCCGTCGCTCTATAAACGTGCGATACCTTTGACTGAATACACGTTCGCCGATTTTAGAACCGCCCCCCAGCCTCGTCACATGATAGACAGAATGTATGACCTTGTAGGGATAAAAGTTAAAAACAGGATTTATAAACCTCGCATTTATCTTACCCAGAAAGAATTGGAATACCGAAAATGGCGGCTGGAGCGCCTGCCGCGCCCGCTTATCGCAATCGCCCCCTCAGGCAAGATAAAAACAAAAATACCGAACAAATTCTACCCCATTGAACAATGGGATCAATTGGCAGTTTTATTGAAAAAAGCAAATATGACTGTCCTGCAGGTTGGCGATAAAAAGGAAGGCCCTCTTCTCGAAGGCGCAAGAAACTGGCGGAATCTCGGCTTTCGCCTGACCGCTTCCGTTCTGCGACATTGCGATGCTGTTATTTCGCATGAAGGAGGTATTATTCACCTTGCAACAGCCGTCAGCACACCCGCCCTGGTTCTAATCGGTGGTGCCGAAGACCCAAGAGTATTCGCTTATCCATGCAATATTAATATTACAACAGATCTGCCATGCGCCCCCTGCTGGCTTGAAAAGCCCTGCGACAAACCAGTATGCAAAGATATGCTCGCCCCTGAACTTATTATGCAAAAATTGAACGACCTTTTAAATACCCGCTAATTTTTCATAAACTTTTATGATATCTTCTGCCGTTCTTTTCCAGGTAAACAGTTTGACCCTTTCTTTACCCAGGGATACAAGATTTTTTCTTAACTCCTCATCGTTTGCGATTTTTACAATCGCCTGACTTATTGATTCTGTACTATATGGGTCAACATATAATGCCGCTTCGCCCGCGACTTCCGGCATTGATGAAATATTAGATGTGATTATCGGCGTTGAACAACTGAAACCTTCGAGAATCGGAATTCCAAAGCCTTCATAGAGGCTCGCGAAAATCAATCCTGTTGCGCATCCAAGCCATGGTTTCAGATCATTAACAGATCCGGCACAGATAACATTGCGGTAATAATTTAAATTTAACTTTTTAACGAATTCTTTGTCTCTTTTCGGCATTTGCCCCAAAACTATAAGTTTGAAGTTTTCATGCATTGATTTTCGGGCAATTTCAAATGCCTCAACAGTTCTATGTATATTTTTCCTTGTATCGGGAGATGATATGACGACAAAATAATCATCTATCTGCTGCTTCAGCTTTGCTGACAAATCCTTTTTGATTTTGTTTTTTTGTTCTTCCCCATATTCGAAAGGTTTGATATTGGTTGCCAGAGTTATAACATTCACTTTTTCATGTTCAATGTTAAAAATAGAGCACAAATCGTTTTTGGTCGATTGAGAAACTGCGAGAAAATGGTCCGCGTTCTTTACTGCGTACTCGAATGGTGCAAGTTTAGATTTAGTATAAATCTCCTGCAGCTTGTAACGTCTCAAATCGTGAACAGTCATTAATCTTGGCTTGTTATTCGTCGGAGGCATTAAATGATGGAAACAATGATAAACATCGAATTGTCCGCTCAAATACTCAAGCTTTGGATAATCAAAATACTTCCAGAATTTTTCCAGCCATCGCCTTTTCACTGCCAGAACGCTTTGTTCGCTGGTTCCATCAAGTTCATAGCCTAACAGAGTCCTCGCTGCCGAAATATAACGCCTTGAATAAAAAAGTAATAGCCGTGGTTTTTTTTCAATTGCTGCAAAACCTTCCAGCAGGCCTGTACCAAAGGAATAGAAACCTGAAAATCTATTTACAAAAACTGGTTCGAAATCAATTGCTACAGTCAAATCCTCAATGGATTTTTTTCTCCTGACAAACGGCTGTTTTTCAAGCTGCTCATCTGAACAGTCTTTTCCCAAAATCGCAGGATGCAATCGTAATTGTGCTATCATAAGCCATACAAAGCTTTTCAAATAAAAATGCTTTTCTAATGAACCTTCCAGATAATTAAGCGCCGTCTTTCTTTTCGATTCTATTATGGCGCTTCTTGCTGCCCTGTACTGCTCTTTGCTTAATCTCTTCATTGCCATTTCAGACGGAACTAAATCTTTTCCTCCGCCTTCGATATAAAATCGCTCAAGTATTTTATATTCGATATTCCTGTTCTGAAAAGATGGTTTGGAAATGTTGCCGTGATGCCTTCTTCTTTTGAACACAGGTTGTTCAATCGCTATAAAATCGTATTTTACAGAAAGCCGAAGCCACAAATCATAATCCGAGCAAACAGCAAAAGCGGTATCGAAACCACCCGCTTGTTCCAGGATTCTTTTTGGGAAAAGCGACCCGCACGAATGTATCAGAATATTTCCGAAAAGATGCTGCGTTATTCTGCCATTATAAAGTTTCTTTTTCTTTCTAAGTAGAACACGGCCTGATTCGTCAATTGCCGTATAAGGCCCGTAAATAATTACATCTTCCCCATTGCCGGGTATTGCCGCTGTCATTCTCTCAAGTGCATCGGGATACAAAATGTCATCCGAATCCAGAAAGGAAATATATTTGCCTTGCGCAAGTTCGATTAGCTTATTCCTGGCCGCCGCGTCTCCCATGTTTTCCTGCCAATGATATCGAACATTATAGCCGCTTTTCTCCAGCATCTGTTTTGTGCCGTCGGTTGACCCGTCATCGACTATAACAACCTCGAAATCTTTATAAGTCTGCGCAAATACACTGTCGAGAGTTTCTTTTAATAGATGTTCTCTGTTATATGTTGGAATACAAACGCTTACGGTTGGCATTAATTATTATCCGCAAAATTATGATCCAATTAATTGCGTTTCATAAAGGCTCTTATACAGACTGCAATCCTTTACAAGCTGCTCGTGTGTCCCCTGTGCCGCTATTCGTCCGTGATTCATAACAACGATTCTGTCGGCAGAAACTACCGTACTGAAACGATGCGCGATCACAAAACTTGTTCTGCCATGCATCAGCCCTTCGAGAACTTTCTGTATCTTCGACTCGCTGTCGGCATCCACCTGGCTCATTGCCTCATCGAAAATAAGTATAGATGGATTTTTAATTATAGCGCGAGCTATTACAATTCGCTGCAACTGGCCTCCGCTGAATCCCGTCCCGTGTTCGCCAATAACCGTATCGTATCCTTTCTCCAGCGGCTCGATAAATTCGTGCACATGAGCCTGCTTAGCCGCGGTAATTACATCTTCCATAGTCGCTTTATCGTTTCCATATCTTATATTCGCTGCTATAGTATCATTAAATGTAACAACGTCCTGAGTTACCATTCCTATTTGATTACGCAAACTTTTCAGCGAAACATCCTTGATATCGATTCCGTCAATGACAATTCTGCCGCTTTCGCAATTATAAAACCGGGGCAGAAGATTTATAAGTGTCGTTTTTCCCGAGCCGTTTGGTCCTACAACCGCGACATTTTCACCCGCATTAACAGTCAGGCTCACCTCTTTTAATACAGGTTCACTGTAGTTGGGATAAGTAAATACGATTTTTTGAAATTCAATTTTGTTTTTTACAGGTCCAATTTCCACAGGCTCTTTCTTTTCTAATTCAACTTCGCTGTCCAGAAGCTGAAATACTCTGTCCGCCGCCGCATTGCAGTCCTGTATCTGGTTCCAT
>MHXZ01000028.1 GCA_001825665.1 Planctomycetes bacterium GWF2_41_51 | reverse complement strand
CATAATATTGAATTCCGGAATTTTGAAAAAGAGCAAGCCAGTTATTCATATCGCTGTAAGTTCTCGCGACAGCAATCGTTCTTGTGGTCGCGCTGGGATCCCATTTCCAATGGTATTTGTCCTCGAAACAAATTACCGCTTTCAATCCATATTGCGCCATAATATTAAGATAATTGGTTATCATATTAACGTTGTCCATGTCCATACTATAAAAACCAAGGTCGAATATCACTCCGCCAATACCGGCCATTTTCATAATCTGGCAATGATATTCAACAAGACAGGGATCTTTCATATCGTAGCAGCCGACAGAAGGATAATATACTGAAGCGATATCAGGTTTGCCGTTGCCATCCAAAATCCACGGATAATGGTAATATTCTTCTTCATCTTTCGTATACCCATAATCCCACCCATCCCAATAGCCGCTATATCCGGGTGTCCTGAAAGACGTCATTTCGTGGACGAAAACTGTTCGCGGCGCTGCCTGAGTTAACGCGGTCGGCTTCCAGTAACCTGGTCCCTGTTTGACATGGATCTTGTCGAAAATAAAGCCGCTGCCGCTATCTCCGTGCAGCCGAATACGAATATAATAGTATTCTGCATTAGTGATATTATTTTGAGCAGCTAAAGTAGTAACACTTTTAAGAATTTGTATCGAGATGTCGTTTCTTTGAGAAACCCACTGGAATTCACCTAAAAATTGTTTTGCACTATCAAAATATAAAATCCAAAGCGAATATTGTCCAGATGCTATCGATGCTGAAGGTGTTACTTCAACTCTGTCATTATAATTTCTCACTTTTATATAATAGCTGCTGCCTCGCCAATTGACTATAGAATCTCCGGTCGCAGTTTTAGTCATACTTACCGTGCCGTTGCCGTTGGCAGTAACAGATGAATTAAGAGCAGGATTTAAAAAGCTGGTATTATCAAGATTATCAATAATATCACCCTGACAGCAGGCACTCAAGCCAATTAGAAACAAAAAGATTAAACGTTTTTTTATCATTACATTCTTTCGGCTAACTGTGATGCTCTATCGAAATTCTTTTCCAACAGAGACTTGCTCAACTCATCGAGAAGCGTTTTATCAGCTTTGCCCTGCTTACGCGCATTATAAAGTTTTAACGGAATTTTCAAGGCATCGTTCGGCACATCATCTTTAATGCCTTTATACATTGCTGAATATTTTTTATTCATCTCAAGATAATCATACCCATACATATCACACGGCTCAATCTGTGTTCCTTCATTCCAGTCATTCCAGGTGATTACCTGCACAACATCGACATTATTATCAATCGACATCTGCCAGGTAAGGTCAAATCTTTTGCCTTCGTATCTCGGTGCTTTTCTGCCGGTAGAACCCCATCCCCAGACAGGTGTGTCATCGAAGCCCGGCGCAACACCGCCAAATATTTTTTCATTTTTAACAGCCGGATTCTTTATCCGAAAGAAATCAGAATAAACATTTTTACAGAAATCGAGGCTGCTGTTATTCGTTTTCGGGTCGAAACTTCCAACCCAAAAATATTTTCCGCCCGCAGCAGTTCCAAAATTACGATATGCGTCAACATCAAAAATTAACTGAATATCATTAAAATCTTTTGCAATCTCCATCCATTCAGCAGGATTAAACCATTTATCCGGAATTTTGCGAAAAACCAAAACAGGCTTTTTGCCTTTTACGGTTCCATAAAAAGGTTTGTTGATAAATGTTTCTGTCATCCAGCGTAACTCATCTTTCGCTGCCTGAATTTCAGATTGTCTGTCCGCGAATGTCCCTCTCGGCCAATAGCCGCACCATTCCTCGAAGCACATAATTAATTTCATATTATATTTTTCGAGAAAAGGCAAAATTGTCATCAACGCATTGTGCCGGTATTTATTGATTCTTCTTCCGTCCCAGTCAACTATTATTCCATCAATGCCGCTTAGTCTTATAAGCAAAAATTGATATTCGATAATATCAGGGTCCGAAGTATCATAAGGCCCGGTCAGCGGATGACTTGTTACCGCTAAATCTCTTTTGCCGTTTGGAAAAATAATATCAGGATTATGCGGGCTTTCGTTATAATCGGAATTCCACATCTCCCATTTGCCTGAAAATTCTTTTGTCTTGAACCATGTTACAAAATGAGCATAAACATCTTTTTGCGCAAAGACATCACCCGCTAAAAAAATAGGAAGCATAAAAGCCAGACAAAATAAAATCTTAAACTTCATTATCAATCCTTTATCGGACAGCTAAGCAGATAATTAAGCAAGTCATCGACTTTACAGGTAGCAAGGCCTACATATTTATCGGCTGCTCCGTAATAAACAAATAATTTATCTTCGATAATCACCTTTCCGCACGGAAAAACAACGCCGCCGCCGAAATAGCACCCTTGAGTCTCATAATCCGTTTCAGGCTGGAAAATCCAGTCTTTCGTCCTGT
This sequence comes from Planctomycetes bacterium GWF2_41_51, assembly GCA_001825665.1. Classification (GTDB taxonomy): domain Bacteria; phylum Planctomycetota; class Phycisphaerae; order Sedimentisphaerales; family UBA12454; genus UBA12454. Next base: position 11,581 of record MHXZ01000028.1, on the reverse strand, counting down.
GCGTTACCTTCGTCGGGTCTTTCAAATCAAGCAGCATAGCGCCAAGCCGATAATATTTATCATTCCCAACAGCATGATAAATCGTAAGCCATCCTGCGTTTGTTTTTATCGGAGGTGTATTTCCGCCGATTTTCAATTCCCATGGGAATGTCGCTTTCGCAAGCAGTTTACTGTTGCCAAATGCCAGCAGGTCATTAGCGGACGAAATCCACATCGCAGGATGATCCGTTCCATATTCTTTTCCGCACCAATCCATCGGCCTGTGGAGCATATAAAATTTTTCGCCGATTTTTTCAGGGAATAAAATAACATCCCTGTCGTCCAGCATAGGATTGGTAAGCCTGCCTGCTCTGATAAAATTCTTAAAATCTTTTGTAATCAGCAAATGTGTGGTTGTATGATTTTCCCGAATACAGGCAGGAAATTCCGGCGCACAGTCCGGACTTTTGTAGCAATTGCCGTTATTCAGCCAATATTCGCCCGGCGGGAAAACTCTTGTTGCATAAGTTATATAATAATATTGCCCCATTTTAACGATTCTCGGATCTTCGATGCATCCTCCGTCAAGACCGTCAACACTCGGCGAAAATACCGGTTCGTCAAAACGTTTAAAATGATAGCCATCTCCGCTTATTGCCCTGCCGAAACGAATTACATGCTGAGAATCATTGCCCGCCGCTCGGTAAAGCAAATTAACTGCGCCTGTTTGTTTATCGTAACACGCGCCGGGATTTGTCGTAACAAAATTTTCCCACTGATTAACCGGGTTTGGAGAAATTATAGGATTACCCTCGAATCGCTGGAGCTTCACAGATGCGCCGCGGCTCTTAATATTAATGAAAGCCAAATTTGCGTTTACTTTAGGATTGGCTGTTCTTGTATCGCTGATTGTGTCTTTTGAGATACCCATTCTGAACCTTTTAAATTTTCACTGTCAAGTTTTTTAAACCAATTGAAATGCAGAAATACCGATGTTACGACCGTTACAGCAATCGTTATGAACATAGATTGAAAATTTTTTATTACAAAATATATCGCGACCAGAGGCATCGAAAGCTGCCAGACAATGCCGACAGAAATATTTACCATATCGCGTTTGAAATCTTTATTTCGTTCGAACGAAGGATTATCTTTCAAAACCATTTTATAAACAGGCTTCCAAAAGCCCCATGGCCGAACCGAAGTGTAAAATTTCTTCAGCGTTTCCTCGTCTTCGGGTTTTGTCAGTAAACTAACACCGATTGAAGCTATCCCGCTGAAAACAAGAATCAGCGGAAAGGTATTGATAGTCGAAAGTTTCGGAAAAAGAAACGGGAACAACAGAGCCGCAAAAACTCCGGCAGCCATTCCTGAAAAATACCCAAGACCGTTTAATCTCCACCAATACCACTTCAAAACGTTAGGTGCAAGATAACCGCCGTACAGACCGGCAACAAGCCACATAGTAACTGAACCGATTGATTTGGCCATGTAGCCGAAAAGAATACCAACAGCGACAACGATAATTGTGCATATATAACTTACATATACATATTTCTTTTCATCAGCATTGGGATTTATATAGCGTTTATAAATATCAACAACGATATAAGCTGTGCCCGCGTTTACTGTTGAATCAAAAGTGCTCATAAATGCCGCAAGCAGACCGGCGAGCATAAGCCCTACAACACCGACAGGCAAAAAGTTATTTATTATGTATGGCAGTATCTGTTCAAAATCTACATTGTCGCCCATCGCATTTAACTGCGGCGTGAAATAAACAAGAGCAAGAACAGTAATACCGGTTATCAGCATATAGCGAGGTATAAATTGCGTAACTGAAACAAACCAGCTCATAAGAGCCGCTTCACGAGGATTCTTGGTCGAAAGAACCCGCTGCATATCATAATTCGGACAAGGACCTGCGATACTTGCCAAAACCCCTTTAAATAAAATCATCATAAAGAAAATGCCGAAAAATCCAAAACCGTCCTCTGCCATTTTCCCGTTCAGACTCGAGACAAGCTGCGACCAATCCAGATTTAACTTCCAGCCAAAGCCAAGATTTTCCCATCCTGCCGGAACAGCAGCTTGTATCTGAGCGACAGTTGTTTTATTCATCGCGATATACGCAACGACAAATGAAGTAACCACCATAATAACATATTTGAGAGCATCGGTTAAAACCACACTGTACATACCGCCTGTGATTACATAAATGGTGGTAACTGCCATAATAATCAACGCATAAGTATTCGGAGATAATTGCCACGGAAAAAATATCGCCGCAAATTTTCCAACACCTTTAAAATCGTATCCTATAAATCCAACAACTGAAACCAATGCGAAAAATACAACGCTGAGATGCGATAACATCGCGCCTTTATCTTTTCCAAATCTTGTATTTATCCATTCAGCACCGGTAAGTACATTAGACCTTCGAAGCCAGATAGAAAGATAGACCATTCCGAAAATCTGGTTAAACGTCGGCCAAATCCACGGTATCCATGCACTTTTCAATCCATAAGCGAATAAAAGATAAACCAGCCACATCGTGCCGGTTATGTCGAACATACTCGAAGAATTGGAAATGCCAAGCAGATACCACGGGATTCGATTGCCCGCCAGAAAATATGAACCGACATTCTTCGATGCAAGTTTTGAAAATAAAAAACCAACCACAACAACAATTACGATGTATAAGCCGATAATCGCAATATCAATAGTATGTAAATTCATCTGTTCGCCTTAAATAATTGCTATCGGTTAAATTATTTATTTTTCCAGGGCCAACCTTGTTTCAGCCACATCAAATCTTTTTTACCTTCTTCGGATGATACCCTGAACGTTTGAAACCCGTAAACGGTTTTGGTCTTTTCATAATATTGAAAATGTCTGATGAATTCACTCGACCACCGCTTCTGCTCCGAATGACCGTCTGCAAATGAAAAACAACTTCGAGTCGTATTGCTGTGTCTTATTGCCAGCGGATCTCCATCCATCGTCGTATCCGTAAAAACCGGTTTCCATGAATCCATATTATAAGCGCGAGAATCATCGTTTTCTTCCACAATCACAAACTTTTCTGCCGGTCTTTTAATTTGTGCCATATTAGTATAATTTTCGTATAATTTAGCAGATGGGCTGTTTGGGATAAACGTCTGTTCGCCGTTCATACAATCCGGTATGGAAAAACTTCTGAAATGTCCTTTGTGCTCTTCATATTTAACACTCGGGCAATGAAAAAGATCAAAGTCAGCGGCGTAGGAGTATAATTTGCCTCTTTTGATGCCTTCCTGTTCCTGTGCTAATGTCGGAATAACTTTGTCTTTTGTGGTTTTCTTGGTAACTACATCATAAGGCGCCCATACCCACGAATAACGTGTATGATCCGCGCGAATATCGCCTTCATCAAATGTTTTATAAGTAAGTGAGCATAATATTTTTCCATCGTTCGATACTGCATAAGTGTACCAGGCTGTGCCGAGCTGTTTTTGACCGTTGGAACAAATTATTGTTTTGCCCTGCTCCCTGGCTTTCTGTAAAGAAGGCATCAGTACCGCCAGAAGTATAGCGATTATCGATATAACAACCAAAAGCTCAACGAGAGTGAAACCCTTACTTTTCATTTTATAACTCCATACACTTTTTTACTTCTCAATTTCAAGTCTGGAACGGGCTTTAAAACCCGTCCCAGACTCATGCTTATATCATAACTCTTCTTCAAGCCAGTTATCCGATATGTCCTTTAAATCAAACGCATCGTACTGATCCATCCACGATTCTGCGATAAATGCCAAATCGAGGAAGTTAACGCTGCAATCTTCATAGTAGTCGCCGGCAAGTATCTCTGTTCCGCAATCCATTCCGATACGAACAAGGTCAACAGTTGCGCTTTTGCCGTTTCCGTTCATCCAAAGAATCACTCGGAATGATTTATAACCGCTCCAGCCTGTGATATTTTTAATATTCGCTTTATATGTTCCCGCCCCTTCAATACTCGGGCTGATAACATCGACATACGTCCATGAGCCGTTTTGTTCCTGAACACCAACGTCGAGCCAGCCATCTGCATCGACTCCGGTAGTTATAACAGTAAGCTCAGGATATTTATCTAAATCCACCAATAGGGTAGGAGATTCAACTTTGCCGTAAGATTGGCCAATCGCATCTTCAGTTAAGATTGCGGTTGAATCCGGCATGTCTGTCCAGTACGCATCTATTTCAGTCCATCCCGTATCAAGAGGATTAAAATGATCTTCCCAAAAAATCGGCCCAGATTCACTGGCGCGAATTTCTATTTTATTGAACGTTACATTGAATCCTCCATCGCCGCTATCAAGCCAGATATTTATCACAAACGTTTTGACTCCGCTCCAGCCCATCAAAGCTTTAAGATTAATGGTATGTTCGGTAGCCGCGCTGGCATAGCTGATTGCATCGGCATAACTCGAGCCTCCGCCAACTTCCTGAATCTGAACTGAATATCTGCATCCGGGTTCAACTTCGGTGGTCTTAACAAACAGTTCATCATAAGCATCAACATCTAACGTAATTACTTCCGAACTTGCAGAGCCCCACCACTCACCCGGATTTGGTGTTAAAGTAAGAACAGCGTTCGGGCCAGAAGTATCTGTCCAACTGCATAATCCCTCTACCCATGATTCTTTGATAGGATTAAAATCTTCCAGCCAGCCTTCCATCGCTGGTGCAGACTGTCTTAATTGCAGTAGATTGAATGTTACGCCTTTGCTCTCGCCGTCAATCCAGATATTAATCACAAAGGATTTCACACCGCTCCAGCCCATCAGCGCAGCAATATCAACTACGTGTGTTCCGGGATCGCCAATGTAACTTACCGCATTTGCGTAAGCGCCTGCTCCGCCGATTTCCTGTATCTGAACTGTATACAAGGCACCGGCGTCAAATTCAGTTGCTTCTACTACAAGTTCGTTATATTGACTTACATCGAGCGTAATTATCTCTGTGCTCGCATTGCCGTAGGAATTAACCGGGTCACTTTCTGTAAGTTTCGCTGTTGCTCCTGCAATATCATCCCACGTTGCGGAATATTGCGTCCATGTCGCTTTGATTGGATTGAAGTTTTCTATCCATCCCTCGGAAGCGGCAGGTTCTCTTAATTGAAGAAGGCTAAACGTTACCGCTTTGCTTTCACCTTCGATCCAGATATTTATCACAAATGATTTTGTTCCGCTCCAGCCCATCAATGCCGCAATATTGATTATGTGAGTCCCGGCCGTACCTGCGTAACTAACCGCATTGGCATAAGCGCCGCCTTCAACCGCTTCCTGAATCTGAATCGAATAATATGCACCGGCTTCTAATTCTGTCGAAGTAATTACCAGTTCACTATAAACACTTACATCGACATTAATGATTTCCGAAGTAGCAACCCCATAACTATTTACAGGATCGTTTTCAGTTATTTTTGCGGTTGGCCCGGCTAAATCGGTCCAATATGCGCTGACTTCGCTCCATGTAGTTTTGACAGGGTCGAAATTTTCTTCCCAGCCTACCGTTGCTTTAGCACCACAGGCAAATATCGTAAAAATTGAAATTAAAGTATATATCCATAATTTTTTCATAATTTCACTCCTGAAATTTTGCCGTAAATATTTATATCGACTCGTATTTACGGCAAATTTACCTTTCAGACATTTATCTTGTTTTTCTTCTTAACAATAAAGAACCAAGCCCGATAATAATCAGAGTCGCAGGTTCCGGAATCATCGCTGTAATTGTCGTTCTTCCGCCGGCAATATCATAGACAAAACTTCCATTGCCTCCGAATGCGGTTACATTTCCGTAATTAGTGATATCACTGATTTCACCATTAAGAATCAGCGCTCCGCCGGTAATATCAATCGAACCGTTATCTGCCATAACAAGTCCGCCGCCGCCTGTAACATCGATCACTCCGCCGGCAAGTTGAATATTTCCTGTCCCGCCGCTGTTTGTACCGCTGTATCCGCCTGCTACCGCCAAAAGCCATGATACGTTAATAGTTCCGCCGTTGATGATAACGCTTCCGTCTCCGATGCTTCCGCTTGTACCGCCGCCAACCATAAGCAGCGTTGTATTAACGGTTCCTGAATTTACAAGCAGTGTGCCTTTATGTCCGGCTCCCCAGTTTTCACCCACCAGTAAATGATCGCCGACCTGCAATGTTCCGCCGTTGATAGTCAATAATGAACCGCTTGCAGTTGTGTCGCTTAAATGCATCCATGCTGCGTAACCTGTTTCACCAGTGTTAAGAATTGGGCCGTTTGCCGTATCTCTGCCAATAACAACATCATCACCGCCGGTTGGGAAAGCTGTCCAGTTGCCTGTATCAGTCCATTGATTGTTGGCAGCGTCGTTTGTCCACCATAGCCATTGTGCCGAACTTACATTTGCCATAATTGCAATCACCATTATAGCAGATAATATACTAATTTTTTTCAAAAACATTTCCTTCTCCTTTCAAAACCAAATTCAATTTTTAATTTCAAATGACCTCCGATTTTGCTGTTTTTTTAAGTGCACTTTTTACACAGCGTCTATGATACTATCGTATAGGATGGCTATGTTTTTCCCAAAGCCAATATACGGATTTTTTTAGCCAATTTGCGACATCAAATTTAATCTTTTTTATTTTTATAAACTCTGTGTTTACAAAATGTTATATAATTATATACATAAAAATGTTGCAAAATAAATGACTCCTTTTAGGCCCTTTCTATGGACACAGGTGTAAAGCCTGTGTAAAATAGAATTATGAAGAAGCTGCCGAGAATAATCTTAATGGTTGAACCCATTGGCGAATATATACAGGGTTTGCTGCGGGGAATAGCCCAATATTCGAACACCAACGGCCCATGGGTCTTTTACAGAGAACCCGGCAAACACGAAGGAACTCTGCCCCAGCTCAATCCCGAAGAGGCGGACGGCATTATCGCAAAAATTCCTAATGCGGTCAGAGCGAAAAAATTACCTCAAACTGTGCCTATCATTCTTGTAGGATACAGGGAAATTATTCCTGAAATGCCGCAGATTTTCGGAGACACCGAAGCGATTGGAAAAGTTGCAGCAGAATATTATCTCAATAAAGGATTCCGAAATTTCGCTTTCTGCGGTTTCGATGAGTTCCATTGGTCAAGAGAAAGAGGACGAAGTTTTAAATTTTTTTTAAAAAACACAGGATTCAAAGTACATCAATACAAAAACCTCAAGGGAACAATACGAAAATCCTGGCATCTCGAACAGCGGGACATTGCCAAATGGCTCAAATCATTACCTAAACCGGTAGCGATTCTTGCCTGCAATGATGATCGCGGTCAGCATATTATCAGTGCATGTAAACTTGGCAAGTTGAGAATCCCTGATGATATTTCAGTTCTCGGCGTCGATAATGATAAATTTGTATGCTCTTTGACATATCCGCCCCTTTCAAGCATATCGCTCGGAACAGAAAAGGCCGGCTTTGAAGCAGCGCAGCTTCTTGCAAAAATGATGCAAACAAAAAAACGCATAAACTCAAGCATAATGGTTCGCCCAACCCACGTCGTTACAAGGCAATCTACAGATATCATCGCCGCAGAAGACCCGTTGCTGTCAGAAGCGGTAAATTATATTCAAAAGCATTCTAATATGGATATTTCCGTTGATGATGTTGCCGGTTCGGTGATGGTTTCAAGAAGGAGACTTGAAAGAAAGTTTCGTACACTTCTGAATAAATCCGTTTACGACGAAATCAGGCGCATCAGAGTTAACAAAATTATTTCGATGCTGCTCGAAACAAATCTTTCAATAGCACAAATTGGCCTCGCGATGGGTTTTAAAGATATCACCCACACCGGCAGATATTTCAAGGAAGAAACCGGCTTTTCACCTTTGGAGTACCGCAAAAAGTTTGTCAATCAGGCATGATCAATCAATTGCGTCTTTGCGGCGGAATCTGTTTCTATAATAATCCAGCACAACGGCCGCAAGTATCACAAGTCCTGTTATTAATCTTTTTGTCGGCTCCTGTGCGCCAATCTGTGCAAGGCCCGTACTGAGTACGCCGATAATCAATACCCCCAGAAAAGTTCTAATCACTGAACCTTTGCCGCCCATCAGACTTGTGCCGCCGATAACTACAGCAGCAATCGCCTGAAGTTCAAGCCCCATACCTGTATTTGGATTTGCTGATGAAAGACGCGCTGTCTGAATAATTGCGCCTACTGCCGTCAAAAGAGAGCATATTGCGAAAACAGCTATTTTAATAGGTTTGGGATTTATTCCGCTGAGCCTGACCACTTCTTCATTGGTGCCAATCGCAACCATATATCTGCCGAAAACAGTGTAAGACAAAACAATCTGTGCCAGTACAATAACCAAAAAAGCGATTATTGCCGGCAGAGAAATCCCTAACACAGAAGCATCCGAAATTTTTTCAATCGTACCGCCGATATATATCGTTCTTGAATCAGTAACAAGATAAGCCGCTCCTCTTGCGATTTCAAGCATCGCCAAAGTTACGATAAACGATGGCAGCTTCCATCGAACAATAACACTCCCGTTCAACAATCCGCACCCAAGTCCCGTCAAACAGCACAAACCTATAGCCGCCCACAACGGCAAATGCCAATTAATAATCGAAACGCCGAGAACCGCACCGCACAGCGCCATCACCGAACCCACCGAAAGGTCAATCCCCGCGATAATCAGGACAAACGTCATACCCGCCGCGACAATCGTAACATCGGGAATTTGATTCGCTATTGTTTTGAAAGTTATAAGAGTAAAAAAATTATTCGCTGTAAGACCGAAAATAATAATCAAAACCACAAGTGCCCCGAATAGACCGGCAAGTTCTGATACCATTTTTTTTATTTGACTGGAAAACATCCTGAGCATAACAACTCCGTTATTAATTTACATATTCACTGAAAGCCGCCTGCATAATTTCTTTTTCCGTCCACTTATCACGTGCGAACGTCTGAACCAATTTGCCGTTCGACATAACCGCTATTCTGTGGCATACAATCATCAATTCCTGCAAATCGGACGATACAACTATCAACCCCTTGCCTTTAGCGGCCAGTTCAATCATAAGTTTATAAATATCATATCTTGCCGCTATATCGATTCCTCGCGTCGGTTCATCAAAAATCAAAATATCGCAATCCCTGTGAATCCATCTGCCGAGAATTACCTTTTGCTGATTTCCCCCGCTTAGATAAACTGTCTCCTGCTCCGGCGAGCTGCATTTTACTTTTAATAAATCGATATATTTTTTCGCACATTTATTTTCATTTTGCGATTTGATAAAACCATATTTGCTCAATGAATCATAATTGGCAATTGAAATATTCTGCTTTACCGAAAGACTCAAAAGCAATCCCTGCGATTTCCTGTCTTCAGATATCATTGCAATGGATTGCGAAATTGCCGCCGCGGGAGAATTTAATTTCGCGCTGATATTCTGATTATTTAAAATTATCCTGCCGCTTTCGAATTTATCAGCACCGAACAAACAGCGAACAGTTTCCGTTCTTCCAGAGCCGATAAGACCCGCAATGCCGAGAATCTCACCTTTATGTAAATCGAAACTTACATTTTTCACTTTCGGCAATTTGCATAAATCCTTAACTTCCAGTAATTTGTCATCAGAAGGTCGCGGCAATTCAAAATACTGCTCACTGAATTTTCTGCCGACCATTTGCTCAACCATATCCGGCACACTCATTCGTTCTGCCGAATCGGTATTAATTTTTTTGCCGTCCCTGAGAATCGTAATTCTGCCCGCAAGCCGTTTTATCTCATTCATCCTGTGCGAAATGTAGATAATGCCGACTCCCAGATTTTTCAGATATTTGATTTGTTCGAACAGAACATCTATTTCTTTATCAGTCAAAGAAGACGTTGGCTCATCAAGAATAAAAACCCTGCATTTTTTACAAAGCCCTGCCGCGATTTCAACCATCTGCTTTTGCCCGATGCTCAGTTTGCCTGCCAAAGTGGAAGGTTCAATTTTCTCAAGCCCAACCATTTTCAAAGCCTCGCGCGTCCTCTCATAAAGAGCGCTGTAATTTATAAATCCCCGAAAAGAAATCATCGAATCCAGAAAAATATTTTCCGCTACCGTCAGCGTATCAAGAATATTGAGCTCCTGCATAACCATCCGAACACCGAGCCTGCGTGCATCAAAAGCCGAATGAGGATTATACTCATCTCCTGCAAGTTTCATTGTCCCGCTTTGAGGCTTAACGATTCCCGCTATAACACGGGCAAGTGTGCTTTTGCCTGCCCCGTTTTCACCGATAAGCGCATGAACTTCCCCTTCGTTAAGCGTAAAATCAACATCACTCAGCGCTTTTACGCCGGGGTATGACTTTGAAATGGCCTGAGCTTCGAACAGCATATTTCAACGCTGCTTCAAAGTTTCAGCGGTAATTAAATCGACCGGCGTTTCCTTTTTCTCGACAGCCTGGTTGCCCGCCAAAATATCCAGCGCGAATTTTATCCCGAACACCGCAAGCTTATCGGCGTGCTGATCAACGGTGCAAAGCATCTTTCCCTCTTTCAGCAAAGTTTGAGCCGCTGAAATATTATCGAATCCCACAATAAGAATATCATCCGTTTTCCCCGCCGTTCTCAAAGCAGCAGCAGACCCCAAAGCCATACTGTCATTGGCACAGAGAATCGCTTTTATATCCGGGTTTTCAGTTATGATTGCCGAAACAAGCTGATTCGCTTTATCCGTTTCCCAGTTGCCCGATTGTGATGTTACAATTTCAATTCCCGCCTCTTTCATCGCGTCCTCAAAACCAACCTTTCTCTGCACCGCGTTAAAAGCGTTGGGTGCTCCTTCGATTATCGCAGCCTTATCGCCTTTCTGAAGTTTTTGTGCGAGATATTGACCTGCAAGATAAGCGCCTTTCCTGTTATCCGGTCCGACAAATGGAATTTTAATATTCTTATCTTTCAACACCTCATCGTCAAGTTTGTTATCGATATTTACAACAACTATTCCCGCATCGACCGCTTTTTTGCAAACCCCAACCATAGCCTTCGAATCTGCCGGAGCAATTACTATCGCGCTGACCTGCTGAGCGATCATCTGCTCGACAAGATCCATTTGCTTTGCGACATCCAGTTCATCTTTAATCCCCACCGCAGTTAGATCATATTTTTCCGGAAATTGTTGCTGATGCTGCCTTGCGCCGTCTTCCATCGTCTTAAAAAATTCATTCGCAAGGGATTTCATTACCAATGCTATTCGGGGTTTTCCAGCCTCTTTGGTCCCGCAGCCGGAAATTAAAATGAAAATTGAAAAGACAGATAAAAGCAGAATGTTTAAAAATCGTTTCTTCATATTCCAAACTCTCATTTAAAAATAGAAATAAACAAACGTACAATATCTCTATTTTACATTTGGAATATTCGACTGCAAGAGTATTTTTTGAGGTTACTCTTTCGGTGCCGCTGCTGTGGTTCTTCTTTGAACTAACTGTTCTGGAACTTTAATTATTTCAGGTTCAATCTTTTCCGGCTGACTCAACTGCTTCAATAATAATTTTGCGGCGGCTTGACCCATTTCCTTCGACATCAAATC
>MHXZ01000027.1 GCA_001825665.1 Planctomycetes bacterium GWF2_41_51 | reverse complement strand
TAACTTTTTTTATTACGGAGGCCAATATATGGCAATGACACGGGATGAGATTTTTAAGGAAGTACAGGGAGTTCTTGTTGATGCTCTCGGAGTTGATGATGACGAAGTAACACCAGATGCGACACTGATGGGCGATCTCGGAGCAGAGAGTATCGATTTTCTTGATATCGTATTCAGAATGGAAAAAGCGTTCGGAATAAAGATTCCACGTGAGGAACTATTCCCGGCTGAAAGCCTTGTCAGTAATAAAGAATTCATCAGCAACGGCAAACTGACACATCAGGGAATTGAAGAACTGCGGAAACGTATGCCTCATACCGATTTCACGGAATTTGTAGACGACCCGGCAGTAAGTAAAATCGGCGATTTGTTTACGGTTGACGCACTTGTCAATTTCGTTGAAGGCAAAATTAACGCTTAAGCTTCGGCAAGCACGGAAGGCAATACATTGCGTTGGATTTGGATAGATAAATTCATTGAATTTAACAGCGGCTCGAACGCGGTTGCAATCAAAAATGTAACTATGGCGGAGGAGCATCTACACGATAATTTTCCGGGATTTCCGATTATGCCGGAGTGCCTGATGATCGAATCGATGGCACAGACTGCGGGCATACTCGTCGGACATGCACGCGATTTCAAGGAGAAGGTAATTCTCGCGAAAATCAGCAAGGCAGTGTTCTTCAATTTTGTCCGGCCGGGAGATACCTTAAAGATTCACGCGAAAATCGAATCTATTGCGCCGGAGGCAGCTTCAACTACAGGCAAAATCACCTGCGGAGATGAAATCATTGCGGAAATAGATTTGATGTTCAGTCATATCGACCAGAATTTAGCTGGGAAACAATTCCCTCAAGAGAATTTTGTTTTCACGGATTTGTTTGCGGTTGTTTTACGGGCATCAGGGATTGAGGCGCCGGCGTGGGGAGTGTCGAAATGACGGTCGCGATTACAGGACTTGGCGCTGCTACGTGTTTGGGGCTGAGCTATAAGGATTTATGGGCGGGGCTTTGCGGCGGTAAATGCGGAATCAGCAGAATAACCGCTTTCGACCCGGAGAGCTTTGAATGCCAAATAGCCGGTCAGGTGCCTGCGTTCAGTATTCGGGACTATGTACCGAAATCAATTCGCAAAACTACTAAGCTGATGTCGCGCGATATAGAAATAGCGATTATCGCAGCTAATGAAGCATTTAAAGATTCAGGCTTAAAGACCAAAGCATTCGACGAACAGAATATTACAATTAATCCGAAACGCAGTGCGATTATTCTCGGCGCTAATTCGATAAGCTGCGACCTTCTTGAAATTGCGCCATCCATAGCAAAAGGCGCTGTAGATGGAAAATTCGATATACGAAAATGGGGAACGGACAGCATTGAGACTGTTACACCCCTTTGGCTGTTGAAATATCTGCCGAATATGCTGGCGTGTCATATCGGAATTATTCATGATTTGCAGGGGCCGAGCAATACAATAACGTGCGCGGAAGCTGCGGGACATTTGGCGATTTGTGAGGCATTCCATATTATTTTACGCGGTGATGCGGATGTTGCGCTTGCGGGCGGCGGAGAATCAAAAGTAAATCCGATCGTGCATATGAGACAGGCTTTGCTGAAACGAGCAACGAAAGAACATAATAACAATCCTGAGCAGGCTTGCAGGCCTTTCGACGCGGACGCAAAAGGCGGCGTATTTGGCGAAGCGGCGGGATGCGTGGTACTTGAAAATCTGGAAATAGCGAAGAATCGCAATGCGAAAATTTACGCGAGTGTCGCGGGCATTGGACAAAGCTGCAGCATTAACGCAAATTATGAATTTCTCGAAGCGGACGGCAAAGGAATTCAATATGCGATTGAATCGGCGATTGAGTCGGCGAAAATCAAACCTGAGCAGATCGATTTAATCGTTCCACATGGAACAGGCATTTATGCTGAAGATGTCGCAGAAGCGGCAGGCATTCATAAAGCACTCGGCAGTATCGCTTCGCAAATTCCTGTGTTTCCGACAAAGAGCATGGTAAGCAATACCGGCTCAGCAGCGGGAGCTGTCGATGTTATAGCGGCATGCTGTGCGATTAACGAGGGAGTGATACCTGCGGCGAAAAATTGCGATAATGTAAATAAAAACTGCAAACTGAATATTGTCAAAGAGCAGATTAAGAAAAGAATCAATTATGCCCTTTGTACAGGTTATACTTATGGCGGGCAAACGGCGGCGATAATATTGAAGAACGATAATGGATAATAAAAATAAACAACGAGTTGTGATAACGGGAATGGGAATTGTTTGTCCGCTGGGGCACGATATTGCCACGATGTGGGACAATATTCTGAACTGCCGAAGCGGGATGAGTCAAACTACGATTTTCGACGCAACGACATATCCAACGAAATTCTGCTCGGAAGTGAAAAATTTCGATTTCGCGAAATACACAAAAAATCCTGAATTGCATCAAAACGGCAATCGGCACAGCAAATTCGCAATCGGCGCGGTTGCGGGCGCTTGTAAACAGGCGAAAATTGAAGTCGAATCAGAAAATCCAAATGACGGAGTCAATCGCAGGCGAATGGGAATTTATCTCGGAGCAGGCGAAGGGCCGGTTGACAGCGATATATTTTTTAACGCAATTATCAAAGGCTGGGACGAATCGACATCGACAATGGATTGGAATAAATGGGCAGATTTTGCATACAGTAAAATGCAGGCTCAAATGGAATTGGAGCAAGAGCCGAATATGCCGGCGGCGCACATTTCGATTTATACCGGTGCACGAGGACCTGTACGGAGCTGTCTGACTGCTTGTGCGGCAAGTACGCAGGCAGTTGGCGAGGCATTCAAGGTTCTGCAATCAGGTCAGGCTGATGTAATGATCGCAGGCGGCGCTCATTCAATGATTCATCCATTAGGCATTATGGGATTCAACCGACTTACCGCCCTATCGACCAGAAACGACAGTCCTGAAACAGCATCGCGGCCTTTTACCGCGAGCAGAGATGGATTTGTTATTGGTGAAGGCGCGGCGATAGTTATTCTTGAAACGCTCGAATCGGCGAAGAAACGCGGGGTTGAAATTCTGGCTGAAGTAATCGGCTATGGCAGCAGCAGCGACGCTTTTCGAGTAACAGATATGCACGAAGAGGCACGCGGAGCGGTTACTGCGATTGAAGCGGCACTTAAAGACGCTAATGTTTCATACAAAGATATCGATTATATCAGTACGCACGGAACCAGCACATCGGAAAATGATTCAATTGAAACACTGGCGATAAAAACGGTTTTCAAGGAAGAAGCGAAAAATACGCCAGTCAGCAGTATCAAGAGCATGATGGGACATTTGATCGGTGCAGCGGGTGCAGCGGAGTTGATTAGCTGCGTATTGGCGATTCGGGATAACGTTTTGCCTCCAACGATTAATTATAATGACCCCGACCCGGAACTCGATCTTGATTATGTGCCGAATAAGCCGCGAAAAGCCGATATAAATATAGCGATGAAAGAATCTTTTGGTTTTGGCGGCCAGAATAATGTCGTTATTATTAAGCGATACGAAAATTAACCACGAATTAACACAATTGTTCATAAATTAATAAGGATTTTTATGATAGATATAAAACTCATCCGTGAAAATCCAATGGCTTATAAAACGGCATGCAAGGCAAAGAATTTTTATGTCGATGTCGACAGGCTTCTGCAACTGGATAACGACCTGCGAAAAGCAAAGACGCGGCTGCAGGAAATAACAACTGAAAAAAATACGCTTGGCAAATCTATTCCAAAACTTGCGGGCGATGAAAAACAAGCTTTACTCAATAAACTTTCAGAATTCAAAAATGAAGAGGCTGCGCTTGGAGAAGAGATAAAGAGAAGCCAGCCTGAATTCGATGAATTGATGCTGCAGGTTCCGCAGCCGGCGGATGATGATGTGCCGTTCGGCAAAGACGATACGGAAAATGTCGAAATCGCGAAATGGGGAGAGATTCGTCAATTCGATTTCGAGCCGAAAGATCATATTCAGCTTGGCATGGCGCTTGATATAATCGATGTCGAAAGAGCTGTGCGGCTGGCGGGCACGAGAAATTATTTTCTCAAAGGCGCAGGCGCAATGCTGCATTGGGCGATACTTCGGTATTCGATAGATTATATGGTCGGCAAAGGTTATATGCCTTTTGCGGTTCCGATGCTGATGAAAAATGAGGCAATGGCGGGAACGGGTTATTATCCCGGCTCGGAAGAACAGACATATCGAATGGAACGAGATGAACTGAATCTTGCAGGTACTGCTGAAGTACCGTTGACGGCTTATTATATGGGCGAAATTCTGCCCCAGGAAAAACTGCCTCAGAAATTTGTCGGACTTAGCACCTGTTATCGCAGAGAAGCTGGCGCGGCGGGCAAAGATACTTACGGGCTATATAGAATTCATCAGTTCGATAAAGTCGAGCAGGTTGTGATTTGTGAAAATGACCCGGCAGAGAGCACAAAATATCACGAGGAAATCAGAGCGAATTCTGAAGGAGTTTTGCAGACATTGGGAATCCCCTACCGCGTTGTAAAAGTCTGCACAGGCGACCTCGGCAGAGGTCAGGCAAAAAAATACGATATCGAAGCGTGGATGCCATCGAGGAAAAGCTACGGCGAGACACACAGCGCAAGCAAGTTTTTCGATTTCCAGTCGAGAAGATTGAATCTGCGTTATAAAGACAATCAGACGAAGAAAAATTTATTTTGCCATACGTTGAACAACACAGTTATTGCATCACCGAGAGTTTTGATTCCTGTTCTTGAACTTAATCAGAACAAAGACGGTTCTGTTACCATTCCGCAGATGCTTAGGCCATATATGGGCGGTATGGAACGAATTCAAAAATAAATTAATGAGGTGAACAATGAGAACAAAAAGCTATGGCGGCTTGATAATTGCATTGGGAATTTGCATTGGTTTTGTTGCCCAAAAAGCACAAGCTGGTTTTATACTTTCCGGTAATAGAGAGGTACTTACTAGTATAAAGAATTTCGAATTAAAATTGGTAATGGATCATAACGATAAGGCAATATACGGATTAAAATATGAAGGGGTGGAGAAAAATATTAAATTGGCATTTGGCGCTTATGGAATTAAAGTTTTTTCAATCACAGATGATATGCCTATAAAAGAAATGTCAAAGTTGTCTTTGAGTGAAGAGACTGCAGTTCTATATGTTAGAATCGATGATATCTGGCCATTAATTCTAAATGGTCAAAAATGGTGTACATACAAAATTCAATTATTTATACTGCAACATATTTCATTGTCAAGAGAACCAACAAAGCGTTTCGAGGCTATTACTTGGGAAGACATCTATACAAATTTCTGCATTGAAGATAAGTTTGTGTACACAGTAGAAAATGCTTTGGATAAGAGGCTTGATTTTCTTATAAAAGATTACCTTGCGGCAAATCAAAAAAAATAAAAAAAACGGTGAGCAATGGCAAGACAAGAAAAATGTAAAGAAGTGTTGGAGTTATTAAAACAGTTTGAGGATTCTCTCAATAAACAAAAAACTAAGCTTGATGAGGAAATTCAATTAAGAGAAAAACTAGTTAAAGATGCGGACACTGGGAACTTGCCTGACCAATATAAGACGCAATGTAATGAGGCTTTATGGTTTATGAAGATAATGTTGACTGATAATTCTAATTATTTATAATTAGTTAAACAATCCATCGCAAACTTACAATAGAATTAGTTTTATCGTTCTTGTGAAGATTCTTTATTAACGAAAATCAAAAATCATAGTTAAATTTCATGGACGAGGTTCGGCAAAAAATAGAGGAATTTCAACATGCGCTCGAGTCTCAATCCCCGATTAAGGAACTTTTCTTCAGATGCCCTGCTGTTTTGCCTGCAATTGGTTTGCTTTGCGGATTAGCAGTGCAATATTATTTTGATTTGCCATTTTGGGCAACGTTGGCGGTTTTAGGAAGTTTGGTAATATTGAATTTCCTTTTTATACCAATTGGTATTATTACTCGCGCGTTACAAGGTTTTCTACCAGCTTCGCTTTACCCGCGGAGCATCGCACGAATATTTTTGAGGATCCGTATTATTAGATTTCTCGACTACGTCCCGTTTTTACGGGACTACGCTCGAAATGACATCGTAACATTAATTTCTGTGTTTTTATGTTTTTGCTGTCTTGGTTCAATCAGGCTCATAAACTTCAATCACCCTGTTGGCAACGATATTCGGGCGGTCGCAGTCAATCCAACTTTCGCTCGTATCAAGGCTCAAATCATTTCTGAGCCGAGAGTTTTTGAAAACAATGACTGGCATTTCGCACAATTTTATCATGGTTCGGCATATACAAGTTTTTATGTGAAATTAAATTCAATAAAAACAGAAAGAGGCTGGGAAACCGCTAAAGGCGTGATAAAATTTTATATTTCTGAAAATACGGACAAGCTAAAAAGAGGCGATAAATTTGAGATATTTTGCTTTCTCGATAAATTTTCCGAAACTGACAATCCCGGGCAATTCGATACGAAAACTTATATGAGCAGAAATGGCGTTTTCCTTTGTGCCTCTGTTAAATCTGTCAATGCAGTGAAAGTAATCGAATCTGAGAATACCGAATCATTTTTCAGAATCAAATCAAAACTAAATAACTATGCTACCGCATGGCTGACCGAAGGAATGGAAGAAAGCAGTCAAAAAGATCTTATCGAAGCAATGATTTTAGGAAGCAATACACGAATCAATAGAGAGCTTTATAATGATTTTATAAAGACAGGACTTGTACATCTGATATGCCTGTCGGGATTGAATGTCGGAATATTTGCCGGTGTCGCATGGTGGATTTCAAAAAAAGCGGGTTTGCTGCATATAGGGCGAGCAATAGCATCTTTGACTGCGACAATAACATTTCTGCTTGTTGTTCCGCCACAGGCTTCGACAATGAGGGCAGGCATAATGTTTATAATTTTCTGTTTGTCCCGGCTTTTTTTCAAACGGTCTTTTCTTTTGAACAGCATCGCATTTGCGGCGATTCTGATTTTGCTTATGAATCCAATGGATTTTTTAAGTCCCGGATTTCAATTGTCATTCGGCGCTACTATCGGGATAGTTTTATTTTATCCCATATTTTATAATTATCTAATCTCATTTTTTGACGATTCAAATAAATCTTTTTTCATAAAATTATTGAAATCAATACTTGCGGTATTTTCAACCGGAGCAACAGCATGGCTTTTTACCGCCTCTATAACAGCGTGGCATTTTTATCAGGTTCAGCTTCTTACGGCAATATGGACGATTCCTGCAATGGTTCCAGCAACTTTGATAATTGTTCTCGGCACTTTTAAGATAATCTTAAATCCATTTTTACCGACTTTGGCGATGGGATTGGGAGCTATAATCAATTTGTGTGCATCAGCATTGTCTTATCTGGTTTCAATTTTTGCAAAAGTGCCTCTGTCTTACATTATTATCGGCAAGCCATGGATAGTTATCATATTAGTAATTTATATTTCGCTTTTTATGTGGAAGTTTTTTCCGTTCAAAGGTTATGAAAAAAGATTCATATATCCATGTATTGTAACGTTCTTATTTGTGCCAGTTATTTTTCTCAATCGAGTTGAAAGGTTCAGAAATTTAGAATTTACGGTTTTATCAGTCGGTCACGGTCAGGCTTGTGCTATGTCTTTGCCTAACGGCAAGAGTATAATTATCGATGTAGGCTCGATGTCACGAAGCAATATCGGCACAAAAATTATAAATTCATTTTTGGATTTTAAAGCTATAGGCAAAATTGATTCAGTGTTTATCAGCCATGACGATATTGACCATTTCAACGGCTTGCCGGAGATTTCAAGTATTGATAAATGCAGGAATTTTTATACCACGCCGCAGTTAATTCAAAGCGATTCGGCGACCGCGCGAGAATTGAAAAAACTTTTTAATCTTAGAACTGCACCAGAAAAAATCGAATACGGCAATGTTGCAATTGAAAGGCTTTGGCCTATAGATACGATGATCGACTATTCGGATAATGAATCATCACTTGTGCTGCTTTTGGAATACGCGGACAGGAAAATTTTGCTGACTTCTGATATTACCGCTGATGTTCAAAAGAAGCTTATGGAATTATACTCGCAAATGGATATCGATGTTATGGTTACTCCTCATCACGGCTCGGCAAGAACAACAAACCCGGCATTTGTAAATTATTTCAAACCGGAATATCTCATCACAAGCTGTTCCAATGTACAATTAGAAAGAACAATTCCCGAAATCAGGGATTTTAAGGAAAGCTTTTTTACGTGCGAAGATGGCGCGGTAACGATTTACGTGTCCTCATCGGGCAATATGAAACTTTACGGGACGAGGAAAACGTCTTTATCGCAGCTTGGGGTTTCTGTGCCATGATACGTATCACGGCCGTTGAGAGTGAAAATATCATCATTCTGGTCGAGAACACGCTGAGAAGTAAATTTAACACCGCCATCGCTGAACATTATGTTTTGACCCTTTCCGCGATGACTGCTGCTGTTGACCTTGAGGAGTTTTTCACTGAGTTTTACCGGATTGAATTCAGCTTTCGAATAGTCTTCTGTTAATTTCACACATTTTTCGAAGATTGGATTGACATCCGACATCAACGGTGTGCGCGAGCTTGGAAGCACTGCCTTGTTGGTATCGCAGATAAGCTGGAAACTGTAAGTGATATAACGCCTGTCGGGGAAGTCGGGCATAGATTGAATCTTTTCTTGTTCAAGAGCGGGCAAACTTCTGCTATTGCAATTGCCGGGGCACGCGAACATTTTGGGATTGACATAATTGCGTTTAACCATTACCCAGACGTGCCTTGTATTGGATTGATTTTGCGGCTGAGTTGAGCCGACTTTCCACCATGGATTGCCCGCCTTTGTTTCAACGGAAGGAAGCGTTCCCTGATTGTCGCCGGCGTACTGAGCGATGCCTTGCGATATCTTGTTGAGGTTTGCCTGGCAGGCTGTTTGCCAAGCCTGAGCACGCATTTGCCTTGTAACCGGCACGAACACGCCGGAAAGAATCACAATTGCTGCGGCGACAGAAACGGCTTCAGCGAAACTTCGCCAGAAGCTCTGCCGTTTTGTTACAATTTTATGGTTCTCATCTGCAAGCAGTTGATTCAGCCTGTCAGTTTTTATTGATTCGGTGATTGATTGATGTGAATAGAGTTTTTCGAGAGTTTTTTCTACAAGATGATCCGGACACGATGCGTGTTCCTGATGGTCAAGATTCTCCAAAGCCGTTAGGGAATGATTAAGCTTGTCGTAAAATTCCCGTGCGCCTTTATGTGAATCCAATAATTGCCTGGCTGTGTCAGCTTCCTCCTGACCGGCACAGTCGAAATAAAAATCAAGCAAAATGTCCTGCTGATGCTTACTAAGCGTTCTCATTAATAATTTTCATCCGCTGTAGAAGATTTCCATTTTTTAGTAAAAAACACTATCGCTGTATGTAATCGGCTCTTAACCGTTCCAATAGGTATACTTAGTATCTCCGCCATTTGTTTGTAAGAAAATTGTTCAAAATAGGCCAAAATTAGAATTTCACGAAGATTTTCGGGCATTTGAGCTATAATATCTCGTACTTTTTCAGCCTGTTCAGTTTTTTCGGCTTCATCATAAGGCGTTACATCATAAGAGGTTAAGGAATTAACGACGTCGTTTATACTTAAATCCGCCGAATCACCCATAGTACCGATCGAAATGGTTTCATGTCTTTGCTGTTTGCGAAGGGCATCTCGTGCCTTATTGGCGGCTATTGTGAAAAGCCATGGGCGCAGCGGTCTATCTTTTTCAAAGGTGTTTCTGCTGCGATAAAGCTGCAGAAAAGTCTCTTGGAATGTTTCTTCGACAAGCTGCTGCTGATTCAAAAAACGTCTCAAAAACGCGTAAAGCGGGTCTTTGTACCTTCTTACTAATTCCTGAAACGCTTCCTTATCGCCGGAGATATATCTTTTGAGCAATTCCTGCTCGTCATTTTTGGTTTCGACTTGTTCAGCGTTTTTTTTCATTTCACGCAATTATATTGTAAAAACGTGAAAAGTAAAAGACAAAAAAAGACGCTAATCTTATTCTACATGGGCGTTATAACTGCTGCGTGTAAACGGCGAAGACATTACCCAGCTAAACCCCATCTGCTTCGCTAAGTTGCCCCAGAATGCGAATTTGTCGGGGTGAACGTATTCGACAACCTCAAGAGAATGTTTCGAGGGCTTTAAATATTGGCCTAACGCTAATCTATCGCAATTTACATTGCGCAAATCCTCCAAAACGCGCTGGACTTCTTCGTCGCTTTCACCAAGGCCGAGCATAATTGATGATTTAGTCGGACAATCCGGCCAAAGTTTTTTTACTTTGTCCAGAAGTTTTAACGATGTTTGATAATCGGCCCCACTTCTTGCTTTAGCATAAAGCCTTGGTACAGTTTCAACATTATGCCCTAATACGAAAGGCAAAGCTTCGGAAAGTACATCGAGTGCTTTGTCCCGGCAATTTTTGAAATCCGGGACAAGAAGCTCGAATTTTATTTCTTTATTCGATTGGCGAACCGTGTTAATTACATCTCGAAACTGCGCCGCTCCGCCATCCGGCAAATCGTCCCTTGTTACGCTGGTTATGACGAGGTATTTGATTTTCAGCTCTTTAGTGAGCTGTGCAATCCTTTGCGGTTCTGTTGGGTCAGGCGGTAACGGCTTGCCTTTTGTAACAGAACAGAATTTGCAATTGCGTGTGCAGATATTTCCGAGGATTAGAACTGTCGCTGTACCCTTCGACCAGCATTCGCCCTGATTGGGACAATTTGCATTTGTGCAGATTGTTTCTATGCCAAGCTGATTTATAGTATCGCTCGTATTGCTGAAACAATTGCCTGCCGGCAAGGGCCGTTTGAGCCATTCCGGAAGTCGTCTTTTTATATTTTGTTCAGTCATTAAAACGCCGCATAATATAAATAAACAATACCTTTTTCTTTCTCATAACAAGTTTTGATCCAACAAAGAGGAACACCATAGATTATTTCAAACAACTTTGAATCCTTTTCTGATTTCCAAATTCTCTTAGGGAACGAATGTTTAAGATACCAATTGCTAATTTGGTTTGGGTCTTTTAGGGAAAATTGATTTCCATTGCGCGCGTAAATTTGATCTTCAAACATTCTGAGGTCTTCGATGCTCATGCACAGTTTTTCGGCAAAAACACCACAGAAATCATTAGGATCACCTTTTATTGGGTCTGCGAACAATAATTCTGTACTTTCAGGAAAATGAATTTTCAATGTTTGTTCTGTTGCTTTTATTACATTCTTCTTTTTTTCAATAGGCGCATCTGAAAAGACCGCACGGGCTAATAATACTTTTTCCTTTTGGTATTCTAAATAATATCCGTATAAAATTTTTGCAGACACTATGAATAATATTACCGCAGCAAAACAAAATGCTATAATTTTTATTGTTCGATTCATAAATTTTTCAAAAGGATTTTTGTAATTATTTTTTTCGAATTTTCAATGTCTATATTTTTGCGCAATTCTTTTTCTGCGGATGTCATTATAACATTATCAAGGCCACAGGGCACGATTAAATCGAAGATGTTTAAATCGTTATTTATATTTATAGCAATGCCGTGGAAGGTAATCCATTTTTTTATTTGAACTCCGATGGAAGCAATCTTTAGACACGGATTTACACTGTTTACCCAAAGGCCGGGGAAGCCTTTTTTGGTTTCGCTTTTGACGCCAAGTTCGGCCAGAAGTTCAATTCCAATTTTTTCGAGCAAATGAACGTACTCGCCTACGCCGAGATTATGCTTTTTTAAGTTTATAATGGGATATATGACAAGCTGGCCGGGATTATGGGCGGTGGTTCCTCCGCCGCGGCGGATTTGAACTATTTCAACACCTGTTTTTTTTATAGCCTCATCGTCTTTTAAAAGTCTATTTGAGGATGAGCGTGCACCGAGAGTAATTACCGGCGGATGCTCTACTATAAAGATTTTTTCTTCGTTACTGCCGGCATGTAAAGATGCTACTGCCTTTTCCTGCATAGCAAGAACGCTGCTGTAATCCTTTATGCCGCAATCAATTATATTAATTTTTTCTGCCATTTTTGGAACATTATAGCTTATTTAATGCAAAAAATAAAATTTTTATCATTTTAAGGCTTGACATTGCATACTATGTAATACATAATATGTTAAACAATATAGGAGTCAAAAATGAAATTTGAACGAGAGTTATTAAAAGGAATTGCGCCGGTAGTAGTGCTTGAGACATTATCCCGAGGCAAAATGTATGGTTATGAATTGAGCGAGGCAATCGAAGCAAAGAGCCAAAATGTTCTGACGCTCGGTCAGGGCACGCTTTATCCCCTGCTCTATAATCTCGAAGCACAGAAGTTAGTTACCAGTGAATGGGAGACAAGTGGTTCCAGCAGAAAACGCAAATATTATTCCATAACAAGCAAAGGCAAAGAGCGTCTTGAAACCGACAAAGTACAGCTTGCGGATTTATTTAAAGCATTGAAACTTGTGTTCGGCAATTCAATAGTCACTGCATAAAACATCAAGGAGCTTTCTCATGAAAGACAAGGAAAGTAAAAAGGCGTTCGAAAATCTGCCGGCCTGCGTTGAGGAATATATTAAGCTTGTAATAAAGAAAATGCGATGGCAAAAAAAAGTCCGCGAAGATGTGCAGGCGGAATTTATCGCGCATTTTGAAGATGCGCTGCACGAATGTAAAACCAACGAGGAAAAAGAAAAAGCTGCGAAAGAGTTAATTGAAAATTTCGGAGACGCGGAGCTAATAGCTGTTTTGGCGAGAAGAGCTAAAAAAAGATGCAGGCCTTTGTGGCAGAAACTTTTTATACGAGCATTTCAATTTGTTGGTATAGTAATCGTTTTATTTATTGTTTATTTTATTTGGTTTGTGAGCGGCAAACCAACTATAACAACCAATTATATCGAAGTAGCAAACAATCTTGGCAGACCAACTGCCGATGAATCACAAAACGCTGCTCCATTGTATGAACTGGCCGCTAAAACATTTGACCAGCAGGAGTATAAATGTGATTCAGACTATTTAAGCAAGTCTTTTTATGAAGTCAATCAAATCGATATAAATCATATAAAAAAATGGATCAACCAAAATGATGCAACTTTAAATCTAATCGCACAAGGTACTGAAAAGCCTCTATGTTGGCAAAAAATCAAAACCCCCGATTCAAATGATAACGCAATGCTAAGTGTCATTTTGCCTCATTTGAGCGGGTACCGCAGGGCCGCGTACGGCATATGTTGGCGGGCGTATTTATCAGCGCAAGACGAGCAATTCCAAAAAGCCCTCGCAGATACCCTGACGATTTATAAGTTTGGACAACATCAAAAAGGCACACGGACTCTGATAGAGAATTTAGTCGGCATTTCTATGCAAAACAAGTCAACTGATACAATCCGTACCATATTAGAAAAAAATGATATCCCGAATGAATTTCTTATTCCATTCAAAGATAAATTCACAAAAATTATAAATGCTGAAGATTTTTCAATAGTCGAGTCATTCGAATTCGAAAAATTATTTATTTACGATGAGATACAGCGTTCTTTTGTAAAAAGCAGGTTTGGCATAGAGCATATATATCCTAAACGTTTGTCCGTTTTAATGTTCGGCGAGGGAGGCAATTGTAATGATAATTCGCGACAGCCGAAAAAATTAGATTCTTTATTCCGCTATGTAAACCTGATGTTCTCATTTCAGAACAGTCAGAAAACCAGAAAATCGGTCGACGAATATTTTGATTTTTGGAAAGATATCACCATAGCAACTCCGCATACTTTCAAAGCTTGCGATCTGAATTCAGAAGCTTATAAAGTCATAGACAAAAATATATTATTAAGACTTCTCTCGCCTGCTATGGAGAAAATAATCTCGCTTTCATGGCGAAACAGGATCAGCAGTGAAAGCACATTAACAATTGTCGCAGTCCATGTTTTCAAAAAACAAAAAGGTTATTTACCTGAATCTCTGCAGGAATTAATAACATCTGGTTTCTTGACTTCAGTTCCCATAGACCCTTTCAGTGACAAACCAATTGTGTACAAGAAAAGAAATAACGACAATTTTGCATTATACAGCGTTGGTTTGGATTTCGACGATGATGGTGGAAAAATGGAAATCAGCAAAGATGGTAAGCCAGATATGTGGAACACAAAAGATGGCGATGCGGTTTTTTGGCCTGTTGAGGTTTTCAGGCAAGAATTAGTTCCTAAAAATTTTTCAAAATCTTAAGAACAACCTTTAATACCCCTGCGTATTTTATAGTAGAAAAACTAAATACAACAAAAACATAATTTTTCTTCGCCTCCTCCTATGCTGCAGAGAGTTTGGCGGCCTTAATAGAGTTTAAGGCCGCCTTTCGCAGCTTTTTTTATGCGCATATAAGACGCAGATTTACATGGATTAACACTGCAATTAATTTCCGCTGGGCTAAAGCTACCCTACAACTAACCCTGCCATGGTGATGGCAGGCTAACCAATTATAATAATCTAATGCCAGCCTGATTGCATTTATCAAAAATATCCTTTGGCCAAACACTGGAATGCACTTCGCCGACATGCAATTTTCTCAGCAGGAACATACACAATCGGGATTGTCCGATACCGCCG
The DNA here is from genome assembly GCA_001825665.1 of Planctomycetes bacterium GWF2_41_51. Lineage (GTDB taxonomy): Bacteria > Planctomycetota > Phycisphaerae > Sedimentisphaerales > UBA12454 > UBA12454. The sequence continues at coordinate 39,308 of MHXZ01000027.1, read as the reverse complement.
CCAATTGAAAGGGGAAGTTTGCCGTCAAGAAGCCTTTTGTGCCAATCGAAATCTTTCCTTGCCAATTCGTTTCTCAGTTCAAGTTGTTTAAGCATAGCGTCTCTATCGACGCGAATACCCATCGAACTAATTTCAAACGCCCTGTTCAAGACGGGATACCACAGCAAAATATCGCCGTTGAGACCTTTTTTGCCGTCGGTCGTGGGAGTAACCCAGTCATCATAATCCGGCGCCCTGCCATCGTGAATCGTACCGTCATTTAAGTGTCCGCCGATACCAATAACAAAAACCGCACCGTACTCCTTTGCGACTTTGTCTTCGCGCTGCTTTGGGGTAAGGTCTGGATACATTTCCAGCAGTTCTTCAGAATGTACAAAGTGAATCTTCTCGGGCAGGATCGGTTTAATATCTGAATAAAAACTGCGTACGTGATTTTCGGTTTCGCGCAAAACATTATAAATAGTACGCACAATAGTTTTAAGAAATTCAAGATTCCTTTGTTCCGGGGCGATCACCCTTTCCCAATCCCACTGGTCAACGTAAACCGAATGTAAATTATCCAGTGATTCTTCGTCCGGCCTGATAGCGTTCATATCAGTATAAAGACCCTCGTTCGGCTTGAAACCGTAATCGGCAAGCACCATTCGTTTCCACTTTGCCAGCGAAAAAACTACTTCGGCATCGCTGTTGCCGTCATCTCTTATCTGGAACGTTACCTTTCGTTCGATACCGTTAAGATCGTCGTTTATGCCTGAGCCTTTGCGGACGAAAAGCGGCGCAGAGACTCGCTGAAGCTTGAGGTTCCATGCGAGCGCGTGCTCAAAATAATCCTTAATTTCCTTGATTGCCTTTTCAGTTTCACGCAATGGAAGAATTGATTTGTACCCGGGGTCAATGTACAGATTCGCCAATGGTCTAACTCCTTAGATTTATCTTTATTCATTAAATAGTCATCCAACGGCAGCATTTTATCATTTTTGCAGGCCGCTTGCAATCCAGAAGATGAATGATATACTTTTGATTATATTTTATAAGGATTGATTATGCACAAATGGATTGTTTGCGTTGTTACCGCTCTGGGTATATTTTTTATATCCAACTGCCGGGCTTCGGAAAATCGTGACGCCAATTATGGAATTATCTGCGTGTCGGTTGCAAATTTACGTGAAACCCCTTCGCATAAAGCCCAACTTGTTGACCAGGAGATTATGGGCTATACCATCAAACTGCTCAAAAAACAGGACAACTGGTGCGAGGTGCAAACTGAATATGGTTATACCGGCTGGATGACGGATTCATCTTTCTGTGCCATGGATGAAGCGAAATTAAAACAGTGGAAAGAATCCAAAAAGGTTCGGATTGTGAAAGTTTTCGCTACGGTTTATTCAAATGCAGATGTGTTGAGTACTCCTGTTACATGCATAATGATGAATGTACTTTTAAACAAAGTTGAAACTGTAATCGGCGGGTGGATAAAAGTCGGCACTCCGGATGGCCGAGTCGGATATTTGAAAACTGAAGATTGCGTCGATGCGGGGAAAATAGATTTGCAAAAGGAACAACTCTCAAAATCAATAATCAATACAGCGAAATTGATGATGGGCGTTCCATATTTATGGGGCGGCAAATCGAGCACCGCCAATGACTGTTCAGGTTTTACATCTACTGTTTTCAGAGCCAACGGGATAAATATCGGCAGAGATTCACGCAAGCAGGCAGTTGAAGGCAAAAAGGTCGATTTCAAAAAGGATTTTTCGAATGTTCTGCCGGGCGATTTATTATTTTTCGGCACTGACAGAATTTCGCACGTTGCAATCAGCCTTGGCGGTAAAGAATACATTCATCAAAGCGGTGGCGTTCATATAAACAGCTTTGACCCGAACCTAGCAAACTACAACAAAGCGAATCATAAAAAATTAAAGATTGTCAGAAGATTTTTTTAAAATCAGGAAATCGCATTGATTGATATAAAAATCAAAAAACTGCAACTGAGGAACACCTGGAGGATTGCGAGAAATTCCAGCGATTATAAAGAAAATGTCTTCATAAAAATCCAAAGAAATGGAATAGCTGGTTTTGGCGAAGCTGCGCCGAATGTCCGTTATGGTGAAAACCCGCAGCTTACAATCGAAAGAATACGGAAGGCTGAAAAGATAATAGAAAATGCAGACTTGTTTCAATTCACTGCAATTAAAAAAACGCTCGACGAGGAAATTCAAGATCAAAACTGCGCGAAAGCAGCGATTGATATGGCGGTTATGGATTGGGTCGGTAAATCGCTTGATGTTCCTTTATATAAGCTTTGGGGACTTAACCCCCTCCTTGCACCGATAACTTCATTTTCAATCGGTATTGATACTCCCGATATATTAAAAAAGAAAATCGAACAGACTAAGGATTTTCCAATTTTAAAAATCAAAGTCGGCAAAGATAACGAAAAAGAAATTATCAAGGCTGTGCGAAGCATAACCGAGAAGCCTTTACGAATCGACGTTAATGAAGCATGGACATCAAAAGAAGAAGCACTTGAAAAAATTCTCTGGATGCAGGAGCAGAATATCGAATTTATCGAACAGCCTATGCCCGCCGATATGCTCCAAGAAACCGCCTGGCTTCGTGAGCGAATCAATATCCCTATCGTTGCTGATGAATCTGTAAAGAATGTCAGTGATATCGCTAAATTGTCTTGCGCGTTCGAGGGCATTAATATCAAGCTGATGAAATCGGGCGGTTTGGTCGAAGCAATCAAAATGATTGAAGTTGCGCACGGTCTGGGAATGAAGGTAATGCTGGGCTGTATGATTGAAAGCTCGCTTGCGATTACGGCGGCGGCACATCTGTCGCCCTGCATTGAATGGGCAGACCTTGATGGCAATCTTTTGATTAATAATGATCCATTCCAAGGCGTTAAAGTTGAAAATGGCAAGCTTATTTTAGATGATTCACCCGGCCTCGGCGTTAGTGGAGATTTTTAAATGATTCAGCAACCGTTTCATCTGATAATCGTCTTTCTCGGAATCATTGCATTTTCGCTCTGGCTATCGTCGCGGTTCAAAATCGCGTCAAAAATTTCACCCGTTCTCATAATCCTTGGTTTAAGCGCAATACTTTCGAATACAGGAACCATAACGACCGAAAGCGCGTTCTATGAAAAACTTTCAAATTACGCTGTTTCATTTGCTGTTTGTTTGATTTTATTTACCGTTCGATTAGCAGACCTGAAAAAAGCTGGAATGCCGATGTTAATTGCATTTGCAATCGCAAGTTTCTGTTCTGTCGCCGGATGCCTTGTCGGAGCAATGCTGCTCATTAAACAATTCGACACTGCTTTGGCCGGGCAGGGATGGAAAATCGCAGGTCCATACATAGGCACTTACATCGGAGGCAGTTTGAATTTTTTTGCGTTATGGGATGGCTTAAAAATCAATAACAATGATTTGTTCGCCGCGGCAAACGCAGTTGACAATCTGACGCTTGTGCCGATTTTTATGTTTTGGATGATAGTTCCGAAGTTTCTCGAAAAATTCTATCCTGCACCAAAATTACTTTCTCCGGCTGATTCAGCGAACAATATGATTAACAAATCTCTGGTTCCGCTGATTATAAAAGATATTGCCGCGTTATCATTTTACGCATTATCTATAATGTTTCTAAGCAAGTATGTAAAAACTCTCTTTGATTTTGATTGGGTGCATTCCATTCCGACGATTCTGATACTCACAACCATCGCTTTGATCGCAGGCAGGTTCAAATTCATCCAAAACCTGAAAGGCTCTCACGAACTTGGCAATTTTGCTTTTTATTTTTTTTTCGCGGCTGTTGGCGCTCTTATGCACATAGAAAAAGCCCTCAGGCTTGCGCCGGTTCTTTTCGTTTTCGTTTCTATTGTAATGATAATTCAGATTTCACTGGCACTTTTGCTCGGAAAGATATTCAGGATAAACTTGCGCGTTCTTGCGGTTGCGGAACTTGCGGCAAAAGCCGGGCCTTCGACGGTGATAGCTTATACTAATACCAAGAACTGGAATGAACTTGCGCTTCCGGGCGCGGCGGTCGGGCTGCTTGGTTACGCAATCGGCAATTACATCGGGTTTGCGGGGGCATATTTACTGAAAATTATTGTACAATGATGTCTTGAGTTTTTTAAAATTTTTGGTAAAATTGTTTGTTTCCACAATATCTGGAGAGGTGTCTGAGTGGCCGAAAGAGCACGCTTGGAAAGCGTGTGTACGGGTAACACTGTACCGCGGGTTCGAATCCCGCCCTCTCCGTTTTTTTTCTGGTCTGTCAAAATTACGTCCACAAGCTCTCGTAATTCAAGAGCTTGCAGATTCTTTACTATTTTAGACTTGCCAATCGCCTTTAATTGCCCTTATTTAGGGCGGATACAATTTTCAACCTCATGGCTTTTGGCAAGTTCCATCATTGTGTTTTGGCTGTCGCGTAAGGTACAAAAAATCATAGCTCCGGCCATTTTTGCTTGTCAAGGCTGTAAAAAATAAAGCAGCCATCCAATTTTTGAAACATATCCGCACATAAAAAACACTGCATGCCGCGATAAAAATTCTCGCCAGCTCAATCCTTTTCTTTCAGGTGACGGAGGAAGTTCGTTTTCTTCTTAAAATATTAGCAACACTGCTTTAGAGATTGTAATATCAAGCCATAGTCTGTAAACTTTCTTCGTTTTTTAATTTTAGATTTGAGAATCTTATTCTCAGTGCGAAGAAAAATATTGTGGAAACCCTGTAATTAATCCAAAAAGAATCATGCAGAACATGAATATATTGATCAACTTCCATTGCTGAAGAATCAGGGAATCGCTATTTTCTGCTTAAATGAACTTTATTCATAAAGCCTATATTATAAATTTTTCCCAAAAAAGCCATGTCTTTTGAGCAAATCACAAGTATAAGCAATTTTTCGCCTCATCTGAAAAGGCATGTATTAATTTGAGTTCCGCATCAAAGAAATGGTCGGAAGGAGAGATGATGAATGCACCTTCTTTGCCGGCGGCTTCAAAACATCGGCGTACTTCTGCACGCGTCTGGGCAGGCGTGCAATCTGTGAAAAAGTGGAGCTGATCAAAACCGCCAATCATACACATTTCGGGGCCTAAAATTTCACGAGCCTTTTTCAAATCGACATCCGCTCCCATTCCGACAGGCGTAAAAGTTTCCATTGCATCAATGCCGAGCGATTTGATGTTTTTTAAAATCGGCATCATACCGCCGCAGGTGTGGTAAACGATCTTTTGACCGACTTTGTGAGCTTCTTCAATCAAACGACTATCATAGGGAGCGACAAATTCATCAAATATAGCTGGTGAAATTACGGTGGATGATGCATCTCCGCCGCCTAATTCGAGAATATCATATTTTGCACCTTTAAGCGATCTGATGAAAGTTTGTTTGCATTTAAACAAAATTTCCAAAAGCGTTTTGACCCATGCGGGATCATCGAAAGTAATCATAATCAGTTTCTCAATGCCCACAAGACAGGCGGCATCCTGCCAGCAGCCGGGCTGACCGAAAAGATCGAAACCCGGAATCGCACCGCGTATCAGGGCATTTGGAAATGTTTCGGCGGCGGCATTGATTTTTTCGATATCACATACCGGCGCAACGGCAAATTCGCCAATAAGGTCAATATCTTTTTTTTCTTTTATTAAATGTTCTGTAACCCAGCAGGTATATTCATTGTGCTGAAGCACTGTCGTTAAAGAACCTTTTGGTGTTGTAATATTGTAACGAATAGTGAGATAATCAGGGTTTGGAATATTTTCGCTATCAATTCGCCATGAATTGCAATTTCTTTCCTTATGGATATCTATCCAGTGAATAGGGTCGAGGCCGAACTGCCTGAAAAATTCCATATTGTCTGCGCCATTGAGATATTTTTTGAGAAAATACTGCATAACGTGATGCGTTGTTACCGGCAGACGGTCTGGTTTTTTACCTTCGATTGCTGCAAGAAGTCTTTGTCTTGAATTCATACGATCCTTGTATTATGGAATTTAATCTTCAATCAGCCATTCAGACATAAGCTCGGCCAAATCCTGAAAATCCACTATGTCGTTTTCGTCAATATCGCCAAGTCCAGGGAATGTATCGTGTGACCAATAACGAGCAATAAATCCGAAATCTATCATATCAACAGTGCAATCGCAATTAAAATCAACAAGTCTGCTGCAAGATTCATCGGTTGTATTTAATGCAGGCAACGGTTCATCGCCATTCATTACTTCCTGAATTTGAACAGGCGACAATGCTGCGCTGTAAATTCGAACATCATCAATATCGCCATTCCATACAATTCCATCATCAGGATTGGCGCCAATGGCAGCTTTGACCAGAGTGTCGCTGTCGATATCACCATATTTGGAGAGCGTTTCGCTGTCGAGTACACCATTTTTGTAAAGTCTCATTGTGCTGCCGTCGTAAGTTGCGCAAAGATGAGTCCACTGGCCGATTGAAATCGTCTGCGAAGCACCCTGCAATGTATGTGTTATTCCGTCTGTTTTTAAACGGAACCGAAGAAAATATTCCGAACCCATTCGTCTTGTGCTGAGCATCCAGTAATGATCCGCTTCCGCAGTGCCTGCGGCTTTTGATACGATACGATTATCACCTGCGAAATTGAAAGCGTTCGCTTTTACCCAGGCGGCAATTGTAAGCTGATTGCCTGTAACATCAAAAGTTCCAATATCAACTTTGGATGTCGAACCATTAAAATTTAATGCGCCATCATAATAGCCGGTTGCCCATACAGCGTTGCTGATTAAACCATCACGGCCATAGATTGACGAATCATCGGCCATCAAACCGCTGCTTTCGTCAAATTTCCAGTGTCCTGCAAGTTCTGTCGGCGAACCGTCGGTCTGGCGGGTAACCGCACAAATAGGTTCAGTCAAATCGGACAGGCCGCTATCAACGTCTCTGGCCCTTACCTGAAATTCATATCTTGTTTGCGGCAGACAATCGGTAAAATTGTAAGTTGTGCCTGTAACGGTATCAATTAATTGCTGATTCCGGAATACATCATAATCCTGAACCGCGACATTGTCCTGTGAGCTATCCCATACGAGCTGAATTTGCGTGGCACCATAACCTGTTACCCTGACATCGTCGGGCATAGTCGGAGATTCCGAAAAAAAAACTGTCTGCTCAGCCGTTTCGCTTGGGGGTGATGTACCTATGTTATTGTATGCCTTTACATAGAAACTGTAATTTCGGCCGGGAGTAAGGTCGGTAAATAAAAAATTTGTCGATGTTAATTCCTGAAGAAAACTGTTATCCGCTCCATCATATATATAATAACCGATGACAGGACAATCACCTGCGGGCGGCTGCCAATTCAATCGAAGTTGCGTTTCCGTTATATCTGTGAAACTCAGATTCGTCGGAACATCCGGAGGAGTCAATTCTTCTATGCCCAATTCAAAAATCTTTCCATCACCGGCCAGAAAGGTAATGCTCTGTCCCATCTGATACTCTATGCCGGTTTCCAAATCCTTAAGTTTGGCAGTCGGATAATCAACGCTGTTAAGCGAAATGGCAGATGAAGAAGTACAATTGCGGTTTGCAGCGATAACATATTTTTTAGTACCATCCGTCAGAGGCTTTGCGTCGCCGGCCACATATCCGCTGGGATTTCCGCCGCCAGTGATTGAAACGTTAAAAGAATCTTTCCGCAAATGCGGCAGAACATTATAAATCGCAGGCAGTTTGAGGCGACCATAAATATTTGTCAGGGCGGTTTTCAATAACGGATTGTCTTTGAGACCTGTCCAGTCCTGCTGCGTTTCATAGATAAAAAAGAACGAACCGGTGATTGCACGCGTAAGGCCAAGCCAGACCTGTAAACCAATTTCGGCAGGATACGGCTCTCTGAGGCTGTCCTGGAAATTGTGCGACTGATGAATAATCCAGGTCGGTACATTGCGAGGTTCGACAAATGCCATTGCCCAATCCATATACTGCATCATTTCGAGATTCTGATAATTCCATATATTTCTGAAATCGCCGGGCTGGGTATATAAGTTACAGGGATAAACATCCAAAAGCAGTTGATGAGGCTTCATATCGGCGGTATATCCGCTGATGCGGCTGTCATAACCAATCAATACCGGCACGGAAGGATGAGCAGGGTCAAGCTTATGCAGAACCTGCTGAATCGCGCGCATACGATAACCTTTTTCGGCAGTGTATTTAGGCTCGTCTATCAGTTCATAACCCAAAAGGCCGGTTCTGTTTTTTATCGGATTGACATAAGGCGATAGTAACGCCTCGAGATGCGGCTCGGAAGGCGATATCTGCATATCTAAAATCAGCTGCACAACTTCATATAAATTTACGAGCGATTTTAAATTTCTGCTTTCGACCGTCGGCCACCATGATGAGGCAATGCGCGTCGAACCCGAAATGTTTGTACCCGAACCGGGATGACGAATAGCATTGCAGTTCATAGATACGATATTATCGAGATCTGCTGAACTTGTGGAATTAAATCCCATCCACATTCCGAGTACATAAAAATCCGGATTATAGGGCTGGTCATCAATCGGCGGTAAATCGAGTATATTGATTTTCGCGGCCGCTCGAAGCTGGCTTGCGCCGTCGAGGATTTCTATTGTATATGTACCGGCGGGACAAACATCACCGCTATTATATGTTCCATTCCAATTGACGGGATTGGTTTTAGAAAGATTTTTAATAACCGCACCCAAACCATCGCGAACAATGACTGTATCAGAAGTATTAAAATGAAATCCTGCCGAAGTGTTCAGATAAACGTCAGCATTATCATAAACGCTGTCTCCATTCGGAGATATTTCTCTGACGCGCGGCCAGACCATAGAAGGCTTGTCCGGCTCGGAATATACACACGCCAGCAGAGGAGCAGAACCGCCCGAAGTCGGAATAAACTCAAGGAGATAACCTCTTTTGGCGGCGAAATCAGAATATATATCGTTGCTGAGTCGTCCATCCCAAATATAATTTTCATTTGGCAACTGGCGAATTGTCGAATCATCATATTTTTTAATTTTTAGATATCCGCTTTGCCCCTGTGGAACGATTACACTCACTTCGTCATCGATCATATCGTAATTAGGCGATATTCGATTTTTTGTTCTCGTCGTCAATAAAGCAGTCGAATGAGTTCGCCTGGCGGTGTTTGCGCTTACTGCTGCATTATCGAGATTTTCACCGGCGAGTGAATCACCTGATGCAGTAAAATTGTTTGCAGTCCCCTGCGATGCGCCAGTGCTGTCGATTAACAAAATATCAGTATAATTCCATTGGCCTGTAAAAGTCGCGATTTTTCCACCAACAGAAACGTCAATTTGTGCAAGCTGCTGACTGGGGCGCTGCCACCAGTATTGATTGCCGGTATAAGGATGTGTGCTTAAATCTGTCGGAGGCGTCCATATGGGGTCATTTGTGATTGCCACGGCGTCAAAACCGACAAGGCGTAGAGGCCAATCTGTGCTTCCGGTGCCTGATTCTTCATAACGGATTGTTCGAGAACCTGCGTTTAAATTTACTGTTGTTTTGGCCCAAATTTGACTGCCGGTGATTTCGTTTTTATAGATTCCATCAACATAAACCCCGGCCTTCGGCGCTGAATTGCCGTACTGATACAGGCGGGTATAAATATTATAATTGCCGCTGACAGGAATTGTTACAGTGCATTCGATGTAACCCGATGGACGAATATAGTAAAATGTCTGATATTGTGCCGCGTTTGAATTTACACGATCGAACTGAGTGCCGTAGGTTCGGATGTCCTGAATTTCCGCAAGCAGATACTGATAATTATTGTTTTGTACAAATGCGGTATCTGAAAATGCCGGTTTAGCTTCTACAATAAGCGTCTGACTACGCGCAGGGGAAACTGCGTATAAGATAAAAGCTACGATTCCTAATAAATATTTTTTTATTTTTATGTTATTCACTTATTTTTCAGGTTTTTCAAAAGTATCGCCGAGCATCTGAACGGTATGGTCAATTGTTTTAGTACTTCCGTCCGAGAAAAGATAATTGAGACTTTTGCCATGAGTCGGTCCCCAACCTTTGCCGGGTGCTTTACCGTCTCCGTCCCATTTATTTCTGCTGTCATCGTTGAGCATATTTGAATGCGGAGCGCCCCGGCGGTCAGCAGGTGCGTGGGTCAGAGGCCAGTCGGCTGCGTGAAACAATTCACAAACCAGAATTTTAGAACTCGGATTTTTTACCATTGTGTTTTTCAGAGGAGTAAGTTTTGTCATACCCTGGCGAGGCACGTATCCTGTCCAATAGCGGAAAAAGTATCCATTGCCATCATAGCTGAAACTGTTTCTGCCGCCCACAATGGAGTCTGCGCTGCGTGAGCCGTGCGAAGGACAATTGCCGATTGTACCGACACTTGCCTTTCGGAACTGATCCATATTTTTCATATTGACCGCATCAAGGCCGGTATAAGTGCCAATCAGTCCCCACCACGTCGCATGACGAGCAACATAAGCATCTGCTTCTATTTGCGGCAATGAATCAAGTTCAGATCTGTTGCCGGGCCATTTATCTTTCGAAGGATTGCCTTCGATGTTTTGCGGATACGTACCGTTATTATTTTCCAGATACAATCCGACAGCCAGTCCTATCTGTTTCATCTGATTGCGGCAGACGACTCTTCGTGCCGATTCCCGCGCCTTTTGCAGGCTGGGCACCAGAATTGCAAGCAGCATTGCGATAATCGAAATTACAACCAGCAATTCGACCAATGTGAAAGCTTTTTTCTTCATAACACATTCTTTCATAAAGTAAGTCAGGGATGCCCCACTGGATCGAGTCATCCCCAACTTTTACACTACTATTGTAAACAATCCGGCCGTGTGCAGGACATCCATTCCGATGCGAACATCGCGAAGTCTGCCAGATCAACGACACAGTCTTTATTGAAATCAAACTGACTGAAATCTCCGGCATCGCCGCATTTTGCAGCCCTCTTATAGACTTTGATATTATCGAAATTCCATGTAGGAACATATCCGCCCGCACCGCCGTTAAGGCCTGCATCCCAAATATTTTTGCGAATGCCGAAAAAGATTTCATTAAAACTGTATATCCCGCGGAAATTGTCCCATTTGGCGGCAAGTTGACGATCGAAATAAACGCTTACCGAACCACTCGGATAATTATCCCACGGATTGATAATCATATCTACGCGAGTTGAACCGCTGCTGTTAATGCGTTTGCCTTCAATACCTGCGCCGAAGTTCCACCAGCTTTCCGTAACGTCCGGATTGGGTAATGGGTTAGGGTCGCCGGGTATCAACAATGGCTCGAAAGGATTCTCACCGTTTCCATTTGAAGCTGCGTTTTGCATTACCATAGCACCGGAAGAACCACCGTAAGTAATTGCGGGGCTTGCATATTCGACGTAGTAGTCACTGCTTTGCGCATCAACAAAACCGAAAAATATTGGAAAATCGCCATTGGTTCCATTTGACTGCTCTACGGTAAATGTCAGTGCCAGCAGTTCGCCGGGATTAATTGCAGGGAAGGTAGTTTTAAAGAACGCATCAGGTTGGGCTGAAGCCATTTTGCCTGACATTGCGCCCCAGGGATTGCTTCCTCCGGTTACAGTCCAATGCCCGTTCGTTGTCCATCGTGAATCAATTGTGCCTAAATCAAAATTATCTTCTAATACCAGATTCCAATCTGAATAAGGATTGTTGAGCTGAACTGTTATATTGTCGATAAACCAGCTTACTGTGCCGTCGCGGTTCATTATCGAATAACCTTCCGGATACGGCCATGGAGTAATCCCACTGCTCGGATGATAATTTTCAGCACTGGCGACATAGTGATATTCACCGTTCATTTCATAGTCCTGGTAGAGCTTCATTGTAACATATTCTTCAACGTTGAATTCGTGTTTCATTCTCTGCCATTCCCATTGGCCGCGGTTTAATCGATGATAATTTTCCACGCCTGGATGTATCGGGCCCATCGGATCAGGAGAAGCGCCTCCGTAGAGACTGCTGAAACTGGTCAAACCGGCAAATGTCCAGCCGTTCGTGTTTTGCGGATCAACTTCGTCTCCCCGCAAACCTGACGAATCACCTGTCGGCAGCATTTGAGACGGTTTTACATCGTAACCATTATAAAAGCCGTTCTTCATACTGTACCAGCCGCCGGTTCCATTTGTTTGGGCAATATCATAACTGAAAGTAATATTAGCAAGTTCGCTTACGGGATAACCCAAATCAGTAACAACAAGTTTATAAAGATCAAAGCCGATTTCTGTATACGGCTGTGTTCCCAACGATAATTTACCGAAGGCATATTGAGGATTGTCCCCATTATAAGCGCCGGGAGTTGTTCCATTAGCTGTGAGGTTACCATATACAACGCTCCAGTAATTGGTATTGTAAGTACCGCTGTCAAAATTTTCCTGATAAATTATTTTAGGTAAGGGTGCCGGTGATGCCAACAGCATTGAGCCGACTGCCAGTATAATAATTATGATACTATATATTCTTTTCACAATGTATCCTTTCCAATTCATATATTAAATAATTCATTTCAAATTATTCAGCCTTTTTTAAAGTAACCATATCAAACCATGCATTTCCGGTAGTTTGCTCCCATTGAAGGTCCAGCCGGCCGCTTACATAATTTGCCGCTGTTTTGAAAGAGCGAGTTACTTCAATCCATCCTCCGGCGGTGTCGCCCAATTGCCATCCTGTTGAATAAACAATTACGCTCGGACTTAACTGAACAAAACGTATTCTTAAACCTTCATTATCGGGGGCGGATATATTATCAAGTTTGACCCAACAGCTAATTATATATGTTGTATCTGGTTCGAGGTTTTGATAAAAATTGCCTGTACCCTGCTGAAGGTATGCACCTGCGCCACTGCCGATTGTCTTGTATGAATTTGCTCCTTCATAGGCATTGAGGCCGGTCGTGTCCAATTGACCGACTCCTGAACCTCCTTTGCTCCAGTAAGTCAGACCTTCCTCAAAACTCGGATTGCGAATCAAGTTCTCAATCTGCGGCGGAATGTACGCTGTAAGACTAACATCATCAAACCAGGCCGTTCCACTGCTATGGTCCCACACAACATCAAACCGTCCGCCCGTGTAATTTTCGGGGACAGTAAACTCTCTTACAACCTCAATCCAGTTTCCGTTTGTGTTGCCTGTTTTCCAATTTCCAAAATAAATTTCCACGGAAGGGCTGAGCTGTACAAAGCGTGCAGTCGCTCCATTGTTACCAGCTACATTTTCCAACCGCATCCAGGCGCTAGCTTTGTAAGTACGGCCAGGCACAAGTGGATATGTAAAATTACCCGAGTTTTGCTCACCATAGCCGCCGGTAACACCTGTTGTTTTCAGAGATTTCCCGCCGGTGCGGCCAATTGTACTATCAATTGCGTATTGGCCATAACCGCCCCAATTTGTTAAACCTTCTTCAAATGAATTATTAACAATTAAATTTATCAGCGGCTGTGTTGTTACATTCAACACATCACTCAACTCAGACTGAATATCGAAAATACTGACCGCACGAACCGTGTAGCTGTACGCAGTATCCGGCATCAGTTCGAGATCCTTGTCCATATAAGATTCTGTTTCAGAAGTTCCAATAAATTCGCCATCACGGAATATTTCGTAATAAGCAATTCCAAAGTTATGTGCCGATGGTGTCCAGTTCAGCTCCACTATAACATCGCCAAGTAATGCTGTTGTCAGATTTGCCGGGACAGTCGGAGGTGTACTATCGTAACCTGTCCAATATTCACCAACCAGAAGGGCAAAGTCTTCGAAGTTTACAATCATATCATAATTGAAATCCGCATCAGGACAATCACCCTGCTTGAGCCAGTCGAGAACAAATAACACAAAATCAGACGTATAGACCAGCCCGGAATCATCGAGATCGCCCGGCGCATTTGTGCTAATGAAAAGCGGAGCAGTCAGATTAGAAATGTTTCCCGCATCATCATAAGCTGCGATCTGGTATGAATATTCTGTTCCAAACTGCAGACAGGTGTCAGTGAAGCTCGTATCAGTAATATCGGCAACTGGATCAGGCTGGCCATTACGATAAACGTAATAACCGATAGTTCCGAAATTATCCTGTGAGGGATCCCATTCGAGCGAAACATTTACTGCTGAAATTTTCAACGCTGATGCGTTTTTGGGAATCTCCGGCGATTCTGTATCGGGCAGAACATCTGCACAACCACCGTTTATCGCACAGCCTGGGTCGTTCCAGCAATTGCCGCACTCGATGTTTGGGCCGTCAACTATCCCTGTGTGCAGTATTGTGTTGCCATAACTGCCTGTAACTCTGTTGCCTCTGACAACGTATCTTCCGAGATGAGACTTGTTGTCCCATTGTGAAGGACTGTCAAGATTGGTGTTGAAGTGCACAAAATTTCCGACGCTTGCGGTGACATTTTCTTCGACGTAAAGACCATAACAATAGTGAATCAAATTGGCATTGATAAGAGAAGTCTTCGGGTTAAAGAAGCAAAAATTATTTACATGAGTATCAACGGTATTTTTGCGAACCAATAAATCGTTGCCTGTAGCACTAATCGTTGTTTCAAGGCCGCCTTTGAAATGGGTGTTATAAACAACCGAATACATCATATTGCGTTTTTCTTCTTTTGTAAAAACGCCGTCATTGTTTTCGTCAAGACTAAAATCTTCATTGCAAAGCCATAGAATACCGGAAACAAAATTTGATTCTACAGTGCAGCCAATCAATCCGCAGCCGCGTCCACCGTCAAGGTAAAGAGCCCATCTCTGCGAACCGACGAAATGACAGTTGCGGAACCATACAGAATCGCAGCCGGCATGACCGTAAACGAGGCCGCCGTGGCCTGTTAGAGGGTCGTGAACATTCTGGAACACGCAATTGTCAAACATAACACCATCACTGGTTTTGATGCCGACAACATTTGTTACTATGTTTCCTCCGTCAAAAGTAATGTTCTTGAAATAAATATTCTCAATTTTATTCTGCCAGCAATCCATACAGGCGGCGTTTCTTTGTTTGAAGCAAAGATTGTATGTGGAGTAGTTTATAGATTCCGAGCAGCCTGCCACAACAATCGAAGCTGAAACATTAATCGTCGCTCCATCAGGGGCAATGATGTGAATATTGTTTTTGCCGATAATGTTGAAATTACCGACATAACTACCCTGTCCAAGGATGATAGTTCCGCCGGAACCGGGCAGACTATTTATAGCATCACCGATACTCTGGCCTGCGGTTAATTGAACGGTGTATTCCGGTGAGGCTATATCCGGGTTATAAACCGGACTTTCCGGGTTTAAAGGATGTTCATACCACCATTGCGACACATTGGCATCGAAATCTATTATAGCCTTGGGAACCCCCGCAAGAGGGTCAGCGAAACAAACAGCGGCAAGGCATATCATTGTAACTAACGTCAAAATTATTCTTCTTGTCAACATTAATCCCATCTCCTAAAAAAATTCAGACTGATTGCGCGCAGCAACTCTGGCTTCCAATCACAAGATTCGATTTTTGAAAAACTAAATATCAGATTTTAATGTAATACTACCACCATTTATGTTGATCCGCCGAGGCGCAGTTTCGGCGGTACAAGGACTTCATCTTTGTCAGGCTCCTCGCCCCTCAATACTGTATTATTTATAATTTCTATTACTCTTTCGGCAATTTCTCTGCATGGCTGTTCCATAGTCGTCAGCGCAGGCTTGTGTTTGAGCGCTTCATAACTGCCGTCAAAGCCCATAAAAGCTATATCATCAGGCACACGAATCCCCTTTTCATTGAATTCGTCCCATGCCTGCAATGCCCAGTAATCGCATGTAAAGAAATAGGCGTCAGCACTTTTTGCATAATCGGAATATACAACTTTTTGATCGCCTGCCAGAACAGCAAGCACTTTAATATCCGCAAGATGACCGCCGCAATCCATCCAGCCCTTTTGAAAACCGAGACGGCGAAGGTCTATACCGCTGTGGATACGTGCCCTTTCTTCGATAAGATCCCAGTAAACAATCTTTCTTTTTCCGCATTCATATAAATGCCTTGCGGCCATTTCACCGCCTTTGAAGTGGTCGGTCTTGACAACGCAATCGAGTTTTAAGCCTTCCCATGTATCAAGCCCTATCACAGGCCCCTTAACACAATTTTTGAAATTCTCCGGCTCCCAGTCCGAGACTATCATCGCATCATAAGTCGCTTGCGGAGTCCCATTAGATGTGCAATCCATCTCGAGCAGGCAATTGATTTCTGTTTTTGAATCAGCGAGCATTTCCTGAAGATGATTATAAATAACCTGATAGACCCCCCGTAAAATATGACCGTTTCCGCAACTGCTGAAAGCCAGCTTTAAAGGCTGATTCATCAAAAGTCTGTCAACACCTTTGGAGACTATTTGTTTTCTTTCCGACACTTTTTCAAACCAGCCGCTATCCCTCATATTTTTTAACGCAAGGAAAACAACTTTTGTGCTGACATTGAGTTTGAGTGACATTTCTTTGATTGTGGGAACAGGATCGCCCTGCGAAAGATTGCCGCGTCGAACTTCCTCGACTAAATATTTTTGAACACGATCCTGAAGAGTCTTTGAAGGCCGCCCCTGAGATTCGTTTTGGATCAGCATCGGCGTCATTTACATATCCTTAATAAAGACATTAACTTTTATATTACTATACAATGAAATATAATCAGGTGTCAATACAAAAAATTAAAAAAACCAGGCAGCATACCCAGCAGAAGCATTTTTGAGCTAAAAGGCCATATTTTGAGCTTTTTCAAGATTATAATATCATTAATTTTTATTTCATTTAAAAGAAACAAAATTATTTTATTCTTGTCGGGGTATCCAATTTCAGGTAATATTGACGGCCATGAAATCAAAAAAAATATTCTCACAATTCTTTTTTATTTGCCTGGCTGCAATTTCACAAAGTTCAATTGCAAAAAATATACTTTGCGTATCTGAAACAACTGAAACAACCAGCAGCTATTATTATAACGGTATTGGTTCATATATGTACCTGCTGGAAAGATATTGTTCGCCCATACAGATTTTGGGTGATGATTTCACCATAACCCAAACAGGCTGGCAAAACGCCAAACAGCACCTTGATAATTGCGTAAACTATGATGCTGTAATACTTTGGGAAACTCCTTGTTATATCAGAGACCAGAGGGGAAACGATCCTTATCATTCGGATATAGATGTGATACCGGATTCAACCGCAAAGAGGTTGACCGATTATGTAAATAAGGGGGGTGCGTTAATCGTCGCCGGCGGAGTTGTAAATTACGGAAACGGCCATCCATTAATAGGATCAGGGATGGAATCTCCCGGCAAAAGGACTTATACAGGTTACGCAAAATCGCCTTTGGCGGATATTTTGCCGCTTGTTATCGAAGAAGAAATTACCATCAGTTTTTTTGACAATCGAAAAATTACGCAGGTCAAAACAAGCCTTTTGGAGGATATAGAACTCAAAAACTGGCCTGTGAACGCTTATCATAAAACAAAAGCCAAAAAAACCGCCCAAATACTGGCGGCAACAGACGCAAACGACCCGATAATAAGCAGATGGCAGCGGGGAAAAGGCAGGGTCGTTGCGGTTACAGCCTCGCCAAGGGCAAATTTACTTGTGACAGATGAGAGCAAAGCATTAAACCCTGTGTGGGTTCAGGAAGCGGTACTTTGGGACAGAATTTTGCGTTGGGCGATTGATATTCCGCAGCTTTCACAAAAAAAAGAAATGGATTTGATTGCAAAATATGAAAATTCTTTGGTCTCACCGGAACCACAATCTTTAAAAACGCGTCTCGATGAATATCCGTATATCGCGCATATCCTCGATGCGGCAATACCCTATAATATGCGTTCATTATCTTATAAATATTTTAACGATTTGAATTTCAATAGAGTTGTAATGCAAGGTTTTCACTCGATAGGCAATCTCGATTATCAGCATACACCTGATTCGCTCAGGCAATGGTGTCAGCAGCATAACGAAGCACTTGCAAAAAATAATTTATGTATGCTGCTGCGGGCGTCGATGACAGAGGCGGTAAAATTCGCAGTTCCAGATGCAAACCTATGGGCGCAGAAAGTTTTGCCGTCCGGGAAACTCGCAAAACATTATGATGCTTATAATCCCTGCCCCTACAACAAGCTCGTGCAGAAATATGCCAAAGAGCAAATGAAAACATATATGCCGATTATAGCTCCGTTCGAGAGGATTATCGGAATCGTGCCTGAAGATGAATGGGCGTGGGTTCTGGGCTATCGAAATCCATACGAAGGCAATCAGGGAATCGGGTGCTACAGCCCGTGGGCTAATGAAAGATTTAAAAAACTTACAGGCCAAGATGCCCCGCAGCCAGTTTACAGAGACGAAGGATACGTTGCTTCGGAAGATGATTTATGGCTCAAATGGTGTCAGTTGATTCGTCAAGACGCGTTCACAGAATACAATAATATGGTCGCAGAGACAGCACGCAAATACCGGCCGGATTTTTTAATCAGCAATTACCCCGGCGGATTCGAAGGCAATACCGACCTGATGATAGAAGAGGTATATCTTGATTGCTGGCGGCAAAGCCCTTTGCTTGCAGTCGAGAGAATGGATGTTCGCAGCAATTTCAGAATGGATAAACTGAGAACAGAGATTCCTTTATGGGCAATGATAGGTATTTTCCGTATGCCTGAAGATAAATCGATGTATCCTGAAACACTGCGGCTTACAGCGGGATTGACTCTCGGCACGGGCGCCAAAGGAATTATATTATGGAACTCAGTGAATCTTTGGGGACAGTATTTACAGCACCCCGGCCGAGCGTGGCTCGAAACCGAAGCCAAAGCAATCGGCGAATATCTGCATAAATTCGGGCCGATGTTTCTCGAATTGCAAAAAGAACCTGCGAATATGTGGATTCTGTCGGGATGGTTCTGGATCAACAGCTTTGATAATTACCTGCATATACCGCCGGCCGATACAAATGGGTATAACACCGAGACTCCATGGCGGCACATTCAAATATCCGATATTGTCGCACCCGCGACGATGCGCGCAGGTATTTACCCTGAATTCGTTACAGAAAAACAGCTTCTAAGCGAGGATTTATTCAAGCAAAAGGTTGTAATGCTGCCCGGTGCAATTTATTCCCGCCAGGCAGTAATTGATAATCTTGAAAAATATATTGAAAAAGGCGGAACAGTCTATCTCGACGAGTCGGCAAAAATAAATATTAAAGGCGCTGAAATTCTGCCGATTGATTTTTCAGTTTGGCATAATGATATCGCAGCCGGAAAAAGACCGACCACTCAGCCCACCGAGGCAAATTACCGTAAACAGCGTCAGCAAAGTGAAGAATACATACAAAAAGCTATCCCTGTTATAAAAGAACAGTTGACGGCCAAACTGAATCCTGATGTAAAGATAAACAGTACTGATTCGGCATATACAATGCTTACCAATGGGCAGACAAAATATTTGTTCGTTTATAATACTGACGAAAAAAATGCAAATAGTTTTGAAGTCGAATGCAAAAATCTGCCGCCGATTGCATACGATATCGCAGATTCGAAAATTATTTCCAAAGGGAAATCACCTTTCAGGTTCGATGTTTCGCTGCCTGCGGGAGGCTGGAAAGTATATGCTCTTTCGCCGTGCACTATCGATTCCGTTAAAATTAATTCCGCTGTTATAAGTAAAAATGAACTGAAACTATCTGCCGTAATATATTCGGAAAAAAATAGAATATTCAGTGCGGCGGTTCCTTTAAAAATTGTTCTGCATGGAAAAAACGGCCACAGCTACGAACTGTATCGTTCCGCTAACAAGGGTAAAATTGATATTCAGATTCCTTTGGGACTATCGATATCAAAACTGGTTAAAGTTACAATAACTGAAATGTTCAGCAATAATAAAAAAACAATTTCTATCAAATAATTGCAGGTGGTTAAATGAGTTTTCCAAAAAATTTTGCCTGGGGTACAGCTACCGCTTCATACCAAATTGAAGGCGGTGCCTTTGAGGACGGCAGAGGACTTTCTGTCTGGGATATGATGTGCAGAAAAGCCAATGCTATCTGGGAAGGACACAACGGCGATATTGCCTGCGATCATTACCATCGATACAAAGATGATGTCGAACTTATGAGCCGGTTAGGCCCCAATTCTTATCGTTTTTCCATTTCGTGGCCTCGTGTTCTGCCGGAAGGAATCGGCAAAGTTAATCAGACGGGAATTGATTTTTATGATAAGCTGGTTGACGAACTTTTGAAAAATAATATTGAGCCTTTTATAACACTGTTCCACTGGGATTATCCGTATGAACTTTATTGCCGCGGCGGCTGGCTCAATCCTCAAAGTCCGGACTGGTTTGCTGAATATACGAAAATTGTAACAGACAAACTCTCTGACCGCGTAACAAAATGGATCACAATGAATGAGCCGCAGTGTTTTGTCGGCTACGGCCATGTGGACGGCATTCACGCTCCGGGAGATAAATTAGGTACGGCTCAATTAATCAGAATCGGACATAATGCTCTGCTCGCTCACGGAAAGGCCGTAAGAACAATCAGAGCTTATGCGAAAAAGACGCCCGAAATTGGTTACGCTCCGGTCGGAATAGTCAAAATTCCCGCAACAGACCGCAAAGAAGATATCGAAGCCGCTAAGCGGTCAATGTTTTCAATCGAAGACAAAGGCTACTGGAACAACACATGGTGGATGGATCCGGTTATTTTTGGACAATATCCCGAAGACGGTTTAAAACATTTCGAACAGTTCCTGCCGAAAGATAAAAATCAGGACATGGATGTCATTTCTGAAAAGATAGATTTTCTGGGCGTCAATATTTATAACGGCCGAGAAACGGAAATGGGTAAGGATGCAAAACCAAAAACGGCCGAACGAATTCCCGGCTATCCGACTACCTCATTTGGGTGGCCTGTTACGCCGGCGTGTCTCTATTGGGGGACTAAATTTCTTTATGAAAGATACAAAAAACCAGTTGTAATCACTGAAAATGGGATGACGAATAACGACTGGATTATGCTGGATGGTAAAGTTCATGATCCTCAAAGAATCGATTATTTACACAAACATCTTTTGGAGCTTCACAGGGCAATTGAAGAAAAAATCGACATTCGCGGATATTTCCTCTGGTCATTTATTGATAATTTTGAATGGGCAGAAGGATTCCGGCAAAGATTCGGCATAGTTTACACGGATTATAAAACTCTGCAAAGAACACCAAAAGATTCGGCGTACTGGTATAAAAATGTGGCCGAATCCAACGGCGAATATCTGTTTAATAAGTAAGGATTATCAATGCACATAATTGATTGGTCGATTGTTGTAGTATCTATTTGTTTTATTCTGGGTATCGCCTGGACTACAAAGCGGTATATGCGCGGCGTTGCGGATTTTCTGGCCGCAGGCAGAGTCGGCGGAAGATATATGATATGCGTCGCAGAGGGCGCTGCATGGCTTGGCGCGATATCGATTATCGCCAGCTTCGAGACCGGCTATAAAGCCGGTTTTACATCGTTGTGGTGGCAGCAGCTTCACGCACCAGTGTTTTTGCTGATTTCTTTGTCAGGCTGGATAATTTACAGATACAGAGAAACGAGAGTATTGACGCTGGCACAATTTTTTGAAATTCGATACAGCAGGAGATTCAGAATTTTCGCAGGCATTCTTCAATGGTTTGCGGGTGTTATCAATTTGGGGATTTTTCCGGCTGTTACAGCTCGTTTCTTCGTAAATTTCTCTAATCTTCCGACCGAAATAAATATCTTATCGAATGCAATTCCAACGTACTGGATAATTATGTTCGTTCATCTGGGAATTGCACTTCTGCTTCTTATGTTTAGCGGGCAGGTTGGCGTACTGGTAACAGATTTCTGCCAGGGCGTAGTTACAAATATTGGTTTTCTCAGCCTGACTATCTTTTTCTTTATTTTTATGTTCGGGGACTGGTCCGGCATCGCGGACACTCTGATAAACAAAAATCCTGAAATGATAAACCCAATGCTTACAAATGATGTCGAGGATTTCAATATATGGTTTTATCTTATAGCTGGTTTTAGCATTGTTTATAACAATATGGCGTGGCAGGGATCGCAGGGGTATAACGCTTCCGCACGGAATCCTCACGAAGCGAGAATGGCGCGCGTCATATCCAACTGGCGAGGCGTGCCGAATACGATATTTTTTGTTCTGCTTCCGGTCTGCGCGTATGTATTTATGAACAGCCCCGAATTTTCACAAAGCGCAGCCGCTATAAATAATTCAGCGGCAAATATCGGAAATCCCGCCCTGTCAAATCAGATTCGCGTTACACTTGCAATCGCAAAAATGCTGCCAGTAGGTTTGATGGGATTGTTTGCGACAATAATGACTATGACTTCGATAAGCACGCTGGATACTTATATGCACTCATGGGGAAGCATTTTTGTACAGGATGTAATTATCCCCATAAGGAAAAAACCATTTTCGCCCAAAGCACATATCCTTGTATTGAAGGCTTCTATTATATTTGTAGCCGTGTTCGTATTTGTATTTGGTATTTTTTACAGACAGACGGAAGATATACTTTTATTCTTCGGACTTACAGGAGCGATTGTCTTGGGCGGTGCGGGTTCTGTAATTATTGGAGGCCTTTACTGGCGAAGAGGAACCACCGCAGCAGCATACTCAGCAATGATAACCGGTGCGGTGCTTTCGCTCGGAAAGATTGTCCTCGATCAGGAGGTTTTGTTTATAAAAGTAAGAGATTTCATCGTAAAGTCTTTGCCAGGATTTCTGCAGAATATAAATAGTTTTGTATTGGATAAATTTCCGCATATCGCTGAAAAATACGGTTCATTTGAATTATGGTCTCGCATCCCTATCAATGGCCAATGGATGTTCGCTTTCGCGATGGCTTCGGCAATAACCGTGTATATAGCAGTATCGCTGCTTACCTGTAAAAGCAAGTTTGACCTTGAAAAGATGCTGCACAGAGACAGTTATCAATCAAAAGCTGACAATAAAAAAGAAAAACCGGCCATGGGTTTGAAAATCTTCGGAATCACTGACGAGTTTACAAAAAAAGATAAACTGATATATCTTATTACAATATGCTGGTCAATCGGCTGGATGGCTGTATTCATAATAGGTACAATTTATGCCATAAGCGGCAACACAACTACAAGAGGTTGGGCAAAATTCTGGCAAGTTCAATTCTGGATTTTCGTGATTGCGTCAGTACCTATAATTATATGGTTAACGATAGGCGGGGTTAAAAATATGTTTGAGATGTTCAACGATCTTAAGGCAAGTAAAAGAAACGAGCTTGACGACGGAAGAGTTAAAGACCATCACAATCTAAGCGATGAAGTAAATGAGCTTGGTAGCGAAACAGTGTCAAAGTAAATTATAGAAATCTAATATTTTTCTATCTCTATTTTCCAATTGTCTGATGTAATTTTAATATCAGGTTCAACTGTTTTGGGATGCTTGAGAATAAATTTTTTATCGGGATTACTGAACTGCACGTATATCGAACCATAAGGTGTCGGTATCGCGCCCTTTGCGAAGTTGAAATAATCCAAATATGGATTTACAACAAACCGCTTAAAACCCGGCTTTAAAGGCTTGATACCCAATATATAGGCATAATAAACATACATAGGAACAGCCGACCAGCCATGACACAAACTTCCTGCTCCGTTAAAATCTTCAGCGCCTTTAATCGTTTCCCAGCAGCTTGTCGCACCATTATTAAGCATATAGCCCCATTTGGCAGCGATATCCTCAATAACGAATTTTTCGCAGCAGCCGCCGTTCGACATCAGCGCTTTATAAACATACAAAAGCGTACTAAGCGTTGCCTTTTCGAGAGAATCGCTGAAAGCTATTTTTCTGCACACGTCGCCGACAGGTGTTTTTGTTAATACATTGTTTACCAGTGCAAGAGATTCGGTTAATTGTGAGTATATGTTTTTTTCAGCGGGCGGCTGAATAATTGTCGGCAGCAATCCTTCAGGCATATATTCAGATGACAAGGTTTTTCGCAGAGCGGCTGCCTGATTAGAGTAAAAGGCCGATTTTTCCATATCATTAATGTGATCAAAAATATTCACCGCCGCCTCGAATGCCTCGAGTAAAAACAAATTCAGACAGCTTTCGACTTTTTCCCTGTTGCCGTTGCAGTGGATTCCATTTTTATCGTTGCCGTTCAGCGCCGGCGTCCATTCATAAAAATTCCAGTAATCGCTGCCGGTCGGCGAAGTCATCAGTCCCCTGCTGCCGTACATCGATATATATTTTTTAAGCATCGCGTCAATCTGCTCCGCGAATTCCAGACACACGGTAATTCTTCCGCTGTAAAGACAATGCTCCCAAATTGCAGCAATCCATATCATTGAAAATGAAGGAATTGTCAGGTTGCGAACTGTAGGCGCACAAAGCGAAAGAAAACCATCGGAACTGACGCCTTGGCCCAGCAATCTAAGTGATACCTCCGGAAAATCGTATTCGCCAAAAATATAATAACCGCAAAGGGCCTGATTCCTCGCATCCGCGCTATAGATAGCCTGCTCTCTCCATGGACAATCTTCGTAATGTTCGTGCATACAAAGTTCGAGAGTATTTGCACATAACTCATAAATTTTATTGTGAACATCGCTGCCACATTCAAAACCACCTTTTATATCTATCGGATACGAAGCCTGCATCAGACCGATTCGATGAATTTCGACAGGCCGCTGCATATCTGTAAAATGAAGCTGCAAATATCTGCATCCGAGCCTTCTTACGGGCATAAGCCATTTTTGGCGTCCCTGTGCACAAATATAACGATCCGCAAGATTCCTGTCTTCGATTAGACAGCGTACTCTTTTATCGATTAAATGTTCCCCATGCGCAATATCGACTATTGTTCCTTTTGCGGCCGTGAGTTCTATTTCGAGATAACCAAAACTTTCCCGCCCCAAGTCTGTTATTGCATAACATCCGTTATATAATTTATCCGGATAAAGAGTCAGACCGGCAGTTGACTGATTATTTTCTTCTATCGGTATCAGAATATCTTTCGAGACTTTATAAGCGGCCGATTTTTCGTTATGTTCATTTCTTTTGATGTATCCGTATTTGATTATTTTTGCATCAATTGGCGATAATAATAACTTTGGCAATGGCCGGGGACTGAGAGTCATCCAAAATTTTTCTGTTGATGAAGCGATTTCATCGGCATTATGCCAGTGATTGTCATCATAATCGACGCTAGTCCAGTTGTCATCTTTACCGGCATCGTATTCAATGGTAAGCCCAAGCTGTCTGGTAACGAACGGCACTTTTCCATTGCGAAACGCCGTCGAAGTCCTTATTTTGCAATGGCAGTCGCTTTTTATTATTGTTTTATAATTGTGCAGGGCAAAAATCAATCCCGCCCTGCCTTTAGCATAACGGCTGGTATCTGCGCCCTGGTAATACCCTAAAACAGCAATGCAGTTTTTGCCCGTTTTTAAAAATTGGCTAATGTTTAAACTGTCATAATGTTTATGCCTAGGATAATCACTGAATTGGCCGGAATCTACAAACTTATCATTAATCCACAGACAATAATCTGTATCTGTGCTGATGTACAAGCGGGCATGCGAATCAACTTCTGATAAAATAAAAACTCGTCGAATGTTTACCCAGTGATTTACATCATATTCTGTTTGGTCTTGCCAAATCCACTTACAATCCGGAAAAAGATTGCTTTCCTTTTTTTGATTATATTTTTCACGTTTTTTCGTGAAAGAATCTGAAAACGAGATTAGCTCAGTATGATTCATCGTTTGGAACAAACATATAACGGAAAATAGTATCTTTAATACCCGGTCTAATCGTGAGCTTTACAACCCCCGACCAACATTTAGAACAATTTTAAAAGAAATATTAGCATAATCCTCAAGGATTTGCAAACAAATAAAGAACAAAAAGATTATATTTCTTTTTTGTGAAACAAAAATAAGCAAAACTAAAACGGCCCCATCGCAATCGATAATATCTGGCCAAATAAGCACTTACACTCCAGCCTATCATCATAAATGCTATCTGACGCAAGCGGCATTTTCGTTTTTAACTGTAAAAACTCAAAAATTTAAGGTTTACGTTTTTTTGTTTGACTTCTATTATGATTCCTGCTAAAGTAACAAACATGATTAAGCTGTATTATAGGTAAAATAAAACTTTTACTTTTTGGCGCAGGAAAGGAGGCTGTAAAGAATAGAGATAAAAAATGTGGTTCGAAAAGCGTTTTTCGGATGTTTTAGTAAGAAAGTTATTGAGGAAGGAAGAAAAATGAAAAAAACAGGACTACTAAGTCTCATCTGCCTGATATTTGCAATGTCGGCAGACGCTAACGTTATCAGTATCAATTTTGGTTATCCACGTCACAATGTTGTCGGTACCGCAGGTGCTCCAGGCGCAAATGTCGGAAACTGGAACAATATGACATGGGGCTATTATACCGGCGGAACTTTCACCAAGAACGGTCTATTGCTTTCTGATGGAACAATGCTCAATGATGCATCAGCTTCATGGGATATCGATGAGATATATTCAGGAGTCGGTACACAGACAACAGATGACGCGAGCATGATGGCAAGCTATCTTAATGACAAACCGCCTGCCAATAACCGCGCTCAAAACTCACTTGATCCCAGTTATTTAACAATTAACAATATCGGCAGCTCTTTCGCAGACGGCTACTATGTTTATATTTACAGCAACCAGGAAGATTACACAAAACCGACTGTGTTTACAGTTTCGGACGGCATCACATCTTCCACAATAGTTGTAAACATGGCTGACACAAGCGTAAATTATCTACAGGGTTCAGGTTATGTCCGCGACGCCGGCGGAAATTATATGATTACAAACAATCCTGCTGACAAAGGCAATTACGCTGTATTAGGAGTTTTTACCGGCAGTTCCGTTTCGATAGCCTTTCATGGCGTTGATGCGGGGACACCGGCCGGTTATTCAGGCTCATGGCGCGGCCAGATCAATGCGGTTCAGATTGTCGCTGTACCTGAACCGACGACTATCGCACTGCTTGGTATCAGTTCATTTGTAACGTTTTTAAGAAGAAAAAGATAAGAACGCCTGCCTTATCCAAGCATTTTTCGGATAAGGTAATTCAAAATGTCTAAAATATGCACTGTTTGAATTTTTATTTCAAACAGTGCTTTTTTTTGAAATTTTATTACAATCTAAATTGGTTTTTTTTATTTGGATTAATTATATTATGATAATAAATTATTTAGAAGAGCGATTGAATAACATCTTGAGTTTTAAAGATGCGATAAATTCACAAATCTATACAACCATCGGTCATTTGGAGATAGAAGCATATCTGAGCAAAGAGCCACTCTCTTATCAGGACAGAACCAAGGGCGAGAAAAGAAAACTGCGTCCCGGTGATAAATGGGGCGACCTGTTTGACTGCAGTTGGTTTCACTTCACAGGCAGCATACCGCCCCAGGGCAGCGGAAAGCACATCGTTCTGCTTATTGATGTAAACGGTGAAGCCTGCGTTTTCGATGAGAGCGGCAATCCAATCCGCGGT
The DNA here is from genome assembly GCA_001825665.1 of Planctomycetes bacterium GWF2_41_51. Lineage (GTDB taxonomy): Bacteria > Planctomycetota > Phycisphaerae > Sedimentisphaerales > UBA12454 > UBA12454. Next base: position 11,674 of record MHXZ01000027.1, on the reverse strand, counting down.
TTGACTAACGGCAGCTCTGTTTTCGAGAGAAAAGATGGTTCCCCCTGCAAAAAAGTTCTTCAATTCAACGAATCCGCAAAATCAGGAGAAATAATCAATATATGGGCAGATGCCGGCTGCAATGACCTTTTTGGAAAACTGTCCGAAGACGGCAGAATTGCGCAGGCAGATATCGCAATATGCAATGACAATATTCGTTCGCTTTATTATGATTACTGGACACTCTCCGAGCTATCACTTGTAATTGATAAAGATAGCGCCAGATATGCCAAGATAATGCCGGCACTGTACAATGCAATGCAAACTCTCCAGTCATTCACTGATGAAGAAGTAGAAATAGCGCGTAAAATTCTTGCAGTCGAACTCGACAGAAAAAACAGCGATCCATGTCTGGCTATAAGCGCTGTCGGAAATGCACATATCGATTTGGCGTGGCTTTGGCCGATAAGAGAAACAATCCGTAAGGCTGCGAGAACTTTTTCTACTACGATCGACCTTATGGATAACTATCCTGATTACAAATTCGGCGCAAGTCAGGCACAGCTTTATTTGTGGGTAAAAAAGCATTATCCGGTGCTTTATAAAAGAATAAAGGAAAAAATAAAACAGCGGCGATGGGAACTTCACGGCGGTATGTGGGTTGAAGCCGATGCAAATGTTCCCTGCGGCGAATCATTTATACGCCAGTTTTTATATGGCAAGCGGTTCTTTAAAGATGAATTCGGTATCGATGTCAAATCCCTTTGGCTGCCTGACACATTCGGATATCCTGCCGCCCTTCCGCAGATAATGAAAACCTGCGGAGCTGATTATTTTGTGACTCAAAAACTTTCATGGAACAGCGTAAATAAATTCCCTCATCATACTTTTTATTGGCACGGAATTGACTCAACTGCGGTACTTACACATATGCTGCCGGAAGAAACATACAACAGTCACGCAGGGCCGCGGGCAATATCGAAAATTGAGAAAAAGTACGCCCAGAAAGATATCAGCGACAGGGCTTTGCTTTTGTTCGGCATCGGCAACGGCGGCGGCGGTCCGGATGAAGCGCATCTCGAACAGCTCGAAAGATTAAAAAATCTAAACGGAGTTGTGCCGGTTGAGCAGGAGTTCAGCTCAAAATTTTTTAAACGCATTGACAAAGATAATATAAATTATCCCCGCTGGCAGGGAGAACTGTACCTTGAAAAACATCAGGGAACTTTAACCACACAGGCACGAAACAAAAAATATAACAGACTTATCGAGAAAAAACTTCACGATTTGGAATTTTTAAGCTGTATCGCAAACATATATGGACTGAATTATCCGCAGAAACAGATTGATGAAATATGGCAGGAGGTACTTCTTTATCAGTTTCATGATATTCTGCCAGGCTCTTCGATAAATCGAGTGTATGACGAATCAACAGAGCGTTATGAAATAATGCTTGATGAAGTAACACAAATGACAGAAACCGCATTGGAATCCATTTGTCAGAACATTGATACCTCCGGAATGAAAGAACCTGCCATAATTTTTAATACACTGTCGTGGAATCGAAGTGAGTGGTTGAAAATAGATAATCGCTGGTTCAAAGCAGAGGTCGATTCGATGGGCTTTGCAGCGGTTGATTTAACTGATGCTTTGCATACTTTTCCTGAACTTAAAGCTCAAAAGCAGCTTCTTGAAAATGACAAACTGCGGCTTCAATTCGCCGATGATGGTTCGCTGATATCGGTAAGGGACAAAGTCAATAATTTCGAGTGCATAAAGCAAGGCAAAAAAGCAAACGTTTTGAAAGTATATACAGACAAAGCCGACGCATGGGAAATACCTTATGGATATTGGGAACTGCCTCCTGAGACATTTAAACTTCAAAACGTGAATGCTTATCTTGACGGTCCCAGAGCTGTAATTGAGCAAACGTACAATTATAATCTTTCGACCATTATGCAGCAGGTAGTTCTGACGACAGGCAGCAGTCGGATAGATTTTATAACAGAAGCGGACTGGAACGAAACTCATAAAATGCTGCGAACGGATTTCCCCATTGATATTTTCACCGATTACGCAACCTGTGATATACAATTCGGCAGCGTCAGACGTCCGACGCATACGAACACGAGCTGGGACAAGGCAAAATATGAGATTTGCGCACACAAGTTCATTGACATATCGCAGACAGACCGCGGCGTTTCATTGCTGAATGACTGCAAATACGGTTTCAGAGTCGCTGATAACATACTGGATATAAATCTGCTTAGAAGCTCTCAAATGCCCGGTGTCGGCATTGACCGGGGAAAACATCAGTTTACTTATTCGCTCTATCCGCACACAGGCAATCATATCGATGGCAATACAGCCCGCAGAGCTTACGAACTGAATGCGCCCCTGCTTGCAAAAAAAATATCACAGCCAAAACAAACGGCTGCAAGCCCATCAAGCTTTTTGTCAATCGACAGCGAAGCTGTCATAATCGAAACTGTTAAAAAGACACAGGACAGCAACGATATAATAATTCGTACATACGAAAACACCGGAGCAGGCTGCTATGTGATTTTAAAAGCAAATCTGCCGCTGAAAAAAGTATGGCTGTCTGACGGAATGGAAAATAAAATACAAAATATTGATTTTGAAAATAATGAAATTGCATTGAGTTTCCGGCCATGGGAAATTAAGACTATTAAAATTGTTTTGCAAGGAAATAAATAATGAATGCCCAATTGAAAAAACATAATGGTGCGATGACCCTTTTTATAGATGGACAGCCGCAGCCATTCACGACATATAAACCGACAGAGCTGAACGATGATAATCTTTTTGAAGAAACGGTCAAAAAAAGCGTAAAAGACGTGTCCGACCAAGGGGTCAATGTATTTTTTGTGCCAATTTTTTTCGATTGGCACGCGAACCAAAAGTATGATTTTTCCAAAATGGATTGGCGGATAAGAACTGTTTTACAGGTCAATCCGAAAGCCTGCATTGTTATTCGCATACAGGCTGACTCGATGGCGCCCAAATGGTGGCTCGATGCAAATCCAGACGGTGTTTGCCGCAGCGGCGTTTATCGTGATCGCCAGATAGAACCTGCGAAGTTTGCGACACATACATGTCCTTCTCTGGCTTCTGATTTCTGGAAAACATCCGGCGCGGACGCGATAAAGTCACTTGCCGAACACGTCCAATCTCAGAATTATGCCGACAGGATTATAGGTTATCTGCCGACATCTTATAATTCGAATGAATGGTTCTTCAGAACGTACAGCAATCTTCGTGTTACCGATCTTTGCCCGGCAATGCAGAATGCGTTTAGTGAATATCTCCGGCTAAAGACCGGCACAGATAAAGCTTTCAGCGTGCCGGACAGAATCGAAAGGGACAGCGGCGATTTAGGTTATTTTTACAATCCAAATCCGCTCCAATCGCGGTATCCTGTTGTTGAGTATTATAATTTTATCAATTCTCTGTGCGCACAAACAATAGTCGATGTTACAAAAATTCTGCGTGATGCGCATTTTCCTCAAAAAATCATCGTTGGTACCTTTTACGGATATGCACAGGGATTGGCCAATTTTTACTGGCTTCCTGAATCCGGACATTTGAATTTAAAAAGACTTATGGAAGAAGACGGCCCTGACTTTACGTGCAGCCCGCTCGAATATTTTTCACGAAATTTCAAAGAAGATCTCAGCGGCGGTTTTTGCTGGTCGCAAAGTGCCGGCCTCGATTCAGGGCTGATTGCGGATAAAGGTTATTTCGGCGAAGACGATTTCGCCCCGCCGGCGGAGATGCACAAAAACTGGTCTTATGCAGAGGATGACAACGAAGATGCTGAACTGATGAAGCGTAATTTCGTATTTACCCTTTGCAAGGGACAACTGATGTGGTGGTACGATCTCCATGGCCATTGGTTTGAAAGCACTGAAAGAATTAATACTATCGGCCAATGTGTGCGAATCGCCAAAGAGTCCGTAAATCTCGACCGAAGTCAGATATCCGAGGTCGCAGTTGTGATGGACGAACAAGCCTCATGGTATGTTACGCTCGACGAAAGGTTTCAAAGAGCTGTATTTTGGGAAAATTTTTATTATTCATTCAGCAAAATTGGTACTACGGTTGATTTACTTCTTCTGAGCGACATCACCAAAACCGATATGAAAAAATACAAGGCGGTATTCTTCCCCACCTGTTTTTCTTTAAATGACAAACAAAGAGAGGTAATAGAATCATTGAAGACTGACTGCCGTTCACTGATATTTTATCATGCGGATGGATTGATAAATCCAGATAGCAAAGGTGACGTATTCAATGAATCGAACTTAACGGATTTGACAGGAATAAACGTTGTCAGAACCGATACGATTTTTCAGTTAAGACTTGCAACAGGCAGTAGCCATCCGATCCTTAAAGGTTTTGAAGACAGATGCTTTGGTACGCATATGGAAAAAACACTGAACTTTTTTGTGAAGGATGATGATGCTCAGACGCTGGGTTATTACTGCGGCCGTGGATTGCCTGGATTTGCCGTAAGAAAGTTCGACAAATGGAAAAGTTTCTACTGTGCTGTCCCCGGCATACCGTTTCCGCTGGTACGCAATATAGTCAAAGATGCCGGCGTACATATTTATTGTGAAGATGATGATGTGGTTTATGCTAACAAAAGCTATTTAGGAATTTTTGTTCAGGGCAATGAAAATAAAAAGCTGAAACTGCCTGGTTTTTATAAAGTGAGAGAAGTTTTCAGTAATTCCAGTTATTGTGATAAAGCCGTAAATGAAATAGATTTTAAAGCAGAGTTATATCATACTTATTTATTCGAATTTACTGAGACCGTATAGTTGCAAGTTTGGGATATACACCAAATGAAAAGTGAGTAGAAGAAAGATTATAAATCTCATTTGTGATTTAAAAACAATTGAAGTCATATAAGACGTAAATTTATTGTTCAAGCGGCAGCAGTAAGCTATTTTGAAAGTAAGCGTGTTTATGGTTATCGCAAAGTATACGGCGATTTAAAAGCTGAAGAATTTCAATGCTGCCAGGAGACCGTCAGGCGTATAATGCGTAATATAGGGCTGTATAGTCGTATTAAACGTAAATTCGTGGTTACACGGATTCCAATCATCTGTTTAAGATAGCTGACAATATAATTAGGCGTAATTTTATGGCAGATAGGCCCATCATAAATGGGCTGAGGATATAACATACATTCCAACAGAACAAGGTTGGTTATATCTGGCAGTTGTAATGGATTTATTCTCAAGAAAGATAGTTGGCTGGTCGATGAGTGATAACATTGATTCATCGTTGGTACAATCAGCAATGAGGATGTCATTGCAGTATCGTCGGCCGAATAGAGGGTTAATTCGTCATAGTGACCATGGGTTCAATATGCAACCCGGGCTTTTAGAAGTTATTGGAAGACAATAATATTACATGCAGTATGAGCAGGAAAGGTAATTGCTGGGATAATGCCTGTGTTGAAAGTTTTTTTGGCAGCTTGAAGAATGAATGGATAGGAGACAAAAAGTTTTGAGACCGGCAAGATGTTTTCAAATATATTGAAATATTTTACAATCGTAAGCGTAGGCATGCATCATTGGGTTATGTAAGCCCAGTGGTATATGAAGAAATGTATGAACTGAAACAAGAACGGGCAGCATAATTGGCAAATCAAGTGTCCAAAATCTGTTCAGCACCTCACTAATAATATTGTCATTGGTCGAGTTTTCATAAAACCATAATTATTAAATTGAAATAATAAAACAATCTTTAAACTCTCATTAAACATTAACTTTTGCGAATTTTGCCAGATATTTCATCCCTGCCTCGGCGGCTTTGGCCATATTCACCGGCTCTATGCCGTATTCCTTCGCCAATTTCATCGTACCAAATATTCTGTCATTCTCGCCAAGTTTTCGCTGCGGGTCTCTGGCCGCTCTTTCTATCGTATCATCCAGATACGGATTCGTCATTCTCTCAAGCAAATCCTCCGCATAATCTCTATATACTTTTTCGGTAAATAATTCTTCATTAAGATGAGCATACTTCTTTATCAATGCGACACCTGATTTTAACAAACGCATCCCGAGCTATCTGCATTATCTCTTTATCATTTTTAAGTTCAGCCATTTTCTTGCAGCCTTTTTGTGCACCTAAATATGCCAAAAGAGTATGAATCGCGTTATGGCCGTAGAGTTTCGCTTCCTCAAACGGCAGCAAATCTTCCTTTTCAATAAAAACTTCTATGCCGAGTTTGAAATCCGGGATATGACATTTTGTTACAAGGATTTTATTAAATTCCTCAACTAAAAACACCCCTATCAATGCCGGGTGCTATCGTTTTTAAATTCTTTTTTAGAATTTCATCCTTATCCGTTACAACCTGACTCATCTTGCCAATTACCGTATTCAGGAACTGCACATTTTGCGTAAACGACCTTCTTAATTTATTCTCTACCGCATCCTTTACATTAATGGTAAAATCGTAATCTTTCCCCCACTTAAATGTACCGCCACTAACATTTAAAGTGCCGTAACCATAATTGCCCAACTGAACATCTTTATTTATCTGTAAAGTTCCTCCGCTCAGGTCTATCACCCCATTGGCATCTTTTATTATTCCCACGTAAAATCTATCTGGTTTTAAGGTTCCACCGGTCATAGTTAATACCGCCTCATCACTTGTATTGAGGTAAGCAAGTTTTATTTTACCAACTGTCATATTAATACTTGAATCGACTAAAGGTCCGTTTACTATGCTGCCTTCGAGTACAACATTAGTGGCACTGGTTGGCGTAATATCAGTATTCCAGTTATCAGCCGTGTTAATTAAATGGTCAGCGCCGCCATCGTCCCAGTAATAGCTTAAATCTGTGGCTGTCTTGCCGGCATTGGTAATATTGTAATCAAAGTTTATCACACCTTCTTTGCCATAACCGGTGATTTTGCTATTTTGAATATAGACATTAACATCTGCTGTATCATTTCCATCTAAAATTAAAATACCGCCTGCGATATCCATTTTTCCAAAAGTACCAATAAAAAGATTTCTCCCTGCATAGTACCCCCATCCAAATTAAGGATACTTTCGCCACAATTGTTTTTATCGATTTCCAATGCATACCCATCACTGGAGCTCCATAAAATTGTTCCGCCCGTCATATTAACATTACCTTCAGCATATAGCCCAATATCAAAATCTTTTTTTCGATTCAAGCGTACCTCCATTTATAAAAAGATAGCCATTACAATCTATCTGTGCACCCAAGTAAATCCTGTATGCGGTAAGGTCGCCTCCGGTCATAGTCATAATCGCATTGCCTAGCTGGTATAACCAATTCTTAATCTCTGGGAGGCTATTCCTGTAACATTTGAATCAACTAACGGTCCGTACGCCAGTGTGGCACCGATATGGGCATTATCACCCGTAGAAGTCGTTCCGCCTGCCGGAATCCCAGATGGGTCCCAGTTCTGGGTTACATTAAAAAGATGAGTACCCAGCTGGCCATCATCCCAGGCGTAGGTAGTACCGCTTGTAATTCGTAGGACATCAAGAAGCAAATAACTATTACTAAAAATGTTTTCTTTGCCATGATAATTCCTCCAACAAAAATCAAAAAAGAGTCTTATAGATTTACAACATTTGAAAAGGCTCACAGTATCTCCGCTACATAACATATTGTCCTTGCAAAAGTTGAAAAAAAACTTCATCATCTAAAAACAAAATCAGACGATAAATATTTTAAACATAGTAGATTTACAAAATTTGATGCTTACCAGCTGGGAATGTGTAACAATTTCAATCGGATACTATAATAACAGCATCAAACATGCAACTCCACTTTGCGTTTTTTAATAGCCGTTTTGCGCAAGAGTACACAAAATGATTCTGCTTCCCCTGAACACTCGACTTTCAGCTTGGGAAGCTGAATAGGTAGAGATATAACCATTGGAAACACAAAGACTTAAACGCAGACAATCTGCGATTGCAGTAAACCTTGCAGTTATTGTAGGCATCTCCTGTCACAAGTTTTGCATACACATAGTACGAGTCCATATCGCCCATTGGATATCATCTCGCGGCGCTATGCTGCAGCGCCTGGTGCAGCGCATTTTTTTCGTCGCTGCACAGTTTGGATAGTCTGATAACAGCTTATCTGACGTGGTCTTGCCACGCTTTCTCCATAACCGCTCACCACAACAGCTCTTAACCGTTGCAGCGTTATGGCGATTTGTCACCCGCTCCTGCCAACCGACAACGGAGGGCCAAACCTCCATCACCTGTAGAGCATAACACGTTTAGTTTCTACATTAGATACCTCCCGCGTCTTCGTGACGCACATATTTGTACCAAACGATGTCAAAAATGGGTCCTATCTGACGATGGGCGTTATTTTAAAATATTTTTTGTTTATGTCAGAAGGATTGTTGCTTATCCAAAAGATTGGAATTGAATGTCCCTGATGGTTTTGCAGTAAAACCGCAGTTTGAGCTCCCCAACTTTCTACAATGGAAGCATAGTCTGATTGTTCATTATCAAAATCCTCGATTCTTTCATAATTGCCTATTAACTTCGGTATATTCAATTTACCGCAACTAAGTACTGCTACTTCAGTTTGAATTGCCTTCTGTGCGGCATACCTATAAGCATCATTTTGGTATGCTGAATAATATCCTATTTGACAAACACCATCAATCACAGGCCCTGCTACCGCTACTTGATCCACTGTTAAATTCTGATCAAATCTGCCGCCTGTTATTGCTGTAAAAGGAACTGTATTGTTGGTTTGAGATATTGCAAATGCAGACGATGAACCTGGCAAATAAAAATATATTTCATAATAAACACCGACCGAATTAGCGGTAATCATAGCGATTGAATCTGCACTGGTCTTATAAAAATGTCCTCCTGCTATTTGCAGAGGCCTACCTGCCAAACCGGTCCTTGTTGCACACCACGTTATATCTGTAGGTTTGACAAAATGTATTTCCATCGGTCCACCCGGTTCGTACGTTACAGCAACTTCGTCAAAGGAGTCCACAGTTGTTAAAAAATTACTGGAAGTTATATTACGAATTTTATGTATATTAGATGCAAATAATGTTACTGAAGGATTCATATATCCCCGCCTGAAAATAGTATCCATTCTCGCTTTCGGCCGATACAGCAGCAATTTCATCTCCTGTATTGGAAAGAAAATCACCAGCTGCAATAGCTTGCCATTTTCGGGTTGATCGGCCCAAACGATTTATCTCGATTCCGTTGCTGTCATAAATGATAATTGTATAGTAAGTATTGTTTACTGTCGAAGATTCAGAAATTTTCGTTACAGGCGAAGACCATATAACCGCAACTTCATCCCCTGCCAACTCGGTATAAAAATCACCAACAGCAATATCTATCGGAGTTCCACCAGATGAATAAGCATCATTCATTGGAATATCTTCAAGCCAGTAAGAAACAAATGACCCCAAATCAAGATTGCGGTCAGGAGAACCAATGAATCGATTTAATTTATATAGATTGGGGTCTAAACCGCCCTGTGAGTCAAAATGTTTATTTTTAAGATACTCTGAAACTTCAGATATTTCTTGAGGAGTTAAAATTCGATTATAAATCAAAACTTCTGCTATCCAGCCGTTAAAATAATATGCAGGATTTGTTGAGGAGTTACTGGAAACCCCTGCGCCGATTCTGGCAACAAGATTACCAACACCAATTGCATTAGCACCAGTAGTTGACGAAGTTATATCATCAGTTGAAGAAACCAAATATGATTTAACATTGGTTGATGTTGAATCCATCGTGGCAGCAGCAATATAAAATTTATCCTCAGCATAACCTGCGGGAACTCCTGAATTTACGATTACTCCTCCGCCGTTGATGGTACAAGAAAATGCTCGAACTTCTGCAGTTGCTCCTCCAGTTACAAGCGCATAAGCCCCTGTATTCATCACAGTTGGATCCCCAGGATTCGTATCAGCATATCCTAAATTAATCAGTCTGCCAGTGCCGGAGCCACTTGCAAATGTATCAATTGCATAAACTGCAAGTAGAGTGAATGTGCCTCTGTCAAAAGAGGAATTTGGATTAATCTCAAGATAATCATCTATGCCATCAAATTTGACTGCAGCACCGCCGGCAGGCGTAACGTTTCTTGTCAAAATCGGTTTCTTATTGCTGGTCACCTGAAAAGCGTTATTATTACCAGATAAATCATCCCAGCCGGTCACATAGTCTATTCCTGCTGACTGAGTAACAGCAACATCACAACTATCCAAATGCAAAATCAAGCCACCAGAAACAGGATTATTAAAACTTGCAACATTTTGCCAATAATCTAAAAGTTTGGAATAATCCGAAAAATTTATTTTTTTGTCACTGCCAAAATCAGCTACAATCGCATCAGCTTCAACCATTAGAGTCGGAGACTCTATAAATGCAGCAGTACCTGCATAATTAAAACCACCCGAACCATAATCAGTTCTGATATGAAATATTTTTTCTGATTCATCAATATGCCTATTTCTCTCCCATTGATAAAGAAACATCCATGCATAAGTTATGTAATCCAAATATTTTGCCCAGAAATAAACATCTGACGCCATCTGGTTATTGATCGTATTTTCGGTCAGACTATAGAATACACAATTCAGCACTATCGGTCTGTCAACATCTATAAAAGTGTTCGAACATACAGTATTTCCTGAAGTATTGATTTTTATCCCAATGGTTACATCATTGAAATCATTTGACTGAATAATATTATAATAACCATAGTCTCTTCCTTCTTGCGTAATATCATCATAGATTTCATAATCCCTCCCCATTCTTGCGCCCATATGGATGCCTATTTGTCGATCATTAATGTTTATTATTTGAATAATATTCAAATGAGGTGCATTCTCTCTAAGATTGCTATCTTCACCCATATTTCGGAAAAATGAAACGGCTGCGCTAAAATGTAAGGGAATATATTGAGATTTGATAAACTGATTATACTCTATAGTTGTTTTATATGCAGTATCCATTACGATATCAGCATAAGATTCTTCAGGAACATAACCATTATCACGATAAACGTTATATTTTATAACATTTTCACCGCTTCTAGAGCCGCTGTACATCGCCCCTCTACCGTTTTCCAAAAAATGATTTAAAGTAATGGTGGTGTTCTTGCCGCTTAGATATACCCCCCATTGATTCCTGTTTAAAATGCAATTCCGAATTGTAAGAGAATGTTTTTGTGTACTCGATTGTTTGCCGTCAGAAGAAATGGCACAGTAGGTGACTGGACTGCAGGAAGGATACGATCGGGAACACGCATCACTACAAAGATACTTGCTGCAGCGGCTGCTGAGCCAATGAGGAATGTCCATTGATAGCCTAGATATTTTCCAGGCTATTCCACCAACAAGCGGCATTGTAACTGTTGCGATGATTCACAGCCACACCCATGCTTAGAGTCATAGTCTTTTCGTTTGTTGGCGCAAGCCTGCCAACATAAGTTGTCAATGCCATCGCAAAGGCAAAAACCGTATTGTCCACTAGGAATATTCCGTAAAGGATATAGTTGTTCCATATACATATTGTTTGCCGTCAGGAGAAATGGCACAGTATAGCCTCTTAAGCTAAGAGAGGGTTAATGGGTTCTTCCCCATGGGGAAGAATTTAAATCGACTTTTC
>MHXZ01000026.1 GCA_001825665.1 Planctomycetes bacterium GWF2_41_51 | reverse complement strand
CGACTGAATAATTCGCATATTTCGGCAGTCCCGCCTGGATATGTGCAACCTGGTGCGAAAGCGCTTCCTGAACGCCGATTATATCGGCATCCTGGTCGCTCATAATTTTAACAACCTTGTCACGGCGTCCGCTCCATCCGCCGCCAATATCGACTCGAACATTAAAACTCATCGTCTTAATATCCATTGCCAGGACATCAGCAGCATTTACTGCCGATATGCAAAACATTGCAAAGAAAAAGATTGCACAAAAAATAATTACAGTTTGTTTCTTCATAAAAATTCCCCAATAAAAATAAATGAATAATTCCAGGAAATGAAAAGCATCCTGCGGATTGAAACCAATCCATTTACAGCCAAATCATTTCGCTTACATAGCTTGCTATTATAGAAATATATTGAGAAAATTGAAAGAATTATCACCGAAAAGTAATCTTTTTAGAATGTCAAAATAAGGAAAATCCTTAATATGAAAGGCTTAATGCGTCGAAATCTACTCCAAAAGGAGTAGATAACACCGGAAATTCAATGCAATTTTACCTTAATGCAATAACATAACCACCAATCATCATTCTTAATTTCTTCAATCAGCAAATCAGCTAATTGAGCACGTTCCCCCGCCTGTTCCTGTTTTATAAAGTTTTTTATTATAAGGCAGTTTCATCAGCATCATCCCCATCATACAGCTATCTGTAATCCCCGCAAAAACAAGACCGCAGCCGACAAACGCCGATATAAAGATAAATCCCCAATTCACCAGTAAAGCTAATATTATTCCCGTAAGCACAAGACTTCCCACGATAATCCGCACTTGCCGTTCGAGCGATATTCCGCCCTGTCCTTTAATCACCGGCAGTTTTTCTTTTTGCCATTGTGTGATTCCTCCCTGTAAAACTTTAACATTAGCAATCCCTGCGTGCATCATCATTTCCGCCGCCATCGTCGCTCTATTGCCGCTATGACAGAGAACAAGATAATTCTGTTTGCTTTCACTAAGATCGCCAATTTTCCCTGAAATCATATCAATTGGTATATTAACCGAATTTTCGATACGCGATTGATTCACTTCCATTGCCGAGCGAACATCAAGAATCTTAGCCTTCGGGTCTTCCTTCAAAATCTTCGCCGCATCCATCGGCCGAACCATTTCAATTTGCGCCGCTTCACCCTTTTGATTTACACGTACGATATTATCAATATTAAAAGGTTTGGGAATGACCTTCGAACGCATAGTGCTTACAAAAGCTTCTTTATTCGTTTCCTTAAAAAACTGATTTTCTTCTTTTTCTTTTCCGATTGTCGATTCGTGCTTGCCTTTGTAATCATGCCCCGGACAAAGAATCGTGTCATCCGGCAGCTTTTTCAATTTCTGCAAAGTATCGAACATCGATTCGGGTGAACCATTTTGAAAATCCGTTCTTCCGACACTTCCGATTAATAAAACATCGCCGGTAAACACTCTTCCTTCCTCGTACAAACTTGTCGCGTCATCGGTATGCCCCGGCGTGTAAATCACTTTGACTTTTTCCGAGCCTACCTCGATTTCGTCACCGTCTTTAATCCGTTTGTCGGCAACATTCGAGATTGCTTTTTCTCCCATTAGTACAGGCACATTTAATTGTTTTTTCAAAATTGATGCCCCGGAGAAATGGTCTGCGTGTGTATGCGTATCGACAATGTATTTGAGACTAAGATTATTCTTAGACAGATATTGTTTATATTTATCAACAAGACTGATATGCGGGTCGATGATTAATGCCTGATTATTTGATGCCAAAATGTATGAATAACAGCTCCCCGCTGCAAATTGCTTTACCATATTTTATTCCCTTTAATATTAGATATTGTTTTTTTATTGATAATAAATAAATCTCACATCCGCTTTCCATGCGTCTTTTTCTCCTTTGATTTTGGAAAGCGTTACATTGCTGCATTGAAGATTCGACCATCGCATATGCATAACCGAAAGGAACTTTGTAAATTTTTCAATATTGATTTTTTCAATTGTCATCGAGGCATCCTGATTTGTCTGCCCGCCTTTAATTTTTCGTATCGGGCTTGTACTAAGCCTATAGCCTGTTGGAGTAATTCTGACCAATTTTGTTACCTGATCAATTGCAGTAATAAAATCGAAAGCTTCGCCTGTTTTCTTGTTCTTAGCGTAATCAAGCCTCTGAGGGTCGAGTTCTCCGAGTATTTGGCTAATCAATTTCTGAGCTTCAACATAGTCATTGACGGATTTTTCGAGATTGTCTTTGACTCCGGGCACACCAAAAACTAAAAGCCAAATAGGCCATAAGCTGATTAACGCCGGTATAAGAACATAATAGAAAATTGGTTTTTTATAGATTTCTTTCATTCTATTGGACCCTGTTTTAACTCTATTGTCAGCCTGAAATTGTCTCTGCCGTCTTTCGGCTCATAAGTTGCTGAACTTTTCATAAGTTTTGGATGTTTATCAAATGCACTGAAAAGCTGTAAATTTCCGCCCAGATTCGTACTGCCTGTAATGTTCATTGTTTTGGTTGTTACAGCTATTTTATCAATATCAATATCAATATTTTTCGGTACGCTGTTGAAGGCCTCAAATAACAAAGTAAGTTTCATTTCAATAGAGTCTTCGCCTGATGCGCTTAGCAGTCCGCTTTTAACATCTTTTATCCTGTTGATTTCACTTTTGAGTTTTCGAACCGCTTCTCGGCTTTTTGGGAATCTCGCTCCGGGCATTGCGATAATATATTCGCCCTTAAATTTCGCTTCAATTCTGCTGATGTCTTTGCCGGCATTGTGAAAACGTATTTGCAGCAGAACACCTAATATTAAAAACAATGCGGTTGCTGCGATGCCTGCGAATTTAACAGCTTTTTCAATTGCTGCTTTTCTACCCTGGTAAGGCATAAAATCTGAACGGAAATCCACTTTGTCAGTTCGCCCGGCAAGGCCGCACGCCGCTCCTGCCGCTATAATCAACTCCAGGGGTTCACATCCATTCAAATTTTCTTCCACTGGTATTAAGAGTTTATTTGTTATATCGAGCGATTCGACAGTCATAGAAGTTTGCTCTGCCAGGGCATTTACATCAAGATTGCCCGTCATGTCCAAAACTCTTATAGCACCTGTTCTTCCCTCCGCACTTTGGGCCGACATAGTCAGCATTACCTGACTGGTTATAAGAGCTGTTTTGTTTTGTGCAGGAGAAGTAAGGAAGGAACGTACTATCGCTTTGCCGTCCGAACCGGCACCTGCCGGGCAAAGCATAAAACATCTTGTCTGCGAAACAGCGGCGACGATGGCATCTTTTGACATATCATCAATAACTCTGCGGAGGCAAATCGAATCAGGCTCAATCGTAACCGGGTCCAGCTTGATGCTTTGCAGAGATTTAATTATTTCAGTCATTATATCGGCGCCTGCCGCAAAAGTCGTCACATCTGAGCCGGAGATTTGTTTTCCGATAATTTCAAATGCAATCGCTGTCTGAGCAGCATCGACTGCCAATGCTTCTTCAGCATCGAATCTTATTGTCTGTGAGATTTGCTTGAATTCCTGAAATTCAGAATGAAGCTTCTGCTGCCTGTAAAGTCTGCAATCTATCGCAACTGCAACATTTGAAAATATAAAATGTTTTTCCGCAACTGCTGCACTTATTTTTGCCGCAACATCCGCAAAAGCAAATTTCTGAACCTGCTGTGTTTCAGGCGGCTGCTGCTGTGATTCAGGCACAACGCAAAAATAATCAGATATTTCGATTTTGCCTGCCATTTTCGCCGCGAGGACCACTGTCGCCTTGTCGGCTGCGATATAAATGCCAAGATATTTATTTTGTTCCAACCGGATATACTCCAAAATTATTCAATAATTATACCAATTTTCTGAACTTTTGACTGTTCTTTTTTTACTGCCGCTGTTGCACAAACTCTGGCGACACCGCTCGTCGCTTTAACTCGAATTGAGAAACAATCGCTCTGAGTTGTTATATACGGCTCGCATTTGCTGATGGAACCAAAAAAACTAACAAGTCTTTTGTTGAAGTCATCATTGCTTGCGAAAGGTTTTATTTTCCTTTCATCTATGATTTTTTGCGCAATTTCCGGGGCATCGCCGCCGAAAGTAAAGGCGGCTTCCAATACCTGCCGCGGTGCTGAATTTACATTCACTTTCTGTGTACCCCACAAACTAATATATTTAAGGGCTGACTCACTGCGTGTTTCATCTTCATTGACCGGCTTTGCGAGCGTTTCAAGGTCTATCATAGGACTGTGCAGTATTTTTGCGAAATCGAGCGTATGACCAGATTCCGGCCTGGTCTGCTCAACGATTTTTTCTCGTACCCTGCCCCGTGATCTGGTTCTGCTGATTCTTCTGGCCAATCGACCGGTAGCGGCTGCTTGCGACGAATTCGAATCGGCAGTTTGGGTAGATGTAACTGTAACAGGCTTAAGAGCTATACTAAAAGGTTTAACATCCTTCATCTTATCAAGTTCACTAAGCAAAGGATCAATGTCGCTTTGCAGCATCTGCATCCATTCACAGAATGTTACGATAGCGGCTTTCGATTCATCTTTCGAATTCGCATCCGTACTCATCCCCCAGATAAGTGGGATTTTAGCGTTCTCATCGATTATTTCTATTGTAACTTTCGCTTTACCAAATTCGATTTCAATAGGTTTAGTTATATATGGCCAGGCTGGGCCATAAGGACCGCGAATATAGATTTCGTTTGGTTCATTCATATCCAATGAGGTGCTGTTTGCATTTACATCATTGATATCGTAGCTTGATGGATCCATTCTGCTGCTCATACCATTGCTGTCATTGCTGTCTGAACGGCTCAAATCCATATAGTCAGTGTGGAAATTGCTTTTGCTTAGGCCGTTTGCGTCGAGCTGCATTGCCATCTCTATTGCCCACTGCTGCATCATTTTTTTATATTCTTCATCGCTCATTGTGAACAAGTCTGAAAAGTCCGGCTCGTTCGGCCTTGAAATACAATTTACATCGATTTCTTCTATAGAGGCAAGAGCATATTTCAACCCCGATTCGCAGGCATATCTTGCCGACTGATAGTCAATCATATATTGCATCCTGTGCTTCCACTGGCTTACAGAAGAGCTTAAACGATAGACCAGCGCAGTCAGCAATACCAGCACAATCACCGTAAATATCAGTGCGACGCCTTTATGTTGAGATTGAGATTTTTCCAATATTCTATTCACGGATACGCTCATCTCTTCTTTGGTCTGATTCATCCGGCTGGCTGTTTACATCTTTTGGTTCATTAACATCCAGCGGTTCATTAACATCATTTACATCAACGTCATTCATATCTCCGAATTCTTTATATAAAAACGTGTAAGGTATTTGCCTGAATCGGTCCATTGCAATAATTCTTGTTCTAATCGCATCTTCCGGCACAGACAAATTGCCGAGCACATCGAATTCTCGCGGTTCAAACGAAATTGATACTTTTACGCCCTGCGGCAGCGTCGAAGTTGTCCATTCCTGAATTACATTATTGCCATCTGTTACTTCGATCCCGAAAAGAGTCGCTCCGCTGCACACTGGTATATAGAGTTCCGTTTCGTATTTTTCCTTCGGCTCATCAAGCATTTTGTCTTCCAAAGAATAACCGCTGTGCGCCCGGAAAATTATTAACTCATTTCCATCGGCTGCTACACGGCTCTGCCATACTATTTTTTCGAAAGTTTGAGGTTTATTATCCTTATCATAAATTTTACTTTCGATAATCATCTGTGAAATCATAAAATTTTCAATATCGATTCTGTTTTTTATCGAAACCGAAACATCAGAACCCGGAAGCGCAAGTCTGTCAATGTCCTCAGCAATACGCTGAAGTATTTCGGTAGCTTTAAAACTTTTTTTAAGTCGTCCGTCAACAGAAGTCTGCGTTTTTCTTACACTTGCGTATACGCCAATGACGGTAACCATAATCATTGCCGCGATAGCAAGGGCTGCCAAAGCCTCTGCAAGAGAAAAGCCGTTATTTTTTTTATTTTGATTTATCATTCTTTTAAACTGTTTTCGAGAATTTTAAATAATTGTTCGGCCGGTACATCATCCCAGCTTGTATAACCTTCTGGTGGAGGGCCAAGCGAATTCTGGCCTTGCTGATTATCACCCTGCTGAGGATTTTCCTGATCCGATGGCTGCGTTTCATCATTCGTAGATTCAGAAAACTGTTCTTCTCTTTGCTGCTGTTCCATAATCTGCATAATCTGTTTTTTGCTTAAACTCGTCAGCCAGTGTGTCAATTCGACTTTCTGCTCCTCGCCTTTACTGTCTGTAAATTCCGATATGCATATCGCCCGCATCCACATTTTGTTTGAAACAGGTTCATAAAAAGACTCAACAGTGGTTTCCCATTTTATATCGGGGTTCGTTTCACTTGTGCCGTATTCGATTGTATCGCTTAAAGATTTCTGAGCTAATAGCTTTTCCATATTTTCTCGTGCGATTTCAAAAGCTTCAATTTTCGTCTGCCAGTCTCCGATTGTTTCAACCGCACGATTGATTATGACAAAAACAGAAGCGATAATCATACCGAGTATGACAAGCGCAACTGACATTTCAATCAGTGTGAAACCATTTCTGCTTAACGTATTTTGTTTAGAATCCCATTTCATCGGAAGTTTTTGAAGGGACAATTTCAACATCGCCTTCTCTAAGCTCAATAATTCTGCTCAACCTGTTAACTATGATTGAATATTCTTTTCCATTGTCGTCTATAACAACTACTTTTCCACCATACTGCCAGCCGGATTTACCAACTCTGAAAAGTGCCGGTGCCTGATTAGTCCATTCGCCGTCATCGAACAGCACATAATATACTTGAAATCTTTCATTGAATTCTCCCGTCTGAATTATTTCCTCATCAAGGATTTCTTCAACAGCGACAAGCCCGGTTGTTATTTCACGCAGCGTATATGTGTTCTGTACAAAATCAATAATAACTTCGTATCTTTTGCCTGTTTCGGCTGCGCTTGTTGCCGCTCTCTGAAAAATCGTTACAAGTTCATTCGCCCTGTTGGCGAAACTGTCCCTGCTCAACGCGCCCGAAAGACTAACCATAACCATCATCGTAAACATTGCAATGATGAACAGCACCATTACAATTTCAGCAAGAATAGCGCCTTTGCCGAAGCCGATTTTTTTAGAACAAGATGAATTTTTATCAATTCGCATCGGTACTGTACAGGTCGGTATCGTAACTTTCGCCGCCTTCCTGACCGTCAGCTCCGTAGCTTACTATTGCGTAAGGTTTGCCGCTTTCAGGGTATGCAACATAAAGGAATTCGAAGCCCCATGCATCCGTTGGAACCGTTGTCGAATCAAGGTAGCCGCCTTCCTGGTATCCTTTGACATCAGTTGGCGCCTCGATCAAAACATTCAATCCTTCTTCTTCAGTCGGGTATCTGCCCGTATCCATTTTGAACTGAGCGACCGCGTTATGCAGCATTTTAAGATTTGCTTTTGTTGTAGTAACACGTGCTTTGTCTGTTTGACCAAGGAAATTCACTGCTCCTACCGCGGCAAGCAGGCCGATAATGATAATAACAGCCATAATTTCAACTAATGTAAAACCATTCTTACGTTTGTCTTTTCTTTGTATCATATTATACCTTTCATAATTGAAGATTGTAGTTTTAAAAATTTCCAGCAGAGAATCTCAATATCGGCAGCAGCGCCGCAAACGCAATCAATCCTACAAAAATAGCCATCACAACAATAATCAATGGCTCCAGTGCCGCGCTTAATCTGTCTATAACAATATCCGAACTCGATTCAAGATTTTCACTTATATTAATAAGCATTTTTGTCAACTCACCGCTTTTTTCGCCAACTGCAACCATGTGAGCAATTGCAGGCGATATAACCCCGCTTTCGCGTAAAGGTGTCGCAATATCCGCACCGGAAAGAATCCTGTCGCGTGCTTTTCTCACAGCGTCAACCATAATCACATTTCCCGTAACTTCGGCAACAACCTTGAGCGACTCGGCCATACTCAATCCGGAACCAAGCAGTGTTGAAAGAGTTGAAGCGAATCGTGAAACCACCCCCTGTTTCATTAACGGTCCGAATACCGGAAGAGATAAAAGAGTTTTATCTCGAAGATATGCACCTTTTTCTGTTTTCAAAAATTTCCTGACCAGCCAAATGATTAGTACAATAGCAAAAGCTACAAGATACCAGTAATGAATAAGAAAATCGCTTACCGCCATCAAGATTTTCGTTAGAAGCGGAAGCTGCATACCTGCTTTTTGAATTTGAACAATAATTTTCGGCAAAACAAATGTGGTCAATATTATAATCGCAATGGTGCCGACAATAGTAAGGCAAATAGGATAAATCATCGCAGTCATAACTTTAGATTCGATGCGTCTGCGCTTTTCCATAAAACTCGAAATTGTTTCCATCGTCTTGCCCAGCGAACCGGTAGCCTCGCCGACTTTAATCATACTTATATAAATTACATCGAAATATTCTGTATAATCGCCCAGTGCATCGGCAAATGCCTCGCCCGTAACAACTCTGTCGCGAATATCAGTAATCACATTTTTAAAACGCGCATCAGGAGTTTGTTCAATTAAAACTGAAAGAGATTCCGTTAATTTTATTTCAGAGTTAAGCAGAATGGACATCTGTTTTGTGAATTCGATAATATGCGATTTTTTTGTTTTAACAAACAGGCCGAATAAACCGCTCTTGACTTCACTTTCAGCCGCAACCTGGTTAATATCAGTTGCGTGAATACCTCGTGCTCGAAGCTGTTTGCGGGCAGAATACGGATTTTCTGCGGTAACCGTCCCTTTGATGGTCTTTCCGCCGCCTGCGAGTGCTATGTATGAATATCTGGGCATATTTTAGTTCTAAATAAAATTTAAGATCAACTTCTAACGTTCAAATCAATCTTTATAAATCTGCCTGGGTCACCCTTAAAACTTCGGCGATTGTCGTTGCTCCCGCCAAAACTTTTCTCGCTCCATCCATACGCAAAGTTTGAAGTCCTTTTTCAATCGCCTTTTGTTTTATCACGCCGGCTGTTTGTCGAACATTTACCATTTCGCGGATTTGTTCGTCAAGCATCATAAGCTCATAAATCCCGGTTCTGCCTTTGTAGCCGGTATTAAAACATTTGCTGCATCCTGCTCCGACAAAAAATTGTCCTTTTTCAGCACTGATTCCAAGTTCACGCAATTCATTTTCTGTAGGATGATATTCCTGTCTGCACTCGGGGCAGATTCTTCGCACAAGTCTTTGCGCAAGAACCGCAATCAATGATGAGCTTACAAGATAAGGCTCAACGCCAAGGTCTAAAAGTCTGCTTATCGCGCCTGCCGAGTCGTTAGTGTGCAAAGTGCTGAAAACAAGGTGGCCGGTCAAAGACGACTGAATCGCCATTCTCGCGGTTTCTTCGTCACGAACTTCGCCGACCATTATAACATCAGGGTCCTGTCGTAAAACGTGCCTCAGTGCCGTAACAAACGTCATACCTTTTCTCGTCGCCACCTGCATCTGGCTTATACCGCCAAGCTGATATTCGATTGGGTCTTCGATTGTAATGATGTTTTTTTCAACGGCGTTCATTCTATTAAGCGCCGCGTAAAGAGTCGTGCTTTTTCCGCTGCCTGTCGGACCTGTAACAAAAATAACTCCATGCGAACGGTCGAGCAGCGAATCGAAAATCTTCAAATCGTCTTCCATCATCCCAAGTTCGGCAAGACTGAACAGTCCCGTGCTTTTATCGAGCAAACGAAGTACACATCTTTCGCCATAGCTTGTCGGAACCGTACTGACACGGAGGTCGATTTCACGATTGCCAAGCCGAACAGAGCATCTGCCGTCCTGCGGCATTCTTCTCTCTGCGATATCCATACCCGCCATAACCTTTATACGTGAAACTACGAGTGACAGAACGTTGCGGTTCAAACTAAGCGTATCATATAAAATGCCGTCGATTCTGTAGCGGATTTGAATTTTGCCCTCGTATGGATGAACGTGAATATCACTCGCGCGTAATTGCAGCGCACGGAAAAGTATATCGTTGACAAGCCTAATCACCGGCGGGCGATTTACAACGTCAAGCAAATCATCGGCAGTCGCGACTTCATCGACAAGCTGGTCAAGATTTTGTGAGTCGAGTTCTTCCGCGACATCATCGATAACGGTGCTCTTCTGTTCGTATGCAGTATCAATCGTCGCTGTTATCGAAGTTTTTGTCGCAAGCCCTATATTGACCGCGCATTTTGTAAGTCTTGAAACATTATCGACCGCTTCGGTATCGAACGGCCGGGAAAGAACGACTGTGATTACTCCATCGTCCTGCGGTGTTTTTACGCCAATAAGATAATGATGCTGCGCGTATGTCGGCGGAACATTTTCTATGAATTGTTTTGGAACATTAGCCGAATCAATTTCTGAAAAATATTCTATCTTTAGAGTTTCCGCGAAAAGTCGCAAAACCGCATCTTCTGTAAAATGCGGACAACTAAGGAGCATCTCATCCAGCCGCTGCGGACCGGATGCGTTTTGCGAGCATATCAGCATCGACTATCCCAGTCCTTTGGGCCGTCTTTATCAGTAGGTCTTTCATTCAATTTCATAATAATTTAAAATTTTCGGAATAGCCTCAAACTATCAAATCTTAAATTTTACTGTTCAAGTACTCTTTCCGGATCTATCGGCTTTTCTTCTACGCCAGGGAACAATTGGAATTTCTGAAATTTTGTTTCAGCTTCTTCAAATTCAACTCTGTTCTTTCTTGAGATTTCCTTTAGCTGATCCATTCCGAGCGTATCTTCCGGCCTCAAAATATTGGCCTTTACGAAAATATATAACTTGCTGTCAACCGCGGTTTTGCCTGCACTTCTGAATAATGTGCCTGCAACCGGAATATCACCTAAAAGAGGAACTTTATTCGTCGTTTTGTCCTGATTAAGCTTCGTAAGACCACCTAAAATTATTGTACTTCCATCCGGGACAGTTACTATCGTATTTACATTGCTCTTCTTCTCATCGGGGGGTCCGCCAGTTGAGCCTGCTGTATCCTGAAAATCATTACGCTGCATTTCTATTTCGAGACGAAGCAGACTGCCTTCGCTTATTTGCGGTGTAATCTTTAATTCTATTTTCGCAGTATATGGTGTAAATGTCGTTGATGTTTGCGGCGTATCTACTCCCGGCACAATAGTGGTAGTTGTCTGAGCGATATATGTTACATCTTCCGTTGAAATTGTTCCTTCTTCATTATCGTTTACAAGAACTTTTGGCCTTGCAAGGACTCTGCCATATTGGTTTTTATCAATTAAATCGAGTAAAACCTGTATTCTGCCGGCATTAAAAAAGCCTCTTGCAACCTGATCAGATCCTACTGGCGCAAAAAAACCACCTTCAAATAGTTTATCCGACGGCGACGAAGCTGGAAAACGAGTATTAATAGCATCGCCATTAATAACTAAACTATTTTCAACTAAATCCGTAGCGTTCGCGACAACATCGAGGTCGTATTGGAATTTGTCATCACGTGTAATTTCCACAAGCGATACATCAATCAGAACCTGCGGTCTGCGTACATCGAGACTTTGTATAAGACTGCCAATCCATTCCTGGTTCTTCCTGCTTGCGTAAACGATAAGTGAAAATGTCCCCAAGTCCGGCACTATCACAATGTTTTCTTCGGTATATTTTACACTTTGCTGAATCTTGCCTTCGGCATCGGTAACAGTTTTACCAATAAGACCATTGAGCGTTTCAGCCAAATCTTCCGGGTCTTGATTTTCCAGCCTGTATATTTTATATGGTATTGCGGTTTGTATCGGTTCACGATCAATATATGCAATGATCTGTGAAATTTGAATATGCTGTTCCGGCGTTGCGTTTACAAGAAGCGAATTAGTTGATTCGAGCATAACAACCTGCGGCTGGTCGAGCAACGCTGCCCCCCCGGTACCGCTTTCAGATACCGCGGGATTAATCATCGGCTGCGGCACTCCTTCTCCGCCCGGCCTGGTTATTGTTTGTCTTTGACTTTGACCGGAAGTGCTTATGGCGCCTTGAATTATGTTTAATTCTTTTAAGGCTTCGACGATTTTATTGATATCGATAAATTGAATTTCATATTCGCTAATAATGCGCAAGTCCTGTTGCGGAACATCGAGAGAATCGATTATTTTATCAACTGATTCTAATTCCGCCGGAAGGCCAATCATAAGAACACGATTTGTTCGTTTGTCGAAATCGACAAATACGCCTTTACTGGTACTTTCAGTTGTCTGACCCGGTATAGCCCCCGGCGGCGTAATCGGTCGCGGTGTTCTTGTTATTCTGCCCGGAATTGTCGGTTGAGCGGTGGACGTTCCGATTGTAATGTCAATAGTGCCAAGTTGTTCGGCCAATGCCTGAATTTTCTGTACAAGACTTTCAGCTAATGTATATTTCAGCACTCGAAGCTTAAATTCCTTTGGCGGCCCAGGCACATCCACAAGATTGAGCAAATCCTCGATTCGCTGCATTCTAAATGCGTATTCGGTTATAACAACGGTTCCGATTTCGGGTATTTCTGTGATACTTGAACCCAGCTTCATTTCTGTAAGCAGCTTCTTTGCAGCCGCAGTATTTATGTACTTTAGTCTAAAGACTTTAGTAACCGCCACGTCGCCGGGTTTGACTGTGCCGTCAACTAAAACGGGGTCCTGGTCGAGCGCTTCCGATATTGGAACAATTGTTACAAGATTGCCTTTGCGGCTCATTGAAAAATTTCGGAATTTTAAAACGGATTCAAGAAGACTATAAAGCTCCCGCACGCGAATCCTGCCCTGAACTTTAACAGTTACGCTGCCGGTAACCTTTGTTTCATCGTATAGATAATTCAGATTTAAATATCTGCCGACAAGGTCTATAAGTGTAACAATCTCAAGCTTTTCCGGCAGATTCAGCTCAAGCACCTCATCACCATTTGGTATGTCCATTTCGTTAATTGCCGGGCCTTTTTGCTGGGCCATAAGCTCTTCAACGGTTTTATTTGCCTCTTCATTTAATATAACTTTTTCAGTTTCAAGAGTTTTTTCAGCTACCTGTGGTTCAATTGGTTTGATAAATTCAGAATCTGTCGTAACTTCCGGAGTTTGCGGTTTTAATCTTGCGGCTTCTTTATCTGCCTTTGCGCCCTCGGCAAGTTCAGTCATAAACTCATTTAATGAATCGACATCTATAGAAGGCGCTTGTTTTTCCTCTTCAGGAATTGCGTTAACTTCTTTAACAGACTCGGGTAGAGGGGACATTAATTGATTTGGTTCTGCCTGGATTCCGGTATTGCCATCGATAATTTTGTCAATTTTCGGCTTGGTTTCTGTTGAAAGCTCTTTGATTAAATTAATCAAAGCTTCCATTTCAACGGCTGGCGCGATAATCATCATTTCATCATCGTACCTATCAATAATTAATTTAACCGTAGGCGTGGTTCCGGTGCCTTCCAGGAGTGTGCCGACTGAAAAATTTCTTCCTAATTTTGCCTCTATATCCTGATTTGCCGGAAGCTTTTCGGAATCTATATCGATAAACTTAACATCGTATAACTCATTGCTGTCAACGATTTTAAGAACATTGCCGGCATATACAAGCTTTTCGGGGCTTGCGGTAACTGAAATGGCGTTTGTTCCGGGGATTGCAACTGCGGAATTCGTTATTTGAGCTTTGGTTAAATAATCCTTAGCTTGCTGAACAGAAATAATTCGCATTGAAAATATTCGGACTCGAATTGGCTGATTTACATCTTGCTGTTGCTGCTGCTGCTGCGCAGAATGTGCGCAGTTATAAACTATGGAAATAAATAAAGATATAAACAGCACCAGATTAGGCATCCGATGCCTGTTATTTTTCTTATTTAAAAACATCCAGTTCTCCAAAAGGTCTCTAACGCTTTGAAGCTCTATATAAGGTTTTATCGGACAAAAGGTCATAAAATGCTTAAAAATAATATGTTA
>MHXZ01000025.1 GCA_001825665.1 Planctomycetes bacterium GWF2_41_51 | reverse complement strand
CATTAGTAACTACAGAAAAAATGTTCAAAATGGCCTACAAAAACGGCTATGCAATCGGTGCATTCAATGTCAATAATATGGAGATTACGCAGGGAATCATAAGTGCGATCGCTGAAAAGAAGGCTCCACTAATTCTTCAAATATCCAGAGGTGCCAGGAAATACGCATCTATGAGTTATTTAAGAGCTATTATTGATGTTGCGGTAAAGGAAAATCCCGATATTCCGATTTGTATGCACCTTGACCACGGCGATACCTTCGAGGGATGCAAACAGTGCGTCGATGATGGTTTCACATCGGTTATGATTGACGCTTCGCATCATTCGTTCGAAGATAATATCAAAATCACGAAACAAGTCGTCGAATACGCTCACGCTCACGGCGTTGTTGTCGAAGCTGAACTGGGCCAACTCGGCGGGATCGAAGAAGACGTTGTAGGCTTATCACATGATGATGTCGCAAATCACCTGACAGACCCCAATCAGGCGATTGAATTCGTGGAAAAAAGCGGCTGCGATTCTTTAGCAGTAGCCTGCGGCACAAGTCATGGCGCTTTCAAGTTCAAGAGCGAACCCAAGCTTGCTTTTGACGTAATACAAGCAGTTGCCGATAAACTTCCGGGTTTTCCGCTCGTAATGCACGGTTCGAGCAGCGTTTTGAAAGAATTCAAGGATTTGATTAATAAATACGGCGGGAAAATGCCTGATGCAATGGGTGTTCCGGAATCGGCAATAACAGAAGCCAGTAAAATGGCAGTATGTAAAGTTAATATAGACACTGATTTACGTATGGCAATGACAGCCAAAATTCGTCAGGTTTTCGCAGAAAAGCCAGGCGAATTCGATCCAAGAAATTATCTGGGACCTGCAAGAGACGCTATTAAAGCGATGGTTTTGCATAAACTTGATGTTCTCGGATGCAGCGGCAAAGCGGCTGAATGCCTGTAACCAATTTAATATTTATTATTTTAAAATTTATGATATAGGGTACAGGGACTGTTAAATTTCCCTGTACCCTATGGGTTTTTATTATGAAAAAATTATTAGTTTTCGTATTCGTACTGCAATCATTAATATGGCCGGCGTTTTCCATGTCTTATTCTCCGGTGACGCAGGTATCTGAAACATCGGTTAGTATTTCCAAGTCTTCAGCAATTGACTCAGCCGTTCAGGAAATAATCAAAGGCAATTTTGATGCGGCAGGTAAAATTGCACAGAAAGCTGATGGTAATAATCCCGCAGCTTCAGATATTTCGGCGATTGTCTCCGATTATAACAAGCTTCAAAAGACCATTGAACAGTCGAGAAAAGAATCGTATGAAAAGGAGCTTGCGGAACTTAAAAAATTCAAATCTGCGCCTGAAAACAACGAACCCAATCTTCTCGAGGTTTTTCCTGTAATCATTAAGGCGCGTGATTTTGCGGGCGAAAGCCATAAAGATGCTTTATTAAACCAGCCTTATGTAAAAGAAACAATCACAAGAGCAAAAGAACAAGCCCAGGAATTCGAATCAAAAGGTGAATATCTTGATGCGCTGCTGTATTGTTATAGCTGGCTGGCGATTCTTTACGAGGATGACAAGACATACCAGGACAAAAAAGAGCAGCTCGAAGAAAAAGCAATAATACACGGTTCGCTACAAGACAGTCCCTGTGAATCGACGGCCGACAGGTATGAAAAAATTACACCTGAGATTTTTTCGCGAAGTCTTGATATGCTCGAATACGGCTATGTTGAGCCTTTCAGATACAGAGATATGACCGGAAAAGTATTCAGGAGATTGAACTATTTAGCGGAAGTTTTGAGTTTCTGGAAATCGACGAAAGACAGCATAAAAATCGATTTCAATCAAAGTGAAATTCCGAATTTCGCTGCCGGGATTAATGCACTTGATAAAGAATATAATTCCGATAGTGCAAGTGTTATGAGCCGGGATCAATATGTAAAGCTTTTCAAAAATGTCATGGAGCTTAATTCGTTGACAATAAAACTGCCGCAGGAGATATTAATCTGGCATTTCGGGGATGCATCATTGAATTCACTCGACCCGCATACAACGATTATCTGGCCGAAACAGGTTGAAGATTTTGAAAAGAATATGACTAATGAGTTTACCGGCATCGGTGTTGAGATTTCCAAAGAAGACGGATTACTTAAAGCAGTAAGTCTTGTTCCGGGCGCACCGGCTTATTATTCGGGTCTTGACGCGGGCGATATAATCGAAAAGGTAAACGGCGAAGAGACAAAAGAAATGTCTATAACCTGCGCGGTAAGTAAAATCACAGGACCTGCCGGAACGAAGGTAAAGCTTACAGTACGGCGCCCTGATGAAGAACAAACAAGAGAAATTGAAATTACCAGAGCGAAAATAGTTGTTCCGACTACACGCGGCTGGAGCAGAGACGACAGCGGAAACTGGCTTTATTTTATAGATGAAAAAAATAAAATCGGTTACGTCCGAGTTACACAATTTTCGGCTTCAACTGCGGCAGACCTTGATTCAATTCTGACGAAGCTTGAAACCGAAGGGATGAAATCTCTTATTCTTGATTTGAGATTCAATACAGGCGGCTATCTTCAGAGTGCAGCCGATATAACGGATTTGTTCGTTGAAAAAGGTGTGATGGTAAGTACGCAGCCAAGAGTCGGATTGCCGACATGGGAAACAGCGGAGAAAAAAGGAACGCATCCGAATTATCCAATAGTGATTTTGATTAATTCAAGTTCTGCAAGCGCATCTGAAATCGTTTCGGGGGCATTATCAGATAAGTCGTTTTCAAGAGCGACACTTGTAGGCGAGCAAACTTACGGCAAGGGCAGCGTTCAAACAATTTCCGATTATCCGGGCAGCGGTGCTCAGCTTAAATATACAATGGCATATTATCATTTGCCTTCGGGACAGAGAGTCAATGACAGGCATTCGATGCAGAAGCAGAATCGAAAAGACTGGGGCATAATGCCGGATGTTAAAATTGAACTGGTCGGCGACGAAACGAAAAAAATGCTCGAGATAGAACGCGACAACGATGTTCTCGCGGGCGCTAACCATGATAAAAATAAATCGAAATTGAACCGGCATACACTGGAAGAAACATTGACGAGCGATTATCAGCTTACAACGGCGATTCTTGTTGCCAGAGCGAAACTTATTCAATCAGGATTGAAAAAATGACAGAGCCTCAGGACGCAGGCAAATTCGAACAACTGCGAACGGAAAAACTTTCGAAAATCAAACAGCTTGGAGTTGACCCTTACGGACATCGATTTGACAATGTTGAATCGGCGGACGCGATAAGGAAAAAATTTGATGCGGCTGTTCAACCTCCGCAGCGGGCAATATGCGCAGGCAGGATTGTTCTTCTACGCGATATTGGAAAATTGATTTTTATCACCCTTCGCGATAATAGCGGCACTATTCAATTGGGCTTGAGCAAAAAACTTCTCGAAACCCAGTGGGAAGTAATTAAGCTGACCGAACTTGGCGATATAATCGGAGTCGAAGGACAGCTTGGTCTTACAAAGACAGGCGAACTGACTATCTGGGTAGAGAAATATACCCTGCTGACAAAATCTGTATTGCAGCCGCCGGAAAAATTCCACGGCCTTATGGATACTGAACTGCGGTATCGTCAGAGATATGTTGACCTTTGGGCCAATCCTGAAGTGATGCAGAGATTCAAGAAAAGGATTGAAATGATTTCGACGATTCGAAATTTCCTCAGCGAAAGAGGATTTTTCGAAGTTGAAACGCCGATGATGCAGACGATTGCAGGCGGAGCGGCGGCGAAACCTTTCATTACTCATCATAACGCTCTCGATATAGATTTGTATCTGAGAATCGCGCCGGAACTTTTCCTCAAGAGACTTCTTGTCGGCGGAATGGAAAAAGTTTTTGAGATTAACCGAAATTTCAGAAATGAAGGCATAAGTCCGCGGCACAATCCTGAATTTACGATGATGGAAATTTACCAGGCGTACGCTGATTATAATATAATGATGGAATTGACTGAATTGCTTGTTGCGACGCTTATTGAAAAACATTGCGGTAATATGAAAATACAGTTTGGCGATTATGAAATTGATTTTTCGCGGCCTTGGAAGAAAACTCCATATTCGCAGCTTTTCAATCAATACTGCGGCTGTGATATAAACGATATTGCCGCGGTTCGCAAAAACGCCAAAGCGGCGGGCATCGATGATGCTAAAATGGATGACGAAGTTGTGATAAATAAACTTTTCGAAGAGAAAGTTGAAAAAAATCTTGTCAATCCGACTTTTGTCATTGATTATCCCGGAAAGTTGTGCCCGCTGACCAAACGCAGCAAGGCTAATCCTGAGCTGGCGGAACGGTTCGAACTTTATATCGGCACGATTGAAGTTGCGAATGCTTACACAGAACTTAACGACCCGGCAGTTCAATATGAAAACTTTACATCGCAGGTAAAAGGCGCAGGCGAAGACGAAGACACGTTCCGAAGTCTTGATGAAGATTTTATAACCGCTCTTAAATATGGAATGCCTCCGGCCGGCGGATTGGGAATCGGAATCGACAGGCTTGTAATGCTGCTGACCGGCACAACGAATATACGAGATGTAATCCTGTTTCCATTATTGAAACCGGAAAAATAATCGCGGACAAACTAATGCTTAAATTTTTCCTCGCAATCCGATATTTGAAAAAGAGGAAAATCGTTCTTCTGAGTATCGCGGCAGTAATGCTGTCCACCGCGCTGCTTGTTACGGTGGCAAGTCTTTTCACAGCTTTTATTATGGCAATCGAACTAAGCGCCTCCGACTACCTCGGTGATATTGTTCTCGAACCATCGGTAAGATTTACGCATTTCGACAAATTGATTGCGAGACTTTCAGCATCCCAAAAAATCGATTCTGCAACACCTGTGCTTTCATCAAATGGTCTTATTTATCTGGATGCAGGAAATGTAAAGGCGGTAAATTTCTGGGGCATCGACCTAGAGAGCAGATGCAGGGTGACGAATTTTGGGAGAAATTTACTTGCGCAAAAAGATTCAAATGTGCCGCAATTTAAATCAGAGCAGGAAAATTCGATTCCGGTTTTTGTGGGAATTGCGATGCTTATCGAACCTGATATTAAAACAGATGAATACAATTTTGCGCAAGCTAAAACATATATAGGCAAAAAAGCGGTAATCACCACAGGTTCAATAGAAACGGATATTAATAGTCCATCAGGGATGCTGCTTAGCAGGTCCGCGGCGGTTTCAATATCTGATGTCGCTTTCACGTCGGTTTATGATATCGATAAGAGATTTGTTTTTATGCCGATAGAGGAATTGGCTGCGGTTTTGTACGGAAGCGGCAAAGGAAGCAAATTTGCGGATGTAATGCATATCAAGTGCGCAGCAGGAGTTAAGCCAAGTGAAGCAATCGAAACGGTGCGCAAAATTTGGACTGAATTCGCAACTAAGGATTTAAACTGGCCGGAGGCTTTTGCAGCGGATGCGGAGATTTTGACCGCGATGCAAAAACAGGCGGAATACACGACAGAACTGCGCAAGCAAATGGGTGTGCTGCTGGTTGTGTTCGGGATTATCAGCGCGGGAATTATCGTTCTTGTATTCTGCATCTTCTATATGATTGTTAAAGCGAAACAGAAGGACCTGGCAATCATTAAATCAATAGGTGCTTCCTCCGGGGATATAACCTCAATATTTCTGCTGTTCGGTTTGTTTGTCGGAATTGTCGGCGCATCGGGCGGGCTGGCGGTTGGGTATCTTGTTTCTCATAATATCAATACGCTCGAGCAGTTTGTGAGCAATCTTTTCGGCCTAAAGCTCTGGAGCAGCAGTATTTATATGTTCACAAGAATTCCCACGCATTTCGACTGGTTCTGGGCGGGGTTTTTCTTTATTGC
The DNA here is from genome assembly GCA_001825665.1 of Planctomycetes bacterium GWF2_41_51. GTDB lineage: Bacteria > Planctomycetota > Phycisphaerae > Sedimentisphaerales > UBA12454 > UBA12454. The sequence continues at coordinate 3,957 of MHXZ01000025.1, read as the reverse complement.
GGCTGTGGCCGCTTCGGTGCTTGGGGCTGTTTTGCCATCAATAATCGCAGCTAAGACATCGCCTGTAAAAATCCTGAGGTACGAATAATGTACGATGTGATTTTACCATTAAAGCTTTTTAAAAGCAGTAAACTGACGATTCTGGCGGTGCTTGCAGTCGCGGTCAGTGTGTTTATCGTCATTGTTGTAATGACGGTGATGAACGGTTTGACGGTTGATTTCATCGAAAAAAATCACGGATTCTATTCTGATTGCATTATCTCAACTGATTCGATGGTGGGGTTCGCGGATTACGATGAATTTCTGGAAGTGCTTCGAAAGCAGGAATTTATAGAAAGCGCAACGCCTGTTATTAATTCGTTTGGGCTGGTTAAATCGGAAACTTCCGGCAAAAACGCGGCATTAAATCTAATGGGGTTTGATGTTGATAATCATTTTCAAACGACGAATTTCGAAGAAAGTATTTATTATCGGAAAAGCGAACCGAAACTTGCATTTTCGCCATCGTATAATCCGAATTTGCCGGGCTGTGTGATTGGGATTGACCTTATCGCTGACAGGGACGAATGGGGAAATTATAGTCAATGGTCGTTTCTGCCAAGGTATTCTTATGAAATTACGTGTTTTCCGCTGACGCCGAGAGGGACGATTGTCAGGACGGGAACGGCGGTTTCGGCGAATACCAAAACTTTTTATTACAGCGATAATTCAAATACAGGACTTGCAAAGGTAGACGGCACAACGGTTTATCTGCCTTTTGAGCATCTTCAAATTATGTCCGGAATGAATATTGAGCCAAAGAGGACTTCGGCGATTTTTGTGAAGTTCAAAGCCGGCTATAATATGACAAAATCAGTTGAAAAAACGACATCGCTTTGGACTGAATTTGTCGCGGCAAAAACAACAAACGATACTGCTGCTCTTAATTTTTTTAAGAATGTAAATGTACAGGATTTCAAGAGTTACAAACGGGAAACAATCGCGCCGATGGAAAAAGAAAGAGCAATGATGCTGCTGCTATTTTTGATGGTGGGCGTGATTACGATTTTTATAATCTTTGTTATTTTTTATATGATTGTGGGCGGAAAAAACAAGGATATTGGAATTTTGAAGAGTCTTGGGGCTTCGAATTTTGGGATTATTCGGGTTTTCTTGAGGTATGCAGTTCTTATCGGCGTTGTCGGGGCGGGGATTGGAATTGCGGCGGCTCTTTTATTTTTAGATAATGTAAATTCTTTAGAGGGCCTGCTTTACGATAAATTTGGGTTTCAAATGTGGAACAGGGAAATGTACGCAATTAATGATATTCCGGATAAAGCCGGGGCGGCTCTTGTGCTGCAAGTCGCGGGGGCGGCAGTACTTGCGTGTTTGTTGGGGGCGCTTTGGCCGACGGTTAAAGCGGCGAGACAAAACTGCGTAGAGATTCTGAGGGTTAATCAGATATAATACCAATTGGTATATTTACTCGCGCGTTGTGAGGTTTATTAAATTCTTTGCCCGCTTCGCTTTACCCGCGGAGCATCGCACGAATATTTTTTGGGATCCGTATAACTGCTTTAATCTAAGGTGTTTACAAGTTGGATTCTTTGACGGCGATTGCGGCGATTTCGACCATCGCGTTTTTGGGCAATTGCTTTACGGCAACGGTTACGCGGGCGGGATAAGGCTCGGCAAAATAGGTTGCGTAAATTTCGTTCATCTTTTGGAAATCGTTCATATCCGTTAAGTAAACTTCTGTCTTTACAACACTTGTGAGATTCAGGCCGGCGGCGAAAAGAACGGCTTTTATGTTCTCCAAGGCTTGGCGAGTTTCGGGTTCGATTCCACCATCGACGAGTTTGCCGGTTTTTGGGTCAAGGCCTATCTGGCCCGAAAGATACAGCGTGTTTGCCGCTCTTATTGCCTGCGAATAAGGGCCAATCGCGGCCGGGGCGTTGCCCGATTCTACTTTTTTCGTGGGAATCATATTTATCTCCTTTGCTTATAAGCACTTGCTCGTGCTGTAACATTCGCTTTTTTGTCGAACTTCCACCTTCGCCGCTGAAGCGGCCGATGACACCATCGGCTCTTATAACCCTATGACAGCCAATGAGTAACGGCCATTGGTTTGCGGCCATTACAGAACCAACCGCACGAGCAGCGCCGGGGGCCCCCCCGGCACGGGCTGCGAGATTGCCATAAGTTATTGTTTTGCCAATGTTTATTGCTTTGCAAGCAAGTAAAATTCGCTTTGAAAAATCTGTTAGATTTTCAAAATTGAAAGTGATATCCAGCTTATTGAAGTCCACGTAAATGCCATTGTAATAATCTATTACGGCTTTTTGGAGATGGGGGTATATTGATTTTTCATTTGCGTTTTTTGAAAAACTTCTAAGCAAAAAATTTTTGGCTGAATCGTAAGTGGTTGAAGGTAAAGAGGTTCTAAGCAGTCCGGTGTCGTCGGCGAGCAGGCCGAAAAAACCCCAGTCGGTTTTAAAAATCGAGTAACTGATTTCGTTTTTCATAATTTACAGCTTGCGCGATTTTTGTAAAAAATCAAATTAAAAATAGGTGAGATAAATTAAAAATGCGCAAGTAAAAACCTGCGCGGAATTGACAAATCTTGCAGTTTTTCGGCACGAAAACGGATCGAAAAAGCGAAAAAAAGCGAAGAAAAGTGAAAAAAATGTAAATGAAAAGCGACGTAAAAACAGGGTATAGGGGATAGGGTATAGGGGAGGAGAATTCGTGTTGCGGTTATAGGTGGCGAGGCTCGTTTCGTAATTCGTTGAAAATGGTTACGTAATAAAAACAGCGTGGGCTATCCACAGGAGCGTTATGGCAAAGCCCACCCTACGAACTTAACTTTTTAATCACTGATGACGCGGACTACACGGATTTAAAATATAAAATGAAGATGAGGCTCCCTCACGATTTTATCTCAAGGAAAAAAATAGCAGATAAACCGGGAGTGATTTTTACACAGTAAAAATCATCGCGGCTCTGATGAGTGAACGGCAATGGGTAACACAAAAATAGAGATTGCTTTGTCGTCCGATTCGCTTTGCGCTCAACGGAACTGGACGCAATGACGTGTTGGTGTGCGATGAATGAACCAATATGCGAACAAAAACCCCCTGGCATCCTGCTGCGCCTAAAAGCTTGCAGGATTAAGGCAGGGGGCTGAAATAATTAAAACAACCCTGCCAAAGTGTTGGCAGGGCTAATCTGAACGACCTTTCAATTCGTAATGCGACTTCAACCGTTTAAGGATGTTCACAGTCTTTCGTATTTTATTACCGCACGATACAGGCCATTGATTCGGTTTCCTTCGATAATCATAGGCGGGTATTTTTCGTTGCGCGGCTGGAGCCGGATTTTATCATTGCTCTCGAAATAGATGCGTTTAAAGGTTGTTTCGTGCGGTTCTGCCAATCTGACGAAGCAGTCATCGCCGTTTCTGACTTCGAGTCCCGGTGAGAAAATTACGATATCACCCTGGATGAACTTTGGTTCCATCGAATCGCCGATCACTCTTACCGCAAAGGCGTGATTATCATCGACATCGGGGCATCGCACGTAATCATCGGCAAAGCCGGCGGGATACTGCAAATCATCAAAATCGACCGGATAACCTGCTGGAACACGGTTTATAACGGGTATAAGCCTGCCGGGCTGGAACTCGGAAATTTTATTTTCGACTTGCAGATTGCTTTTGGAGAGCAGCTCATTCAGGTCTGCGCCTTTGACTTTTTTATCTATTAGATTGCGTACAAGTTTTCGCCATCGCTGGTTTTCCGCTTCTGAAGCCTCGAACCGCTGGCGGACATCTGCGGACATTCTGTCGAGATTTGCCGAATGGCGGAGCGAACCGGCTGCAACCTGCAATACTTCTTCGAGTTTTCGCAGCAGGTCGTCGCTTGGCGGATTTTTGACTTTGCCTGTTTCGATGGTGGAAAGGTATGGTTTGGAAAAGCC
>MHXZ01000024.1 GCA_001825665.1 Planctomycetes bacterium GWF2_41_51 | reverse complement strand
TGAATGCCAAAGAGCTAAAATAATCGTAAGTGCATTGAAATGCACATAAAAATACTAATTTTTAGAGATACCCTTAAATACAAATGGCTTTAAAAACTGCCCTTGCACAGATTAACTCGACCGTCGGGGACTTTACCGGAAACATTGAGAATATCCGGCAGATGTACGTCCGCGCAAAAGACGCCGGCGTTGAATTGCTTATTTTTCCCGAAATGAGCATTTGCGGATATCCCCCTGAAGATTTACTTCTGAAGAAGCATTTTCTTATTGAAAACAAAAAAGCCGTTGAGCAGATTGCTAAAGATTGTCCCGACTTGACCATAATGCTCGGTTTCGCCGAATTTGCAGATGGTTTATGCTATAATTCGCTTGCCGTTCTCCAGTCAGGCAAAATCCTGAAAGTTTATCACAAGTGTCAGCTCCCGAACTATGGCGTTTTCGACGAAAAGAGATATTTTGCCGCCGGCACAGAACCGCTCGTTGTCGATATCAAAGGCATTGCGGTTGTCTGTACTATTTGCGAGGATATCTGGGAACTGCAATGGCTCCAGAATTTCCTTGCCTCTGTTTCGGCAAAAAATCTTATCGTTAATATTTCCGCTTCGCCTTTTCACGCCGGCAAAATCCATCATAAATTAAATATGATTCAGGATTGCGCAAAGCTCCTCAATTGCTCGATGGCTTATTGCAATATCGTCGGCGGTCAGGATGAGCTTGTTTTCGACGGCAGAAGTATTTTCGTAAATTCACAGGGTGAGTTTGTCGCGATTGCAAAAGCCTTCGAAGAGGATTTGCTCATTGCCGATATCGAATCAAACGGTATGATAAATTCTCAATCGTCAGTTACGAAAACAGATTATGTTGAAGAAATTTATCACGCGCTCGTTCTTGGAACAAGAGATTACGTAACAAAGAACGGTTTCAAAAAAGTTATACTCGGCTTAAGCGGCGGAATCGATTCCTCACTGACCGCCTGCATTGCCGTCGATGCGCTCGGCAAAGAAAACGTCATCGGCGTCACAATGCCCACAAGATTTAACCTCTCTGAAACGATTACTGATGCGCAGCTTACCGCCGAAAATCTCGCAATTGAATTTCGTAATATCCCCATCGAATCCGTCCTCCAGAGTTTCAGCGGTTTGCTTGCCAATATCGAAGGATGGAGCGACAATGGGCTTGCTTATGAAAATCTTCAGGCAAGAATCCGCGGCATAATCCTGATGTCCATTAGCAATCAATTCGGCTATCTCGTTCTCACCACCGGCAATAAAAGCGAAACCGCTGTCGGTTATTCGACACTTTATGGTGATACCGCAGGCGGGTTTGCTGTCATTAAGGATGTGCCCAAAACTATCGTTTATGAATTAAGCAATTACATGAACAAAATCCGCGGCAGAGAAGTAATTCCACTAAGTGTAATTAGGAGAATCCCGACGGCTGAACTTCGTTTAAATCAGAAAGACAGCGATTCGCTCCCTGAATACGACATTCTTGATGCAATTTTAAAAGCCTATATCGAAGAAGAAAAATCGCTTAGCGAAATTATCGCACTTGGCTTCGATCCTGAAATAGCGTTAAGAGTTATTTCTATGGTGGACAGAAACGAGTACAAACGCCGTCAATGCCCCCCGGGAGTTAAAATTACTCCGAAGGCTTTCGGCCGCGACCGAAGAATGCCGATGACCAACCAGTATCGACAAAGGATAAAACAATAATATTTATAAATCACGGATGTAAGAACAAAATGCCCAAACGTACAGATATCCACAAAATACTTATAATAGGCTCCGGCCCTATAGTCATAGGCCAGGGCTGTGAATTCGACTACTCCGGCGCTCAGGCCTGCAAGGCCCTGAGAAAAGAAGGTTACGAGGTCGTGCTCGTCAACAGCAATCCGGCAACCATTATGACCGACCCCGAACTTGCCGACCGAACATATATCGAACCCATTACACCCGAAATGGTAGAAAAGATTATCAAAAAAGAAAAACCCGATTGCCTGCTTCCAACCCTCGGCGGTCAGACCGGCCTCAACACCGCGGTTGCTCTCGCCGAAAGCGGCACTCTGAAAAAATACAATGTTAAACTCATCGGTGCAGACCTCCCCGCCATCAAAAAAGCTGAGGAACGCGACAGATTCAAAAAAATCATTCTTGATATCGGCCTCGATGTCCCCAAAAGCGGTTATGTTCATAATTGGGAACAGGCACAGAAAATTATTCAGCAGATTGGTTTTCCCGCAATTATCCGTGCTTCATACACTCTCGGCGGCACTGGCGGCAATATCGCTTATAATGCCGAGGAATACAAAGAATACATTCATTGGGGATTGAGTTTAAGTCCTAAAAGTCAGGTTCTTGTCGAAGAATCAGTCATTGGCTGGAAGGAATACGAACTTGAAGTAATGCGCGACAAAAAGGACAACGTCGTGATTGTCTGCTCAATTGAAAATCTCGACCCCATGGGCATCCACACCGGGGACAGCATTACAGTTGCTCCAGCTCAAACACTCACAGATAAAGAATATCAGACGATGCGCGATGCCTCGCTGAAAATCATCCGCGCAATCGGAGTCGAAACCGGCGGCTCGAACATCCAGTTCGCCATCAATCCGAAAAACGGAAAAATGTACGTCATTGAAATGAACCCCCGCGTTTCACGAAGTTCAGCCCTCGCCTCAAAAGCGACTGGTTTTCCGATTGCCAAAATCGCGTCGCTGCTTGCGGTTGGTTATACCCTTGACGAAATTCCAAATGATATTACAAAAATGACGCCGGCCTGTTTTGAACCGACGATTGATTATTGCGTTGTTAAATGGCCGCGGTTTACATTCGAAAAATTCCCCGCCACTAATTCGGATTTGACAGTCCAGATGAAAAGTGTCGGCGAAGCGATGGCGATCGGCAGAACTTTCAAGGAAGCATTCCAGAAAGCTATTCGTTCTCTCGAGATCGACAGGTATTCACTCGACAGAAAACACATTAATGCGAAAATCGACGATAATAAACTTTGCCAGGTGCTCCGCACGAATCGCTGGGACAAACTCTGGTATGTCGCAGAAGCCATACGAAGAAAAATGTCGATTGATGAAATTTATGAGCTTACAAAGATCGACCCATGGTTCCTGCACAACATCAAACAGATTGTGCAGTTCGAAGATAAGATTAGCATCAAAAATCTCGAAAAGGCCAAAAAACTCGGCTTCAGCGATAAATATATCGCGTCGAAATTAAACATCCCCGAAACGCAGTTAAGAAAACAGCGTCTCGAAAACGGCATTTCCGTTGTTTATAAAAGGGTCGATACCTGCGGCGCCGAATTCGAGGCTCACACGCCATATTTATATTCGACGTATGAAGACCAGTGCGAATCGAATCCGACGGCAAATAAAAAAGTCATCATTCTTGGCGGCGGCCCAAACCGCATCGGCCAGGGTATTGAATTTGATTATTGCTGCTGCCACGCTGCCTTCGCGTTAAAAGAAATCGGCATCGAATCCATAATGGTCAACTGCAACCCCGAAACCGTCAGCACCGATTACGATACTTCCGACAGGTTATATTTCGAGCCTCTGACATTCGAAGATGTGATGAACATCGTCGATAAGGAAAAGCCCTTTGGCGTCATCGTCCAGTTTGGCGGTCAGACCCCTTTGAAACTTGCAAACGCACTTTCAAAAGCCGGCGTTAATATCATCGGCACAAGCCCCGATAGCATCGACGCCGCAGAAGACAGAAAGCGTTTCAATAAAATAGTTGAAAAATTAAAACTCAATCAGCCTCCGAGCGGCACCGCGATGGATTATCAGCAGACTCTGAAAATTGCCAAAAAGCTCGGCTATCCTCTTCTCGTCAGACCTTCTTTCGTGCTTGGCGGAAGAGCGATGCAGATTGTTTACGACGAATCGGAACTGAAAACATGCGTCGAAAAAGCTATTGCCGTTTCCGAAGAGCATCCGATTCTTATCGATAAATTTCTTGATGACGCCGCCGAGCTTGACGTCGATGCGATTAGTGATGGCAAGACAGTCGTCATCGGCGCAATTATGGAGCACATCGAAGAAGCGGGCATCCATTCAGGCGATAGTGCATGTTCACTGCCGCCGTTTTCACTCAGTCCGAAATTGATCGCCGAAGTAAAACGCCAGACCAAACTGCTTGCGCTGGAATTGAAAGTCAAAGGCCTGATGAACATCCAGTTCGCCGTTAAGGATGAAAATATTTACATCCTCGAAGTTAATCCTCGCGCGTCGCGAACAATTCCATTCGTCAGCAAAGCCATCGGCGTTCCGCTCGCAAAACTTGCCGCAAAAGTTATGGCCGGCAAAACTCTCGACGAGCTTGGCTTCACGAAAGAAATGCACCGTGAACACTTCTCCGTTAAGGAAGCCGTTTTTCCGTTCTTGAAATTCCCCGGCTGCGATACCCTTCTCGGCCCGGAAATGCTCTCGACCGGCGAAGTCATGGGCATCTCGGACGATTTCGGAATCGCTTACGCAAAATCTCAAATCGCTTCCGGCAATTCCTTGCCGACCAGCGGCAACGTTTTCTTCAGCGTCAAAGATGCAGACAAGGCCAAATGCATCGAAATCGCCCGCAGGCTGCACCAGATGGGCTTCAAGCTTTACGCCACCAAAGGCACGTGCATTGAGTTGATTAAGAATAACATCCCTTCAGAATTCGTACTCAAAATGAATGAGGGCCGTCCGCACATTGTTGATTTGATAATCAACAACCAGGTCTCGTTGATTATCAACACGACAGTTGGAAAACAGACTATAAAAGATTCGTTCGCGATTCGCCGCACCGCTCTCGACCGCAACGTGCCGTACACTACAACGATTCGTGGCGCCGCCGCCGTTACAACCGCGATCGAATCTATGAAACAGAAAAAAATCGAAGTTAAGCCAATACAGCAATTTTATAAATAGTATTCAGAGCCCTAAGCGTAAGCGCCGGGTAACCAGAGCCGCGACAGTTATGGAGCGGGTAGTAAAAAGGATATAAAAATGTCAAAAGCCATATTGCTTCTTGAAGATGGAACTTATTTCAAAGGCTCCGCTTTCGGCGCCGAAGGAAAAAAGTGCGGCGAAGTTGTTTTCAATACCGCCATGAGCGGCTATCAGGAAATCCTTACCGACCCATCATACCACGAGCAAATCGTAACTATGACATATCCTCTCATTGGCAACTACGGCACAAATCTTCTCGACGTCGAATCTTCAAAACCATATCTCAGCGGTTTCGTCGTCAAAGAAAATTGCGATTTCCCAAGCAATTGGCGAAAAGATTTTTCTCTCGATGAATACCTGAAAAAATTTAAAATTCCCGCCATCGAAGACATCGACACGCGCAAACTCGTTACGCTGCTTCGCAGCACAGGCGCTATGCGGGGCATCATCTGCACCGACGGCTCAAGCCTCAAAGAATTAAAACAGCAGTTGGATAAATATCCCGGCCTCGTTGACCGCGACATCGTCCAGCACGTCTGCGCAAAAAAAAGTTATAAATGGGACAAACCCGTCGAAGACGAATTCGGCAAACTTCACACAGTCCAGCAAAAATATAATGTCGTCGCTTTCGATTGCGGCATAAAGCAAAATATTTTACGTCTCCTCGTCACCAACGGCTGCAAAGTTACAGTCGTCCCTGCCGACACTTCCGCACAGGACGTGCTTAAAATGAAACCCGATGGCGTCTTCCTCAGCAACGGCCCCGGCGACCCCGCCCCCGTCAGTTATGCCATTGATACTATCCGCAAACTGCTCGGTAAAGTCCCGATTTTTGGGATATGCCTCGGCCATCAGCTTCTCGGCCTCGCGCTCGGAGGCAAAAGTTTCAAATTGAAATTCGGACATCACGGCGCAAACCATCCCGTGAAAAATCTGATTACTGAAAAAATTGAGATCACCAGCCAGAACCACGGCTTCTGCATCGACCCCGATTCTTTGATTGATAAGGATGTGCAGATTACGCACATGAATTTAAACGATAACACGCTGGAAGGTTTCCGCTGCCGCAAAGTCCCCGCTTTCGCCGTGCAGTACCACCCCGAAGCCGCCCCCGGCCCCCACGATTCAAATTATCTATTCTCTGACTTCGTCGACCTGATGGAAAAAGCGAAATAGGTTTATTTGTTTAGCATCTGAAAAAATTCTGTTTCTATCTTTAACAGGGCTTCTGGCTTTCCATGTTGCAAATCTTTTAATGGTTGATAAAATCGGAACACTTTTGCCTTGCGAAACGGCCTAAAAATTATACCCATGGGATTGTATTCTTGAGAACCGCCGAAATGAAAAAACGCGGTTGTAGCCAAATTCCGTTGCCATTTGCTCCGTTCAGACCAGTTCATAATTATTGTTTTGTCTGGAAGTTTAGGAATAATTTCCTTTTCAACTCGTTCTTGCCAATGAGGACTATTTGAATAAACATAAAAAACTCGAATCCCTTTTAGCCAGATAGTAATATAAAGCGGAATTGTTATAATAATGTATTTAATCGCCACATAAAGAAAAATTGGAATCAGAATTGGCAATACCAGTACCGCCGGCCACGAGTTATCCTTTTTCTTTTTTGTATTCCTATCCATAAGGGTATCTCTAAAAATTAGTATTTTTATGTGCATTTCAATGCACTTACGATTATTTTAGCTCTTTGGCATTCAAATATATTATTCCATCTTT
>MHXZ01000023.1 GCA_001825665.1 Planctomycetes bacterium GWF2_41_51 | reverse complement strand
TCTCATTTAAATCAACGCGGGATTTCAATTCATCGTCTGTACTGCTGTTCAAACGCTGAACAAACAAACCGCAATCAGCCCCTCGCCAGGCATATATGCTTTGCTTTACATCGCCGACGACAAAAACTTTCGCGCTGCCTGAGAGCAGATCGATTATTCTCTGCTGAACAGGATTGATATCCTGGTATTCATCGACAAAAATATATTTATATTTTTTTTGCAGCTGCAAAGCGATATCCGATGGTTTGCCGCTGTCAATATCTCCATTGTCCGAAAGCAGTGTCAGCATATAACGTTCGAGATCTGAAAAATCAACTGAGCTAAGCTGCTGCTTTGCGGTTTGATATGTCAAATCGAACTTTTTAACAAGTTCAATCAGGGCCTTTGCCTGCACCGAACAACTGCTCGCAATAATCCGCTGATAATTGGGATTCAGAATCGCAAGTGATGATAGATTCTTGAATTCTTTAATTGCTTTTATTGCAGAACACAAAACAAATTCTCTTGATTCTGCAGAGCAGTCTTTAGGCCTGTTATTCCATTTGAATCCATCGAAGCTGTTTAGAATCTCAATAAATGAATCTAAATCGTCCTTTTCGAGAAAATCAATAGCAAGTAAAACTGGTGCGAAGCATTCGCTTTGAATTTGTTCCTGCCAATGGCAGTTCGTAATCTTTTCATCGAGTTTTAATGACCATTCGAATCGCTCTTTGAGTGTTTTGAGTTTTTCAAGAATGATCTGCTTCTGATTTTTAACGGCCTGTGACGAAGATGAAAGAACAGCTTCATTAAAAACTGCGGCTCTGTCAAACCAGTCCTGCCTCGAAACAACGGTATTTAGAAAGTCACTGACATCAATGATACAATTTAGAAAATTATTTTGCGGATTGGAAACAGCCCTGCCCTGTAAGAGCTGGTGCATTGCCTGCGGCATATCATCCCAGGCCTGTTCAGTGATCCGCTGGAGAATCTCCTTCTTTATAAGTTTACTTTCGTCCGAGTCCATGACTCGAAATGTCGGGTCAAGGCCGAGACGATGAAAATTCTGACTGATAATACGCTTGCAGAACGAATGGATTGTACTGATATCGGCGCTGTCGAGCATTAAAAGCTGTTTACGAAGATGAGCGGTTTTAATCTGCTGAGCGGCTTCTTTGAGATTTATCGCTATCCTTTGCTTCATTTCGCCTGCGGCTGCATCGGTAAAAGTCAAAACCAGAATGTCCGAAACATCGGGACATAATTCCTGCACACCGAGTATCCGCACGGCCCGCTGCGAAAGTACAGTCGTTTTGCCTGTACCAGCTGAAGCGGCAACGGTTATATCGCCGCTTAATGATTCGATTGCCTGTTTTTGTCCTTTAGTCCAATTCACTGTGATGCCTCGAAAAATTCCTTTTTTGAAATTTTTCTGATTTCCGAATAATCGTTTATCTGCCAGTCAAATCGGCAAAACGATTTAGCTCCGCAATTTGCACACGCTGTATTTTTTTCATATTTGTACGGTTTTATATCAATTTCACCTGTACAAATACGGCTGCCAAGCTGCTTAAGTTTATTTTCTGCGAAATTCAAAGCAGACGCGAAATGCTCATCAGTCAAAAGTGAACTTGATTCATATACGCCAAACTGATTTTCCTTCTGCGTTATTCTGAAACTGTAAAACGGACTAAAACCGCTGCTGGTCCGACCATCTATCAAATCAAAATAATTGCCGTTGAAAATACCTTTCGGTTTTCTTCTGATTTTATCACCATTTTTTTCAATCTCCTCTAAAAAAGCGGAGTCAGGAGAGACCTGAATCTGAAAATAAAACGCTCCCAATGGAACCAGATTTTTATAAGAATCAATACTGCTGTTTCGTATTGCAAGCAGATAAATCGGCAATTGCAAATCCAATCCTTCACCAAACAGAGACCATTTTATGGAAGTTTGCGATGTTTTATAATCGACCACAAGGCAGTAATTAGTACCGTTATTCGAATATAAATCCACCCTGTCGATTTTACCTTCTATGATAATTTTTTTACCATCATCTAACTTCAGTTCAATGGCAGGCAAAATCGATTTGCCTCCAAAGCCGATTTCTGATGCTATCTGCGTAAAACGTCCGGCGGCGCCAATCTGCGAAAATTCAAGGATTGCGTCTTTTATCATTTCCGCTGAGGAAAGGACGATAAAGCTATTATGCTTCGTTCTCGCTTTGAAACTTTTCAGAAAATTATCTTCAACAAGCAATCTTTCGACAGCTTTGTCCGTCAGTTCCGAAAGTAAATCTTTTCCAATTGTTGAAAAAGTCAGATTCATGCTTTTTAAGCTGCTGAATAATATTTCGAGTACTTTATGAAAGAACAAACCTTTGCTGAATGGTTCAAGTTCGAAAATCCGTCTTTCTTTCAGCTTCAGTATATGTTCTGTAAAATGCCTGAATGGACAACTCGCGAAAGATTTTAAACGTGTCGCGCTTGTAGTAAGTGTTTGCAGAATTAAGGGATTTTCAATTTTCGCAATATTTGCATAGTCAATTCCCATGCGCACTTTGTTTAAATCATAATCCTTAGATGCCGTATCGAGCAGCCATTTACATTTTGCATCTGTCAAATCCGGCGGAGAAAAAATGTCCCTGCCAAGCCGAGAGGCAAGCAATGCAGATAAATCTGAAACACTGTATAGATTATCAAAACCACTACTGCCGAAATATTTTTCTTCATTTAGGTCTGTAAAAAGCGTTTTTAGCTGTTCTATTAGAAAACTCGGCTGAACATCAGATCCCTTTTCGTCCGCCAAAGGATACGTAATATTCAAAAATTGTGCCGGCCGGGTAAAAGCAATATAAGCAAGGTATCTGCGTTCCATTAATTGCGATGAGCCGATGCGCGAAAGTTCGAAGCCTGCATCGGCAGTTAGTTTACGGTCGCTGTCAGACAAAATATTGTCGTAACTGACCGGAATCGGAAACTGCTTTTGCGATGCGCCAATCAAAAATACCGCTTTTAAATCGGGATGCCGGCTTCTTTCGATTGAGCCGACAAGCACCTGGTCGAGAGCGGGAGGAATCAACGCAACAGTTATCTGTCCAAACATAGAACACACTATGGAAGCATATTGACGGGTTTTGAGATTACTATTTTTAAAGATAAAAACAAAATCGTTCATTAATTGCGTAAACTGCGAAAAAAACTGCTGATGCAGTTGTGCTTCCTCGAGCGAACCATTTTTAAAAGCTCTCTTTGTCCAATCAGCTAACTGCTCTCTTAAACTGAGACTATCAAGAAATGTAAATAGCCCGGCACAAAATTGCTCCGCGGTCAAACCGCTATCATTTTGTAATAATGCTCTTAACTGCAAAAGATGGTCTGTTGCTTTTAATCGAATTTTATTGATTATATCATTATCAAATTCGTCTCTTGGCGGCGCAAAATCCCAGGCTTCTTCAGCAAGCCAGTCTTTTCCCTCAACACCGAAAGCAAGGCAATAATTTTCAAGCTGGTCAACTTCCGCCCTGCTCACCGGAGCAAGGTCGCTCTTTAAATAGTTAATCACATCATTAGTGGTAAATCTGTCAATCGCGATTTTTAGTGCGCTGGTGATTAATTCAACTGCCGGGTACTGCTGCAAATCCCTTCTCCGGTCAATAAAGAACGGAATATTAAAATCGCTGAAAATCGCCTGTATAAAATGACGATATTGGTCAATGTCAGACGCAATTACAGCAATATCCCGCCACCGATAATTTTTCTCTCTCACAAGAGCGCAAATCCTTCGAGCAACATAATCGACTTCGAGTCTTGTTTTGGCACAAGCTGTAATTTCTATTTCATTGCTGCATGAAATCGGCGGAACATTTTCGAAACTGAAAATATTTTTTTCGAGATGCGTCAACGATTTTGAATTTTTGAAACGATTCGGCTGCGGCAATATAACAGGTTTTTCAATTTGCAGATTTAAAGATTTAATCAGCGAAAGGAGGTCTGTGTATGTCTTTGCGGTTGGTTCGAAAATGCCGGTATAATCGTTTTCCAATGCTGCATGGTCAACACATAAAGCGATTTTAGAAGATGACGAAACTTTCAGCAATTCAGCGAGCATAAGTAATTCGGATGTTGTAAAACCCGCAAAACCATCAACCCACAATGAACATCCTTTTAGAAAATCATTTTGTGATACCGAATCTTTGGCAAGATTCAGTTGATTATCATTGTTTATAAAATTGCCCTCAATAAAGGCGAGGTATTGTTTATAAATCAGATTTATATCAGAAAGCTTTCCGCAGGTTAATTCCGATTTATCTTTAAGCTGGTTTATAAGTGTTTCGACATCTTCTGGTAGTTTACCGTATTTTTGCAATTCAGAAATTGTCGCCGCGACGGAAACAGCAGTCCCTTGTCTTTGTGCGGCCGAGGAAAAGATGGAAAGTTTATTTGCATTTTCGCAAAGCAGCCTGTGAACAATCATATCTCTGGCCTGCGAAGTCAGAGGCCTTGCGGCAAGATTCTTTCCAAAGATCATATAGCAAAGCCGCTGAAAAGAAAGAACGTGCAGCCTGCTGTAACCTTTTATTCGGTTATCTGCAAGAATTGCTCTTTCAGCCTGATATGTAGCCTGCTCAGGCACAAGGAAGACAAGGTTTTGGTCACGCTTTCCATTCAACAGATTTTCTATAATCTGCTTTATACAAAGAGTCGTCTTTCCTGCCCCACTTCTGCCCAATATAAATTGAATTACCATACTTAACAATACGAAAATTTTCTAAAACTGATTATGTGTACTTTAATTTTCAACTTTATTTTTTCGGTACAGGCAAGCCAAGTTCAACCATAACGGTTTTCATATCTTCCCAGACTTTACGGCGGTTATCGTCAGAATAATTACGCAAGATGTATGATGGATGGAATGTCGGCATCAGTTTTACAGGTTCTGAATCATCATCAATAGAAAATTCATGGAATTTGCCGCGAAGCTGACCAATTGGTTTATTCGTGTTCAAAAGCGTTCTCGTCGCAGGCGCTCCGAGACAAACAATAACTCGCGGCCTTATAAGCGAAAGCTGCTTTTTCAAAAACGGCAGACAGCTTATAATCTCTTCCGGCCTAGGCTCCCGATTTTCCGGAGGTCTGCATTTTACAATATTGCAAATATAAACATCACTTCTCTTTAATCCCATCGCATTTGTGATAATTTTATCTAATAGCTGACCCGACCTGCCGACAAATGGTCTGCCCTGGGCATCTTCATCGGCGCCGGGGCCTTCACCGACAAAAACCAAATCGGCTTTGGGATTTCCTTCGCCGGGCACCGGATTGGTTCGGGTGGAACCAAGCACGCATTTTTGGCATGCAGCAACCTCTTTACATAATTGGCTAAGTTCGGTGGCAATGTCTGTATTTTGTGAATTTGCTGGCTGCGGGGGTTGCTGGGGCGCAACTGCGGCAGGCTTGTTGGATTTAACAGAAAAGCCCGTAAAATATTCTTCCAGCTTTACATGCTGGTTGAAAACCTTCCTTAGATTTCTTTCTTCCTTCATAAAGCAGATTTTAATATAAAAAATATCAATGGGCAATAAAAAAGGGCGTCCGCCATAAAGCCAACGCCCTCTTAAACTTACAATACTTTAAACTTATACAACGCCGTGAGCCATCATAGAATCGGCTACTTTTACGAAGCCGGCGATATTTGCACCAATGATGTAATTGCCCTTTTGGCCGTACTTTTCAGCAGCAGCACTGATGTTCTTGTAGATATTGACCATAATGTTCTTCAATTCTGCATCTGCACGTTCGAATGTCCATGCATATCTCTGGCTATTCTGTGCCATTTCGAGACCTGAAACTGCAACGCCGCCTGCGTTTGCCGCTTTGCCCGGCAGGAATGCAACTTTACCTTCCATCAGCGTATCTGCGCCTTCTGGTGTAGTAGGCATATTTGCACCTTCAGCAACGATCTGACATCCGTTCTTCACAAGAGCCTTTGCGCCCTCTGCATCGAGTTCGTTCTGAGTTGCACAAGGCAGAGCAATGTCGCACTTTACAGTCCAAATGCCATTGCAGCCTTCGGTATATTTTGCACTTTTATGGATTGTGCAATATTCTTTAATTCTCTTTCTTTCAACTTCTTTAATCTGTTTTACAGTATCAAGTTTGATTCCCTGCGGGTCATATATGAAACCGTTTGAATCGCTCATAGCAACGACTTTGCCGCCGAGCTGCTGAACTTTTTCGGTTGCGTAAATCGCTACGTTACCTGAACCACTGACTGTAACTGTTTTTCCTTCAAAGCTTTGCCCTTTTTCCTTGAGCAATTCATCAACTATGTAAACCAGACCATAACCTGTAGCTTCAGTTCTTACAAGACTTCCGCCCCATTGAAGGCCTTTGCCTGTGAGAACGCCGACGAATTCATTGCGAATTCTCTTGTATTGGCCGAACATATAGCCGACTTCACGTCCGCCAACGCCAATATCGCCTGCCGGTACGTCTGTATCAGCACCGATATGTTTGCAAAGCTCGGTCATAAAGCTCTGGCAGAAACGCATAACTTCGTTGTTGCTTTTGCCTTTTGGATCGAAGTCGCTGCCGCCCTTGCCGCCGCCCATCATCAGACCTGTGAGCGAATTTTTGAAAATCTGCTCAAAGCCGAGGAATTTAATAATGCCCAGGTATACGCTTGGATGGAAACGTATGCCGCCTTTGTATGGACCGATTGCACTGCTGAACTGTACACGGAACCCCCTGTTGACCTGAACTTTGCCGGCATCGTCAATCCAGGGAACCCTGAACATAATCACTCTTTCCGGCTCAACGATTCTTTCGAGAATCCTTGAATCAACATACTGCTGATTTTCATCAAGAACCGGAGTCAGACTTTCGAGAACTTCCTTTACTGCCTGGTGGAACTCATTTTCACCAGGATTACGCTTGAGTACCTGCTCATAAACACTTTCAATCACTTTTTTTGATGACATTGTGACCTCCAATCAGTTATTTAAGGTTTTTTCTTGCCACTTCCATAAAATATGTTAATAATACTTACTAATGAACTTGTGTAAGACAAAGCTGTTTAAAGCTAAGTTTAGCCAGAAAAAACGCACAAATCCAATTTTAAATGATTATAACTTGTATAAGCAAAGCTTATAAATGGTACAAAAATCAGCAATATTGACCCAAGTTTTGAGGAAAAGATGAAACCAAATGAAAGATTAAGCACGGGCTTGCCGGGATTCGATAAAATAATCAAACAAGTATTGCCTGGGGATAATATTGTATGGCTTGTAGACAGCGTTGAGGATTTCCTGCCATTCGTAAAAGCATACTGCAATAACGCGCTCGGCAGCGGATGGGAACTTGTTTATTTCAGGTTCGGCAAACATGCCCCATTTGTTACTGCAGAAGAAGGCGCAAACGTTATCGAACTTGACCCATATCAGGGATTCGAAACGTTTACCTCGAAAGTACATACAGTAATTAATCAATTCGGCAAAGGACATTATTATCTTTTCGATTGTCTTAGCGAACTTGCGCCTGCATGGTGCAACGACAGAATGCTGGGAAACTTTTTTATGCAGGTTTGTCCATATCTGTATTACGCCCAGACTGTAACAGCATTCGCCCTGCTTCGTGATTACCATTCTTATCACGCGACAAGGCCTATCGTCGATACCGCACAAGTGGTATCGAATGTTTACAATTATAAAAATAATATTTATGTCCATCCTTTAAAGGTTGACGCCAGATATTCGACAACGATGAACATGATTCATATTTGGAAAGATAATGATTTCCTGCCCGTCCGTGACAGCGGAACGATTACTGAAATATTGACTAATGTCCGCGGCCTCGAGCTCGACGTCGCAAACGAGAGATTGGGCTTTTGGGCAAAGACCTTTCATGACGCCGAGCAGCTCGTCAAAGATTACGAACAAAAAAAATGCAGTCAGGAAGATATCGATAAGAAATTCGAGCAGATAGTCAGAATGGCAATTTCAAGAGACAAACGAATTTTAAAAATCGTCCGCCAATATCTCACCCTCTCTGATGTTCTGAAAATCAGAAGAAGAATGATAGGAACAGGCCTGATAGGCGGCAAAAGCGTGGGTATGCTGCTTGCAAGAGCGATCCTTGAAAAAACAAACAGCAGTTTTAAACAGCTTCTCGAACCGCACGATTCTTTCTTCATCGGCTCCGATGTATTTTATACTTATCTTGTAAGAAATAAAATCTGGTGGATAAGACAAAAACAGCGAACAAGCCAAAACTTTCTTGATGGCGCTGCGGAAGGAAGGCAGAGAATCCTGCAGGGAGATTTCCCTGATTATATCGTCAAGCAGTTCAGTGATTTGCTCGATTATTTTGGACAGAGCCCGATTATCGTACGTTCAAGTTCGATATTGGAAGATAATTATGGTAACGCATTCGCCGGCAAGTACGAAAGCTTTTTCTGCACAAACCAGGGAACACGCCAGCAGAGACTCAATGAATTTATCGATGCTATAAGAAAAATTTACGCAAGCAGTATGAGCGAAGATGCCCTGATGTATAGAGCAAAACGCGGCCTTTTGGAAAAAGACGAACCAATGGGCCTTTTGGTTCAGAGAGTATCTGGCGCACCTCACGGAAGATATTTTTATCCGCAGGCAGCCGGTGTTGCGCTTTCGTTTAATCCGTATGTCTGGAACGAAGATATTGACCCGAAAGCCGGAATGATTAGGCTTGTCTTCGGACTCGGAACCAGAGCAGTTGACCGAAATGATGACGATTACGCAAGAATCGTCGCACTGAACGCACCAACCAAAATTCCTCAAACCAGCGAAACCGCAAGAAAATATACTCAGCAGAAAGTAGACTGCATCGACCTTGAAGCAAGAGAATTCATTTCAAAACAATTTTCAGAAGTAGTGCCTGTTGCAAATGATGATAGTCTCCTGCTCGATATGTTCGCATCTCGTGACAGAGAAATGGAAAAACGTGCAGCACAGCTCGGCCGAAAAGATGTATTCAGTTGGTCGCTAACTTTCGAAAAGCTTCTGGAAAAAACAAATTTTGCAAACGAAATGCGTCAGGCTCTCAAAGTAATACAGGAAGTTTACGGAACGCCGGTCGATGTTGAGTTTACAATAAATTTTATGAACGAAAACGAATTCAAAATTAATCTGCTGCAATGCAGACCGCTTGAGCAGAAAGGCGGATCGGCACTTACAAATCCCGAAATGGAAAAAGAATCAAAGGATTTGATTATCGAAGCCTCCGGACCAGTAATAGGACAAAGCAGCGATATAACTATCGACCGGATAATTTATGTTGCTCCGGAACAATATACAAAGTTGAAAATTTCTGATAGGTACGAATTGGCAAGATTGATAGGCAAAATAAGCCATTTCGATACAGAAAAAGAAAAAACAATAATGCTTTTAGGCCCGGGCAGATGGGGCACGAGCACACCGTCGCTTGGTGTTCCTGTTTCGTATCCGGAAATTAACACGATAAGCGTTCTTGTCGAAATTGCGATTCTGAACAAGGATATGTCTTCAGATGTTTCACTGGGCACGCACTTCTTCAATGACCTTATTGAAAGCGAAACTCTGTATCTCGGCCTGCTGCCGTATAGAAAAAGCAATATATTCAGAGCTGATTTCTTTATGAACTCGCCAAATGAACTTGCGAAAGTTTATCCAGAGGCCGCTTCCTGGAGTGATACTTTAAAAGTGATCAATCCGCTAAATGCACGAACGGGCAAAACATTGAATCTTTATGCAAATGCTATAGAGCAGAAATTTATTTTATATTGTAAATAAATATGCAGATTGAAACATTACAGATTTTTTGTGATTTAGCGGAACTGAAAAGTTTTTCCGGCGCAGCCGAAAAGAATATGATAAGCCAGTCCGCCGTTTCACAGCAGCTTTCGAATATTGAGAAGGCCTTTAATACCGCTTTAATCGATCGGCACAGGAAATCCTTCGGCCTGACAGCGGCTGGAGAATTATTTTACAACACCTGCAAAGATATACTCAGCCGATATGAAAATTTTCAAAGCGGTCTTAATTTCCTGAAAAATTCGGCAAAGAGCAAAATCACCGCAGCCGCTATTTACAGCATAGGAATGCACAGTCTCCAAAGTTACATTAAAAAATTCATAACGTTGCATCCGCAGGTTTATCTCGATATCGAATATCTCAGCGCTGTTGAAATTTATAATCGGCTGCTGCTTGGCAAAATCGATGTAGGGTTTGTCGCGGTACCAAGAAACAGTCCCGATATACAGGTTTACGAGTTTGTTGCCGAGCCCCTTGTTTTAGTTTGCGGCCCTCAACACGCATTTGCGAATAAAAGTTCAATAGATATTTATATGGTGCAATATCATCCTTTTATCGCGTTCGCGAGAAATCTGCCGACAAGAAACTGGATAGATCAGCTTCTTCTGAAATACAATGTCGTTGTAAAACCTGTTATGGAGTTCGATAACGTTGAAACAATCAAACGAGTGGTTGAAATAAATAACGGCATAAGCATAATGCCTGAAACGACAATACAAAATGAACTTGCAAACGGCACTTTAAAAGCAATACCGTTCTCCAATGGGAAATTCGAAAGACCTACAGGTATAATAATCCGCAAAAACCGCGTTATGAACGACAATCTTAAATCGTTTATCGAGTTACTATACCGACCTAATCCAAAGAACATCAGGAATTAAGTAGCCAAACCGTTATTTGCTGTCACCATTGGAAGATTCCCAAACAATCATTCCCGGTTCGTAAGGATCGGCTAATTCTTTATGATCCGGCAGTACTCGTACCGCGAAGCCGCATTTACCGCTGTGATTGCATTTGATTGTTCCGGTGAATGTATAGCAATCCGATTTTGTCGGCGATGGAGCGGAACAGGCCATTTGTTTTACTCCGCCGCGGTTTATGCTTCCCCATGAATCAACAGGGCCGTGATAAATCTGGACGTTTACATCGTCAGGCGAAAGTTTACCGAGTGAGACATTGGCAGTGATTTGCAGTTCGCAGCCGACTTCAAGACGCGCGGCGTTGCCGTTGAGTGAAACAGCTGATTTACCATTTCTGACGAGGACATCGACGTCATCGATTTTTATGTTGCTCCATTCACTCTGCAAACGATTTTTGAGAATCGCGGCAGATTTGACTTTTTCCATATTCGAAGAAATAAAGCTTTCCCATTTTGCGGCAGCCGGTTTGTAAAATTTGTTCGTGTAATCGGCAACCATTCTGTGCGTGTTAAAACGAGGCACAATCCACTTAATGGAATTTTTCATTCTGTGTATCCACGCTCTCGGGAGATTGTCCGAAGAGTGGGTGTAAAACAAAGGCACGATTTCATTTTCGAAGAGATTGAAAATCGCATCGGATTCGACTTTGTCCTGGTATTCGTAATCGTCGTAAGTTTCGCCGGCGCCGATGACCCAACCCGTGTTGAGATTGTAGCCTTCGACCCACCAGCCATCGAGAGTGCTGACGTTTAATGCACCGTTTAGAGCGGCTTTCATACCGCTTGTGCCGCTGGCTTCGAGCGGAACGCGAGGATTGTTCAGCCAGATATCGACGCCTTGAACCATATAACGGGCGATATCGATATTGTAGTCTTCGAGGAAGACGAGTCTTCTGCGAACGTCGTTTCGTGTGGCGAAGTGAATCAATTGGCGGATGATCTCTTTGCCCTGCTCGTCGTTCGGGTGTGCTTTGCCGGCGAAAATCATCTGAACAGGTTTGTCAGTCCTGTTTAGAAGCTGTACTAATCGCTCGACATCTTTCAATAGCAAATTGCCCCTTTTGTATGTAGCGAATCTTCTTGCGAAACCGATAGTCAAAGCTTCGGGGTCGAGGACCTGTTCGGCCCAGCCGAGCTCGGTATGGTATGTTCCGCGCCGCTGCATTTGTTTCTTTATCTGTCTGCGCACGTAACTGATGAGCGCTTCTTTGCTGCGCTGATGTATGCGCCATAATTCTTCGTCTGGAATCTGGTTTACGTTTTGCCAGAGCGAATCTTCAGCGATCTCTTCAGCCCAGTTGAAGCCGAGGTATCTTTCGTAAAGCTGATTCATTTCGGGTGAAACGAAACTGCTTGCGTGTATACCGTTTGTGATTGAATGAATTGGAACTTCGTCAACGGGCAGTTTCGGCCAAAGGTCAGCCCACATCGAGCGCGAGACTCCGCCGTGAAGTTTGCTAACGCCATTACGCCAGGTGCTCAATTTAAGCGCGAGGACGGGCATTTTGAACGTTTCGCTTTCCTTGGAGGGGTCGAGACGGCCGAGTGCGTAAAATTTATTTTTGTCGAGGCCGAGCTTGGGATAATAATCATTGAAATATTTGTTCATCAACTCCGGACTGAACTCATCGTTTCCGGCTTTGACTGGTGTGTGGATAGTGAAGACATTGCATGCTTTTGTTGCTTCGAGTGCCTGTTCGAAATCGAGGCCTTTCATTGTGCAAAGATGCCTGATCCTTTCGAGAGCCATAAACGCGGCGTGTCCTTCGTTCATGTGGCAGACTGAAGGTTCGAGGCCGATTGCGAGAAGAGCTTTGTAGCCGCCGATGCCGAGAAGAATTTCCTGCTGGATTCTCATTTCGTTGTCGCCTGCGTATAGCGCGGAAGTGAGAAGGCGATCACGTTCTGAATTTGCGGGGATGTTTGTGTCAAGCAAATACAGCTTTACGCGGCCGACTGTAACTTTCCAGATTTGAGCGACGAGCTGACGAGCAGGGAAAGCAATTTTGATCGTTAAGGGATTTTCACTTTTCTTGCGTACCAGTTCGGCGGGCATATTGTAGAAATCATTGTCTTCGTAACGTTCCTGCTGCCAGCCATCCGCATTTAGATACTGTCTGAAATAACCCTTCTGATACATAAGACCGACGCCGATGAGCGGCAAACCTAAATCAGAAGCGCTTTTTAAGTGGTCGCCGGCAAGTATGCCCAAGCCGCCGGAATAAATCGGCAGTGATTCGTGAATGCCGAATTCAAAGCTGAAATACGCGATGACTGGCTTGCGGCCGTTTGTCCAATCTTTGTCAAACCAGCCGGGAGATGATGTGTAATGGCTTAATTTTTCCTGAGCCTGCTTTAGCTGGTAAATATAACCCTGCATGGTAGATAAATCGTTGAGTCGGTTTTGATTGACCGAACCGAGCAGTTTTACGGGATTGTGGCCGCACTGCTCCCATTTTTCAGGGTCGATCTGGCGAAACAGCTCAATAAATTCATAGTTCCATGACCAAAACATATTGTTGGCTATGTCGCGAAGTCCCAATAAAGACTCCGGCAAGGCCGGTAATACTGTGAAATTACGTATTTTTTGCATATTTACAAGTTCCTTCCCTTCCTTTATCGACATTTTGAGGCAATCCTTTAACAATTCAGAAATTAAAAAATGGAAAGAAGGAGTGTGGTAAGATATTTTTATTTTTCTGGAATTTTGAAAAGATGATAAAAAAGGGCATCCAAAATATTATCGGACGCCCTTTCTTGCTGAAATGAAGCGTTATTTCAGGAACTTGGAAACAAAAGGTGATGTTTCGCCGCGACGGAGGAAATGTCCGGACGGGCCTTCGCCGAGAAACTCCGAAAACCATGATTCGTGCTCGATCTCTTCGTTAAGAATAGCCAAGACCAAATCGTAGGTTCTGTGGTCTTTTCCGGCAGTCATATTGCACAATTCAGTATAACCTCTTACCGCGCATCGCTCTGCTTCGACCAACACTTTAAGGATAGCTTCGACGTTGGATGGGTCGCTTGGAAGCCTTGCGGGCGGACAGGCAGACATATCGTGAAACTGTTTCATATCGTCCGGAAGTTTTCCGCCAAGCTCGTAAATACGAGGCATTAAGGCTTCAAAATGATTTCGGTCTTCGATTCTCGCGGTTTCGGCAATTTCCTTGATGCCCTCGCCTTTGAGGCCGATGAGATTTGCGCGAAGAATCGTGTAATAATAAAAAGTTGTAAGCTCGGCGGAAGCATTCTTAATCAATAAAGTCAATAATTTATCAAAGTCGATTCCTGTTTTTTTTACCATTTCAATTGCTACTTGTGCCATTTTACTTTCTCCTTAAAAGAATAGTTAACACTTTCTGTTTATTTCATACATGCGCTAATTACTAAAATTTATTACATAATAAAACTTACTATTTATAGATAAAAAATTTTTCTATTGTTTTTTAATGCAGGCACTGCATAAACCTTCGAGTATTACTTTTACATTTTTTATTGTAAAGCTCTTTTCCATTGTTTTCGGCACTCTCAAATTATTGAATGTTTCATCCTGAAAATCCACTATCTTATTGCACTTGAGACATCTAAGATGGTGGTGCTGATTAATATCGGGGTCATATCTTTTTGCTTCTCCATATCCTTCAACAAGATGGATAACACCGATTTGAGCAAACGTTGAAAGAGTTCTATATACGGTATCGAGCGAAATATCAGGGAAGTTTTTTTTAACCCTCTCGTATATCTCATCACAGCCGGGATGATCCTTGGCCTTGATCAACTCCTCATATATCGCGATACGCTGCGGAGTCATACTCAAGTTTTGCTTTTTGCATTTAGCTCTAAAATCGTTTATAAGTTCCTGTATATCTGCCATATCTCAGTTAATTTCTACAAATTACTATATAATAATTATTCTTATTTGTCAATAAAAAAAATATATAACTTTGCCCCACAAGCATTAAGCCATCAGTAAGCCATTGTGTCTCAATAACTTAAGTACATTTATTTATACAAATATTCGCTATCAGAATTTTTTACTTCATAATTCGTTTTTAGATTGTTAAGGACATACATCAGCTTGCCGACGGCTATTTGATTAAATCTGTCGCCTGCCTGTGCTTTATTAAGATATTCCATAGCAAGTTCTAATTTCTGAACACCAAGAAGCTGGTAACCGGCGAGCAACTGCATATCGGTGTTGTCAGACGCTTTGCTGATTAGCTGGTCTATCTGATTCATTAAAATCTGGTCGTCTGTGTACAGACCTCGCGGATAGAAAACCCATTCTTTGCCGACTGGCTGTCTTCGAATAATTTCTCGAAGCTGGCGAGACGCTTTTTCGTACTCACCCTGTGCGAACAATGCCTGAACATAAGCAAACGGCAAGATTACATCTGAAGGCTCACTGTTTTTGGCCTGATGGAAAAAGACTTCTGCCTGTCTGTAATTGCCCGCGGCAAAAGCATTGACGCCCTTTTCGAAATACAAGTCAGCTGAAGTTTTGCTATCCGGTTCCGTAATTGATGCAAAAGCCTCGACATCGTCGCTGCCGTAAGTATATGGATTTTCATTGTCATAGCGGCTTCCTGTCGGAGGATAAGGTTGGTTCGGCTGATACGGCGATGAAGAAACCATATACCAGAAATACGGATATGTGCCGTAATCATAATAACGGTAATCATTGTAGCCGGGCCAATAACCGGTAAGGCTTACGAAGATATAGCGTTTTGGATAGTGCATATCAGCAGTCTTCCTCCCCTCATAGTGTGTTATTGGAGAATCGTGTCTATCGTATCTGCTGTAGTAATCACCAGAACCATAATAACCCGAACCGTAATAGCTTGAACCGTAATAGCCGTAGCCATAACCGGGTAAATACGAATTGTAAAAATATGGCCAGCCTGACATCCTATACGGGAAATAACGGTTGTAGAAGTAAGGATTGCCACCATACTTGTTAAATCTATCGTAACGGAACCCGTAAAAAGGACTACCTTTTCTGAAACGATGGTCATGACGCGCAAGAGGATATCTTCGATACCTATAATCGTAATGAAACCGACTTCGATTGAAATCTTTTCCATAACGAAAATCTAAATAGGACCTCGAACGGTAATCCCTGCCGGATACACGCGGGTCAGATAGAACGGCCGGCGGGCGATATGTTCTGTAGGTTGGAACATTTTTATATACAGGTTTTTCCTGGTTATTGAAACGCCAGGCATTCGGCGAAATACTATCGGCGTACGGGCGTCTTGTTCGTGAATGTCTAAATGAAGAATCTCTTTTAAAATTTCTATCATTATCGAAACGATTATTGTCGAATTTCCCTCGTGAATCAAAGGATCGTTGACGTGAGTCGAAAGAACGTCGTCGACTAAAATCCGATGAATCCCGGCGTGAATCAAATGAACGCTGCCGAGAACCTGTTGTTGAAGATTGGCGAGTTGTAATTCCTGACCGTCCTGAACGGATAGAGCCGCGACTTCGTCCGCCGCCTCTCGATGCGTAAGAAATATCGGCAAGTAATAAAGTTAAAACCAAAATGGATATAAATAACAGGTTGTGCTTTTTTCTTATTAACATAATAACCCTCCTTTATATCTATGGTGCATCCTCATAGTATGTGGTAACCATTAATATTTATACTATGCAAAAGTCATGGGGGTTTATATTAATAAGGGAAAAGTAAAAATAAAGCAGGGTAAATATCTAAAAAAGAATCGAGCGAGTTGCTGAATGAATGGCTTTTGATCGAAGGCGTTATTAAATCCGGCTCATTTTATTTGGGCCTTTGAGGAACAGTGCCCCAACTTCTTCGAGAAAAGCCGCACACTAATTTGTGCAACCGCTCGATTCTTCTTATTATACTCATTGAGCAGGAAGAATGTTTGCGATATTTTATTTGAATTATTATCAGGTGAAATCATTAAGAAATGACAATAAAAAAAGGCCTGCGAACAGACCTTTTTAAAGTGGGTACCTCCACCTGTGCCGATGGAAGGCTATTTAAAGAACCCAGTATTTTAAAGTGGTAAATCAGCTTCAAGCGTTCGAAAGTCCTGTCAAGCAGGCGTTTCCGAGCCGGCAGGTTCTGATTCCCTAAAATATGGGTATCGGTTCTTCAAATATCTACCATCCTGTCGAACACCGCAGGGGAAACCTACTAGTACTATTATATCGGATAGCTGAACAAAGTTCAATGAATTTCTGTAAACAAATTGAAAAGACTATTACAAAAAAAGTAAAAAGTGGATTTTTGTAATTGGTTTTGATATATTGAATTAGCGTGTATTAAAACTTTTTTAGTCCTTTTAAAATTAAATCGAAAATTTTGCAAAATAAAATTCCTCACTTCGATCAATTATGAATTGGATATTTTTTCGAGGGGGCGAAAGGCTTCGACCGGATGGGTAGAGAAGCAGGTTGCATGTCCAGGATGTCGGTTGGCCTGGCTAATCATCCGACACAAATTTAATTGGCAACTACCAATTAAGAATGGCTGCTTAATAAGCGGTCCGTCCTGTGGGATTGCTCCCGCCAGTTTCGCAAGGGCGTCAAAATGCGGGATCGCTTTGAATGGCCGTTTGTCCAGACGAAGTTAAAAACCAACAAACTGGCCGAGCTGAAAGCCTGTTGATCGGCGTTCGGCAAGGCGACATCTCAAATTGATTAACTAAACATGTAGATGCCTGTTTTGAAACATTTCGGGACGCGGGTTCGAATCCCGCCGCCTCCAATTTCTTGTGTTATTATTTTACAATAACTTAAGATCTTGAACCCCCTTCCGTGGATTTATTCTGAGATTTATTCCATGGATTTATTTACGAATTTAATTTGCAAAGTGAAACGAATTCTGGTCACGTTTACAGCATTTTTGCCGCTCCTTAATAAAAAATATAGTTCTTATTTAAGAGGCTTAGGAGGCAGATAGTTATGAAACCAGAGATGGGTTCCACCCTTGACTTAATATGATATAATTAGTGTCTAATTTGAGTCGAGAAGTTTTATTTTTAAGGTTTTTGTAATAAATGAAAAGCTTCACTTGTCTTCAGAGGGTAAAGGGAAGGTAAAGAACATAGGTTTATAATAAATTAATAAAGCTGTAAAAAAGACAAAAAAAATTGATTTTTGATGAAATATTTAATATTATTTAAACAAGTCACTAAGTTGATTTAGGAAAGATAACCAAATAGTAAAATTTACGTATCTTTTCCATAAGAGTTAGACACCTTGTTTTACTTCAGGGCGAAGCAGTTGACCTCCTCTATGCTTCGCCCAATGATTATGAGGCCAAAATAAAAAAACAGCACACAGTGGCATGTGTGCTGTTTGAGATAAATCTGGAACCTTATTACAACTCTTATTTCCTGAGTCCCATCTTTTTAAGATATTTAGTTGTTTTCTTTAAACCTAATTTAGATGCTTTTGCTTGAACTGATTTTGGGTTCCTATTTAATTTTTTAGCAATGCCTTTTATGCTTGTATTAGGAAACAGTTTTTTTAAAGATTTGGTTTCCTCTTTTGAGAATACTCCAGTTACAAGTTTCTTTGCCATAATATTTCCTTTTAAAAATAGTATTATTAAATACTAATTCATCAATTTATTTAGCCATATCCTTGAGAGCTTTGAAAGCTCGAATCTTGATGACTCTGCGAGCTGGCTTGGCTGCAAAGACCTGCTCCTGCTTGGTAAACGGATTGATGCCCTTACGTTTAGGGGTGGCTGGCTTATTAATGACTACGATTTTTATCAAACCCGACAAAGCAAAGACACCAGGACCTTTCTTGCCTACAGCCTTCTTGATCTGGTCTGAAAGGGCATCGAACACCGATGCTACTTGCTTGCGGGAAAGCTGCGTAGACTCAGCGATGTTGGACAGAATTTCACTCTTCGTTGCGGGTTTTGCACTCTTTGCCATGTTAGGCTCCTTAATCTGATTTCCTATATCATATATTCTTGCTCAGCTACTCCACTGAGCATCATTTTTAATAGAATATCAAACTATTTTGGCAGTTCAAGCTTTTATATTTGTTTGTCCAAGTTTTTCAGTTCTACCCTACCTTTATCCATTAATAAACCTGTTTCACTACTAACTTTTTTCAACCTTTTTTTAGTTCCTCTCAGAATTCTTCTGAAGTGATTAATTTTTCTTTATAACAACCTTCAGAAATATTGTTTAATATATTAAGAGGATTAAGATGAGGTAATAATTATGAAAACCACATAGACCCATTAGTACAAATGTAATAATAAACAATATTTCTCCATGGTGTTATTTGTGATGTTATTCAACTTTGACAAATTGTAAGTTCTTTAAAAATATATATTTATAGAAAATAATTATGGGTTCAAATCCCGCCGTCTCCAGTCTTCGTTCTGCCGCGGTCGCAGACGGGCTTTTATAATTGCAAATCCTTCTTACTCCTGAATGGCAAAGTCTGTTTGGCCGGAATCTTTTTCTTTAATTCGCCAGTGCCACGGTTCGTAAGTAATACCCTCTTTGGCATCTTCCGGATATGAGAGAATAAAACCAAATCTGTCAGCGTTTTTTATCAACCAGGCAAATTCAGGAAGTGCCTCAAACTGTTCAGGACAGCCATCGCCGTTAATGCCGTTCTCGTTGATGAAATCAAGCGCCTGCCGTCTGGGCATCCGTGTTCACTGTAGCCGGGCAGTGCGACATATTTAACGGTTTCGCGAATAGAGTAATCATGGTTTTTGAGGTAAAAAACAAACAGATATAACTGGTAAGCGCTGCTGCGATAGCCGGACTCGAGATAAAGACGTTTGCCGATTTCTTTTTGCATCGCGTCCATCATTTGTGTGCAGCTTTCATTGGCTTCTTTCGGCAGAAATTGCGGAGGCAGAATCTGGGTTTGGCCATTGATTTTTATTTTTTGTCCCGTGATGACAATTAATTCCTCACTGCCCTCTGCGATTCCGAGATATGGAATTTTGACAGACAAAGAATTTGCATCGAGAGTCTCAAATTGTTTCAGGAATTTTTTCTGGTTTTCATCGAGCGGTGTGTAAAGTTCGCTGAACGTAAGCGAGGCAAGACTATGTTTTTCATCTCTTTCCCTGATTAGAGGCTCAAGTGCGTCAAGAACGGATTTAACTTCGTTAACATCCGATGGGCAAAGACGGTCGAGATTCAGCTCGGCAAATGTAAGGCCGGTGAATAAAAATGGAAGAACAAAATAAAACAATTTCGACATATTTACCTCCAAGTGAGATATTTTATAGCGAAAGAGTTTTTTAGCAAGATATTATTGCGGTTCAGAATATTAATTTTGAATTATTTCCGTGATTTTTTAAAATAATAAAAAAAAATTCCGGGCGGGTATCAAACCCGCCTGGAATTAAGGGGAATAAAATGTCTAACTATTAAATTCTTTCAATTCACCATTTTTGCTGTCGTCCATAGGAATAGCAGATTTTGCGCTTTTGGCCTTTACAGGCTTGGAAATTTTGGTTTCCGTCTTTTTGCCCGTTCCGCCTGCTATGTGATGAATCGCATGATCAAACGTTGACAATCCATGATGATTTTTAGCATCCACTTCATGGGTCTTCTGTGCTGCTTTATGGCTGGCTGGACTGTTAAAAGATTTTGTTTTTGCTGTAGCGTCACCCACTATTGCAGCTAACTCATTGACTATCTGGTTCATCTGTTCAGCCTGTGCGCTTAGCTCTTCAGATGCGCTCGCTGATTCCTCAGCATTAGCGGCATTCTGCTGCGTTACTTTATCCATCTGTGCGACAGCGGTGTTGACCTGATCAATGCCCTGTGCCTGTTCAGATGAAGCAGCAGCTATCTCACCAACCAAGTCGGTTGTTTTGCCGATGCCCTGTACTATCTCTTCAAGAACTTTGCCGACTTCTGCTGCGATGTCAACGCCGTTCTTTGAATTCTTTACAGATTCTTCAATCATATTGGCAGTGTTCTTCGCTGCTTCTGCTGACCTCATAGCAAGATTGCGTACTTC
>MHXZ01000022.1 GCA_001825665.1 Planctomycetes bacterium GWF2_41_51 | reverse complement strand
AAATATATGACCGCTTAACGGATTCTGACGAATAATATTTTTTACCATCATCGCCAGGCCGTCAAAACTGCGACGCATATCCGTAGGCTCTGAGCACAGATATATCTTTACAGCCGATGGAAAACTCAGCATTGCTGCTCACATATAGTACGTACTGTTTCACAAAGCAGTTTTATGTTGCAGCTATTTGAAGCATTTACATAAATACCGCCCGGAAAAGTTACACATAATTCCTTTGAGTTTGTATGTATCTGACCCAAAGGTATAAATTCGGGTTCAACAGATGATTCGGAATCATTAGCATTAACCACGCTATCTGATTTTTGATCCAGCTTTTTTCGCCACTGGTAAAATGACGATTGATTTATACTTTCGTTCTCACAGAACTTGCTAATACTTAATCCGCTTGCTGCTTGTGACTCCATTACCAAACGCCAGAATTCGTGATCATCACCGGCAACATCTTTTGCATTGCTCATGTTTTAAACCCTTCCAATAAACATGAGCCGATTATCGCGATTATACGCCGCAAAAAAAGAGGTGCTTCACCGGACGGACACGCCGATTTTAGAAAAAGATTTCATAGTGCGGCTGAAATGAATCAAGCATTGACTGCTTTAAAAACCCATATAGATTGGAAGATGGAAAGAAATGACGTTTGGAAAGGAAAATCTATTGATGGCTCAAGTCATGAAATAATTTTCACAAAAGAAAAAAAATTTAATATATATGTAAAAAGAAATAACCGTAAAATTATTAGTCAATGTAAATTTGTTGATAATGAAAAAAATGCATGGAAGTATTTTTATCAATATATTTCACAATCGACTTTTAGATGAGATCCATTGTTTTGAGCCCGGAGGGGACGTATTGGTTTCCGCGTGGGCTTCCTTCGCAAGGCTACGGAGGACAAGCCGTTCTAAATGATGATAGATTCCAGCTATTAAGTAAAAATATTTGTTCGCACATTGTGACTTGTAATAAGGTTGTGATAGGCGGGAAGGTGGTTGGATAAAATATTCATCAGGCCATCGACATCATTACGCCAATCGCGATGCAGTTCGCTGACAACGCTGAACCAGTTCATCAATTGTGCTCCCGCATCGCTCATTCGATGCCAGGCGGCGTAACGTGCCGATTCATTGAATGTTCCCGATGCATCCGTTACGACGAAAACTTCAAAACCCTCCTGCAATGCCGATAGAGCAGGGAAGGCAACGCAAACTTCGGTAACAATTCCGGCGATGATAAGCTGTCTGCGGCCTGTGTCTCTGACGAACTGTACGAAATCCTCGTTGTCCCATGCGTTTATCTGTCCCGGGCGGGCGACATACGGGGCATCCGGGAAAATTTTCCTCAGTTCAGGCATAACAGGGCCGTTTGGGCCATCTTCAAAGCTCGTCGTTATAACAACAGGAAGATTGTAATATTTCGTCAGGTCTGCCAGAGCCAAGACATTGTTGCGAAACTCATCGGGCCCAAAATCGCGAACCAGCGACATCAAACCTGATTGATGATCCACAAAAAGCACCGCCGCGTTATCTTTCGATAATCTACTGTATTTAGCTGTCATAATTCTATCCCTCTATAAAATTCAATCATTATGTTACACTTTTTTGGGCACATAACAATTGGGATTATGACTATGCGGTTTTGAAGAGAATGCTTAAAAACAAAGACTGCCCAGATTTTTCGGCGGGAAGGGTGCGTTTTCTCTATTTTATGCAGTTTGCCTAAATTAAATAGCTCCTGACCCCATTTAATTTTTTCCGATGATGGTGATAGTGAAGTTTGCCGGTTCCGAAACGTTGTCGGATAGCGGCTTTTCGATTTTTTCGGATGAAGTCAAAACTGGTTTATTGGGAACGATAAAATCAGAATCGGCGTTCTGCTTTGCTAAATAATTTTGCAGGACATCGGTTACGGCAATTTGATTAATCATTGCGATGTCGCTTGCCATTCTTAGCCTGTGATTATAATTATCTGCCTTACAGATATCGAGGGTCTGGCGGGCGGAGACATTATTGATGGTTATAAATTTTCCCTGCTGTTCGGTTCCAATTTGCAAAGTCGCATCGCTGCATTTGGGCCAGATGAAATTCAATTCGCCAATCAAACTAACGATAGAATTTCTGTCGCAGCTTAAAACATATTTCACAGAGCCTGTCTTTCTGTCAACGGCTGAGGTTTTATCGAAGAGGGCGGTATTCATTAAAGCTTTGCCGATGAGCCAATCGGCCTCAACGGGACTGTCTGTAATAAGAGTTAATTTGGCAACAAGCGGGACTGAAGGGCCTTTGGGTGCTGCAACTACAATGTCCTGCTCGGGTGCCTGGGCAAAAGGCTGTTCAAAGAGAACCTGCGGTTTTGGTTTTCTGTTTAAAACATTATCGGCAAATTTCTGGCGTGCAGATTTTGGCACGAAAATATCTAAAACGACATACGAAAGGGCGGCGACGAGTGCAATCATCGCGGCGGCGGTGATGAAATGCCTGTAGATGAGTCTTCGCTTTCCTTTTTTGCTGTGCTGATAAACTTCGGTATCGGCAAGAAGTATGTTTCTTTCGAGGTCTCTTGTTACGCTTTCACAAAAACCTTCCGGTGCGGCGGAGGGCCTGAGTGAGCCAAGAAGTTTTCGGCATCTGTGGAGTGACTCAAATGCTAGTCGGGCATTTTTATCGTTGTCGATAAGACGTTTGACTTCGTTGCTTTTTCGTTCATCGAGTTCGCCGTCGATGTAACTGTTAAGCAATTCTTCTAATTGTTCAATATCTTTCATTGTGCACCCTTAAGATATTACCGCTTCGATAATATCACGCAGATTCTTTCTGCCTCGAGCAATTCTGCTCTTTACGGTTCCAATTTCGATATCGAGTGTTTCTGCAATTTCATTGTAGCTCATTTGCTCAATATCACGCAGAACAACTACAGCTCTTTGCTGCGGGTCAAGTTTTTCCAGAGCCTTTAAAATAAGGCTGCTGACTTCTTTTTTCGCGGCCAGTTCAGAAGGCTCCAAAGAATTTCCATCGACCAGATAATCTTTTAACTGGCTGCCGGTTTCTTCGTCAACTTCGCGGTGCAAAGATTCAAAATTAAGTCTGCTGCTTTTTTTGCAAAAATTCAGCGTATTATTTACCGCAATTCTGAAAAGCCAGGTATAAAAACTGCTCTGAGCCCTGAAATCCTTCAGACCCTGAATAGCTTTAACAAAGCTGTCCTGGGCAAGCTCGGCAGCATCGGCATCGTTGCCGCAAAGTTTGAGGATAGTATTGTAAATCCTGTCCTGATACTTGAGTATCAACTTTTCAACGGCAGCCATATTGCCGGCCATGGCCTGTGCAACAAGAGCAGCTTCGTCAATAGTAATATTGCCGCTGCCCACTTTTAGTTGTTCCTGTATAAATTTGACCATTGGCGTTTTAAAAAGTTCCTGTTATTTTACAATAAAAAGAAGTAAAGTGTTAAGCCTCTGCTTTTAAAGGACTTACGCAGACTCCTTACGGGCATTATTTTCTGATTCGAACAGGTCGGTTTTTCCCTCGACGATGTCTTTTGTAATCAGATATTTACCGGGCTTAGGCTCTTCGGGGAGTCTGTACATCATGTCTATCATCATCTCTTCGGTCAAGGCTCGAAGGGCTCTTGCGCCTGTGTCGCGTTTGAGAGATTTTCTTGCGATGGCTTTTAATGCTTCCTCGGTGAAATCGAGTTCGGCCTGTTCCATTTTGAAGAAGGTTTTGTATTGTTTGACGAGTGCATTTTTCGGCTTTGTCAGGATATCGACGAGTGCATTTTCGTCCAAAGCTGAAAGGGTCGTGATTACTGGAACTCTTCCGACAAATTCGGGAATCATCCCATATTCAATAACATCTTCCGGCACAACCTGTTCGAGTACATTGGAGTATTCGGTATGGGCATCGACTGCTTTCTGGTTTTCTGAACCGAAACCAATCATTTTTCTGCCAAGACGTTTTTTAATAATATTTTCCAGACCTGTGAATGTTCCGCCGCAGATAAATAAAATGTGAGTGGTGTCAAGCTGGATGTAAGACTGCTCGGGATGTTTGCGGCCGCCCTGGGGAGGAATGTTGGCGATTGTTCCTTCAAGCATTTTTAAGAGAGCCTGCTGGACGCCTTCACCTGAAACATCGCGGGTAATTGAGACGTTCTGGTTTGTTTTGCCGACTTTGTCTATTTCATCGATATAAACGATTCCTCGCTGCGCAACTTCAATATCGAAATCAGCGTTTTGCAGCAATCTGAGCAGGAAGTTTTCGACGTCTTCGCCGACGTAACCGGCTTCTGTTACGGTTGTGGCATCACAAATCGCGAAGGGGACATTCAGTTCGCGGGCAAGTGTTTTGGCGAGCAGGGTCTTACCGGAACCTGTCGGGCCAATAAGCAGAACATTGGATTTATCGATTTCAACGTCGTTGCTTTCCTTGTCGGTGTGCAGAAGACGTTTATAATGATTATGGACAGCGACGGCGAGAATTTTTTTCGCGTGTTCCTGACCGATGACATACTCATCAAGAAATTCTTTTATCTGGCGAGGCTTGGGGACTTCTTCGAGAAGAAAACCCGTATGAGTCATTCGCCTTTTTTCCTGTCTGACTATATTATAGCAAAGCTCGACGCATTCCGGACAAATGTAAACTCCGTCGGGCCCTTCAACAAATGCGTCAACCTGTTTTTTAGCTCTTCCACAAAAGCTGCATGTTTCTTTGCGTTTTCCGTTTTCAATTTTTCCCATTAAAAAACCTTAAAAAAAATAAATTATTAAACTAAATCATAACCTATAGTAAAAGCGCTTTCGTTGATGTAATAAAGACCTTTTTTGCCTTTATAGAAAGCGCGTTTCATTCCATTGACGACGGATTGCGGCTCTAAAATGTTGGTCTTTTTAATCATAGCGCCGAGCATTATTACGTTTGCAACTCTAATATTGCCCATTCTTATCGCAAAATTTGTGGCGTCAATACCAATTATATCGAGCTTTTTATTCTCGATTTTTCCCATATCAATCAATGAGGAATTAACAATTACCGGTGAACCGGGTTCAAGAGTGTCGATGTATTTGATGTATGATGGTGCATTCATAATCATGGCGAGATTTGGGCGTTCGATAATAGGCGAATCGATTTCATAATCTGAAATGGATATCAGTGCTTTTGCGGTTCCGCCGCGGACTTCAGCGCCGTAGGAGGCCATAGCGCAGACGTTTTTGCCGGCGTCGATGCAGGCATAAGCGAGAACATTGCCGGCGAGTATAACACCTTGACCGCCAAAACCTGCTATTAACATATTTATTTCGGTAATAGGCATATTATTCAACGTTTTTGTAAACCCCTAAGGGGAAGTAATTGAGCATTTGTTCTTCAATGAACTGCACGGCTTCGACTGGTGACACTTTCCAGCCGACAGGGCACATAGAAAGAATTTCGACCATGGAAAAACCGATTCCGTTGAGCTGGTTTTGGAATACTTTTCTAATTGCTGCTTTTGTTTTATTTATGTTCCTTACGGAATTGATGCTTGTTCTTTCGAGATATTTTGTTTCTTCAAGTGTAGAGAGCATTTCGCAGACTCTAATCGGTTTGCCCATTCCTTTGATTGTTCTGCCGGAGGGGCAGGTGGTGGTTTTCTGGCCGACAAGAGTGGTCGGAGCCATTTGGCCGCCGGTCATTCCATAAGTCGCATTGTTTACGAAAATGACGGACATATTTTCACCGCGATTTGCGGCATGAATTATCTCGGCAGTTCCGATTGCGGCAAGGTCGCCATCGCCCTGGTAAATCAAAACAAATTTATCGGGATGGACGCGTTTTAGAGCGGTTCCAACTGCTGGCGCTCTGCCGTGAGCACATTCGATAACATCGCAAAAAATATAATCATAAAGAACAACCGCGCAACCGACTGGAGCGGTAAGCAGCATCCTTTCTCTTATGCCAAGCTCGTCGATTGCTTCGCCGATGAGACGGAGAATAATTCCATGTCCGCAGCCGGGGCAGTATTTTGTTGAATCGGTTGTAATCGATTTGGGTTGTGTCTTAACAATATTCATTATGTTTTAAGTACTTCCTGAATTTTTTTATAGACGGAATCGGGGGTTGGATTCCATCCTCCGCCCATTCCGTAAAAAAGAATATCTTTTTTGGGTACAACGTCCATAAGCGTCAGCAAAACATCTTCGAGCATTTGGCCGGTGCTCATTTCAATGACGAGAAATTTCGCAGATTTATTCTTTTTAGCGATATCGGTAAGCTCTGCATCGGGCCAGGGCCAAAGCGTTTTAGGTCTGAAGAGGCCAATCTTGGTGCCATTGTTATTGTGCTTTTTAATCGCGGATTTTGCGATTCGGCTTGTTGCGCCGTAAGCTATAACGATAATGTCTGCGTTATCGCAATTGTATGTTTCGCACCAGCGAAGTTCGGATTTGATTTTATTATATTTTTGTTCGAGTTTTCTGTTGTGCAGTTCCAGACCGTTTGGTGGATTGAGGAATAGCGTTCTGACAACGTTTGGCTTTCTGCCGGCGCAGCCGGTGAGAGCCCAGTCCTTTTTGGGTAATTTTTCAAACATCGGTTTGTATGGGTGCATTTGAAACGGTTCGACAAGCTGGCCGATAATGCCGTCGCTTTGGATAATCACGGGCATTCTGTAAAAGTCAGCCAAATCAAATGCGTTCATAGTCATATCATAACATTCCTGCAGGCAATTCGGAGCGAGGACAATGCAGCGGTAATCGCCGTGGCCTCCGCCGCGGGTCGATTGAAAATAATCCGCCTGCGATGCTTCGATGTTGCCAAGGCCGGGACCGCCTCGAACGACATTTATAATGACACAGGGCAATTCTGCGCCCGCGATATAACTTATGCCTTCCTGCTTGAGACTGATGCCCGGTGAAGAAGACGATGTCATTACACGAACACCTGCTGCCGAAGCGCCGAATACCATATTAATTGCGGCGACTTCGCTTTCAGCCTGGATGAAAACGCGATTTTCCTCTTCCATTCTTTTGGAGAGGTATTCAGGCGTTTCCGTTTGGGGTGTGATAGGGTAAGCGAAATAGCAATGGCAGCCCGCTTTGATGGCGGCTTCGCCAACGGCCTCATTGCCTTTCATTAAAACTCTTTTGTCCTGAGACTCTGTTATATTCAATTCAGCCATTCAATCCTTATCTTGCTGAACCTGCGTTTTCGATAATTGTAAAGCAGCAATCGGGGCAAATGATATAGCAGGCTCCGCAGCCATTGCATTTTTCGTCAATGACTGAGACGTAATCATAGCCTTTTTTGTTGCTGGTTCCGCTTTTATGTATAGCTGCCTGAGGACAAACAGCGATGCATAAATCGCAGCCTTTGCACTTTTCAAGATTCATTATTGCTTTTTTAGCCATTGATCTTTATTTCAATGTTTCTTTAAGTATTTT
This sequence comes from Planctomycetes bacterium GWF2_41_51, assembly GCA_001825665.1. GTDB lineage: Bacteria > Planctomycetota > Phycisphaerae > Sedimentisphaerales > UBA12454 > UBA12454. The sequence continues at coordinate 13,703 of MHXZ01000022.1, read as the reverse complement.
TTGTATGTTTTTCTTCAATTCGGGCAAATCTTTTTCTACGACAGACCATACAACATCCTTATCTATTTCAAAATATCCATGTACGAGTATATTTCTCATTCCAATTATTTTAGACCATGGAACTTCGCAATATTTTTCTTGTATTTCATCTGAAATACGAGCAGCAGCTTCGCCAACAATGAAAAGATGGTGAATTATCCAATTTTGTACAAGCTCATCGGTATCAAATGCATTTTTGCTATTTTGTGAATATTTCTCAATTCTTTCTATTGCTTCAATGACATCAAGCAGCCTTTCTCTGTCGCTTCTCATAATGCCATTGCTTCCTTTAAAATAGTTTCCCTAATCCGGGGCCTAAGACCCTGGGGAGTTACTACATCTACATTACAACCTAACAAATTTTGGAGTTCCATTAGCAAGCCGCCCATATCCAGAAGACTGCGACCTTTCTCCATATCAACGAGGAAATCTATATCGCTATATTGGTCGAAATCAGCCCTTGCCGCAGAACCGAAAATACGAACGTTTTTCGCGCCATATCTGGATGCCAACTCCAGAATTTTATTCCTATTTACTTTCAATGTTTGCGTTAAATCAGTCATATAATCTTGTATAACTTACCACAATGGTGACTGGTTTGCAACAAAACGTTAAACTCTTAAGATTAAAGAAGTTACTTTTTGTCGGATAAGAAAATGCCGATTTTTTTATCTGTCTGGGCGATATGGTTTTCGAGCCAGCCTTTGAGGAAAATTGCGATATCGAGACTGAAAATCTTTTTGCCTTTCCCGAGCTTTTCAGCATACCGGATAACATCTTCCGTTAATCTTTTGTGCATTTGCTTATGTAAATCAATTTGAGGGTATTTTTTGTCCTGCATCAACTTTTCTTCATCGGCAAAATGCGTGCCGGCATAATTAATTAATTTTCCGACGGCATCGCGCACAGCCTGTTCGCTGCATCCGCTTTGAACGGCTTCATAATATTCGTTGACGATAGTGACAAGCCGCTTATGCTGAGAATCAATAGATTCCACCCCAATCGAAAGCTCATCTGACCATTCAAAAAAAGCCATAGTACAATCCCCGATAGAGTTTTAAATGTTTTATATTATTGCTTAACATATGAGAACGAATAAGCTCTAAAAAGTCAAGAGATACCTGCTAAAAGCAGCAGAAAGGGGTAATTTCTTATGCTGGGATTGAAACGCAAGATGCCGCACGAAGGACATGAAATGCACCTATGCTATCTGGCCAACCTTGGTTATCATGTACAGGATACAAGCGGATATAGGAGACTCGTTAAAGACGCAAAATACGTATGCGCAAATTGCGGCAGAGCAGCAGCAGAGAAAAAAAATTTGTGCAGACCGAAGAAGCTATAGATGGTTACCAGAAATGACGTTTTGCGAAGGCGTGTCCTGAACCGTCTTTTAAGTATTTTTCAAAAGCTGCTGCTTTTTTATCGTTTTCAAAACGAATAGCAATAATTATTTTCCATGGCTTATATTCATTTGTAAATGGTGAATTACCATTGTTATGAGTTTTTAACCGTTCATTCAAATTTTGAGTGATACCTACATGCTTTTTGGGATTTGATAGACTTTCAAGAAGATAAACATATTTCATAAATAAATCCTTTTATGAAACCGGCCCTACTTCGCTCAATTGCCGGCAAGCGGCAATTGAGCTACGAAGGGCATTCTGCATAGCCCCTTTGGGGCGATGCAGAATGGAGACGATGGGAATCGAACCCACATTCCTGCGATGCGACCGCAGTGTGCTCCCGTTACACCACGTCCCCTAATACGGAAATCCGAAAATCGAATATCGAAATTCGAAAATTGCTTATAACTGCCATTTATTATAGCAGACTATCTTTTCAGCTTTTTCTCTCGGCCGGTGAGTTTCTTTATCGGCCGGGTAACCAATCGGCATAACTTCAATAATCTCAACTCTTTCGGGTATTTCGAGAATTGTTTTTAATTTTTCAGGATGAAACGAACCAATCCAGCAAGTTGCCAAACCTTCGGCAACAGCCGACAAAGCGATATGCTCCATAGCAATGGCAACATCTATCGATGAAATTCGCAGGCCGCAACGCATCGCGTAATCGCTGTTGCTGCACCCGACGATAATCGCAGGTGCCGATGCGATGAACATCTGCTCATTGGCAGCCATCGCGACTTCCCTGCGAATCTTTTCATCAGTAACAATAACAAAACGCCAGTCCTGCAAGTTCTTGGCAGAAGGCGCAAGACGCGCAGCCTCAATAATCCTATCAAGCTTTTCCTGTTCGATAGGCTTTTGTTCGTAATTTCGGCACGAATACCGTTTTTTTATTGCTTCGTACAAATCCATAATTAGATTATATTCTATAATACTTTGGGCGTCAAGATTGTGCATCAAAGAGATTATTTTACAGGATAAATTCCTTTTCTGGCTATCAGTCTTGTTCCCAAACCGGCGAAAGTGTGCAATAATCCTATGATTATGAGAGCGCCAATAAAATATTCGAGCAGGCCTCTTGGCTCCTCACCTTTTTCCGGAGCAAAATATCCCACCCAGATAAAAATCATTACGAGCATTTCTATAACGGCAAAGACTGTATGACTGCCAAGGTATAAATCGCCGAGTCCCGGAAAAATAAAAGAGAGCCAGGCTGCTTTAGCTACAGATTTGAATTCTTTGTTACAGGTGTGACATTTGGCGGGATAACCTTCAATTTTTATGAAGCAGTTTGGGCAAAGATTTTCAAATCCTGCATTTTCCGGTGCTTCTGCATTAAAAGTGCCGCGGAGAAAATCTATAACTTCTTTTATAGCTATCCTATCACTTTTAGGCATATTAGAAAAAATACTTGTTTTTCCATTTTTAAATTTAATTTTGCATTTTCCTGTTAATTTACTTTCGATTTTATCGATAGCTGCATAATCAATTTGCGCCAACAGCGACATTGGTTTATTGCCTACACTAATCTGTATTATAATTATGCGATGGGTTGTACAAATAAATGCCCTGCGATTTATATAATAAGCCAGATTGCCGAGGAAAATTGATTCGACAAACGACTGCTGAACGCCTGAGGTCAAAAAACAAATTTTTTCGTCTTCGTACAGCATAGATTCAATCTGATTGTGTATTTTTTTCAACAGCTTGAATTTTCTTTTTGCTATTATTTTTTCACTCCAGCTCTTAGCGGCAAATATTTTTTCAAAAAAATAAGGAGTGTTATTTTCCCTGATGTCCAGCAGGTCCTGGAATTTTTGTGCATTATCAATGACCGATACGTTTTCAATGACAGTGTTCATTTTTTCTCCTTGAAAAATATTGAATATTTATCGATATAGCAATTTTTGATGTAATTTGAATTATACCTGCAACATTTATTTGGTCAAGATGTTTGGTTAGTTTCAGAAATTTTTGAGCGAGTCAGAATCCAGAAAATCAAACCGACTGCCGCACCGCCGACGTTTGCAATGCTTGATATCGCTTTTGCATCGTTCAAACCATGTATTTGCTTGTAAGCAAGTATGAACTGTAAAACTACCCAGCCAAGAAACGCCATAATCGCAGGCTGGGTAAACCAATGGATATGGCCGCCGAAACGGAATAGAAACCTGACTTGTGACTTTGGAAACCTAAGTGCATAATAAGCGATGATTCCTGTTATACCGGCATTGGCTCCGACATAGGGGATTGTTGAATATTTGTTTGAGATAACGTGCAGCACAGCGCCTATAAGAGCGGCACAAAAAATCAATAATAAATAACGCCATTTACCAAGAACATCCTCCACATTTTCACCAAAAATTAAAAGAAAATAAAGATTTCCGGCAAAAATTAAATAATTACTATTTAGAAAAAATGAAGTGACAGATGTCAGGCCGTGACAGCGACTGCATTCTGCAGGAATCAAACCCCAGAATTTCACCATATCTTTATAGTCAATAAAATTAATCATTTTCCAATGACTCATAATGCCGATAATTCCTATGACAGTGATAATTCCTGCCAGAATCCATGTAGCAACAGGATAACTTTCAAGCCCTTCGTCATAGTCTTTAATTGGTAAACCAAACATCGCGGGCAGCATCAACGGCAAATCATCAATATCTTCCAGAGGCATATTTTCCTGCCTCCGTTCACCCATCATTTGCACTTCGGCGATTGCTAAGGCCTGACGAGCTTTGAGCGACATTTCTTTTTCAGAATTCTTTTCGACAGGAATTTTTGGAAGCTGCTGATACTCGGAATCATCGAACCAGATGATATGGCATTTTGGACATACATCGAGATAAGTCGTATGTTCATTTGCCGCAAGAGGGATTTCGCTCATAGGAAGTGTACAGGAAGGGCAATTTCTTTTTTGGAGAAATTCACCGGTGATGGTTCTTTGCCAGAGTTTGTTTACAATTGACCTCGAGATAACTTTACGAATAACTTCGATTGTAATCGCACGTCCTTTGCAGGAAGGACAAATCCAGAAAAGTCCGAATTTGCTTCGCACCCGTTTTAAATCGGTTTGGCAATTCGGACAAGTATACATTTCTGTTATCCTATTTTGGTAATAATCGAATTTACTGAACGAATATTGATTCGGCCGGTGATTTCATTAAGAGGCATATCAGTTTTAATTTTAATATTTACAGGTTCAGCCGTCAATATATCGAAAAAATTATCGCTAAGCTCGGCGTCAAAATCGCAATCTAAACAAACATCTTTAGTCAGTTTATTGCTGCTGACAGTTAAATTCCAATTAAGCTCATCAATTTTTTCAGCTTTTGTTACGATATTTGCCGGTGCGAAATTAAAATATTTATCCGGTACGAAGAAAAATGCGTTTTCAGCAAGAACTTCTTTGTCGCCGCGTATCTGGATGTGAATAAAAGCATTGTTCCGGTTCTTTTCGGCAGTGAAAGACTTTGGCAGCAGTACTTTTTCCACTGTGCCGGGACTAATCGACAAAGGCCTGCTGAATTCATCCATAATATTCAAATCCGCATCGGTAAGTCTGCATACGAGCATTGCGGTCTGCTGCGAAAGCGTGTGATTCACGGCTGATACGGTAATTGCGTCTATGGTAGAATACTGCGGACGATGGTGCGTAACCTGCGCGGAAGCTGAAACAATGAACGGCGCGTAACATTTCTTTGTGTAGTAATATAAAGCCTTTTTCCGATTCTTGTAATCAAGCGCAGACCAGCTTATCGACGGACAGCAATCGTTGAGCTGCCAATAGATAACGCCCGAATTGATGTGTGAATTGCTGCGCAGATGTTCGACGTTTTTCCTGATCGCGCGAGCCTGTGTAACCTGCGACAGGTAAATCAACTCATCGGTATTTGCAGGGGCGGGGAATAATTCATTGATGTAAAATAAAATTCTATTCGTGCCGTGCGGCTGGTAATCGTGCTTTTCGAGCGATACTGACGCCGAGTGGATATCCTTGATATCGAAAAGTTCTTCGAGCGTTTTTCTGCAGGGCAGAGCCTGGAAACCAAATTCGGAAACAAATCGCGGAATTACTTTGAGATAATCATCCGTCGGGCGCATTCCCGCCCAGATGTTCCACTGATGCACGGTTCCGCAGTTGGGCGTGTTCGGGTCATTTGTCGGGCCGAATGGCGTCGAATAGATATAATCGCGATTGGGGTCAAGCTCGCGGACAATCTCCGGCAGAAGACTATGATAGATGTTCCTGCCATAGAATCTTTTACCTTTAGAAGTAAACATAGTGTGCAGCCAGTCTATTTCGTTGTTGCCGCTCCATATAACAAGCGAAGGATGATTGCGAAGGCGTATAATGTTCTGCGCAGCTTCCTTTTTTATCATATCCATAAACCACTGACGGTCGGGATAGTAGGAACAGGCGAACATAAAATCCTGCCATACGAGGATTCCAAGTCTGTCGCAAATTTCATAAAATGTATCGGTCTCGAAATATCCGCCGCCCCAGACACGGATGAAATTTACATTTGCGTCAACTGCCAGCGAGATAAGTTTTTCATAATCTTCTTTTTTTGCAGAACCAATCAGCAGCGTAATTGGAATCCAGTCTATACCTTTTGCGTAAACGGACTGATGATTGATTTCAAACTGGAAACTCGTGCCGAACTCGTCTGGTGTTTGATTGACTTTGGCTGTTCGTATGCCTAATGTTTTGGTAACCGAATCGACAGACTCATTATCGCAGATAAGCTGTGTCTGCACTTTATACAGCGGCTGACTTCCATAACCTCGCGGCATCCAAAGCTGCGGGTCTTTGATTGTTATTACGGTAGAATTCTGGTTGCCGGTTAATTCGAGGCTTGTCTGTGCGGCGATAATGCCTGAAGGATCAAAAATGTTTATCTTTACCGAATAAGACTTTTGCGTAAATTTATCAGCCTGCACGGATATTTTTATGTCAGCATTCGATTTGTCGCAATCTATCGTGGCAATCTGTACATCGCGAATGCAGCCTTTATCAAAAGCTTCAAGGCGGACAGACTGCCAGATGCCGCAGCCGGGCATCGCAGGTGCCCAGTCCCAGCCGAACTGGCATTGTGCTTTGCGGACATAAGGCCTGGTCTTGATAGAGCAGCTTGACATTACATTGTCGCCAAGATTTCCAAAACGATTGAATAAACGCTGACCTTCTTCAACGGCAGAATCGAATTTTATAAGCAATTCATTGCTTTTTGGCTTCAATTCAACAGCATCGAAACGCCACTGGCAGAACATATTATCTGTTTTGGCAAGAAGCTTTCCATTGAGCCAAATGCTGCTATAGGTATCGAGGCCGTCGAATATCAGTTCGACTTTATCTGTGAGAAAATTTTCCGGCAGGTCGAAAGTTTTTCTGAAAATCCACGGGTCGAGACTGATTTGTAAATGCTCTTCAGGATTATTGTCGAATGATTTGCGGTCGATAACTCCGGCATCGATGAGGCAGGAAAAAATCGAGGACGGCACTGTACAGTTGAGCCAGTCGCCTTCGTCGAGGTCGCGCATTCTGCGAGCGGTAACAGGATATTTTTTGAATTGCCATTGTCCGTCTAAAATCAGATTTTTCATTGTTCAACTTTTAAATAATATCAAAAATAAAAACTTAACCAGCTATAGCAACAAGCTTTTCGAGCAGGGCGTTCTTTTTGGTTTGATGCGTGTAAATTTCTGAAGTTTCCGGAACACCTTTAATTTTCTTTTTGCCGCTTTCAATGAGAATGTCAATCTTCTCTTTTTTCAAGTCCCAGCCCGGAACGGCATCATTTGCGATTATGTTAATCATATTAGAATGAATAAGCGCGAAGCCGCCATCGATGAGAGCGAATTTTTTTGGAGTTGTTTTGGGGGCTGTAGAAACGAGTTCGACTTCCATAATGCCCAGACCGAGTTCGCAGAGCATAGGCATGTGATTGCTCAGGACGCCGACACTGCCGTCGTGTGCGATAAAAGTTACACCAACAGCGGAACAGTCGAGCAGTTTTCCTGCCGGTGAGATAATCACACATTTTAATGGTTTAGTGAAATCAGACATTATTTTGATTTACTCGTAAGCAGTGCGGCTTTCTGCGCGGCATCTTCTACTGTGCCGACATACATAAACGCCTCTTCGGGGAGGCTGTCCCATTTTCCTTCGCAAATCTGTTTGCAGCTTTCAATCGTATCGGCTTTATCGACGTATTTGCCGTTAAGGCCGGTAAACTGGAACGTAACAAGGAACGGCTGCGAGAAAAACCTTTCGAGTTTTCTTGCACGCGCGACAATAGTCTGGTCTTCCCGGCTTAATTCGTCAACGCCGAGGATTGCGATGATGTCCTGCAGGTCGTGATAACGCTGGAGATATTCGAGAACGGTTTGCGCGGTATCGTAATGTGTTTTTCCGACGATGTTTTCGTCCAGAATACGCGAAGAGCTTTCGAGGGGGTCAACGGCAGGGTAAATACCTTTTTGCGTAATCGAACGTTTGAGCACAACGAAAGAATCGAGATGCGTAAAGGTCGTTGCCGGCGCGGGGTCGGTCAAATCGTCGGCAGGTACATAAATAGCCTGGACGGAAGTAATAGAGCCGCGAAGAGTGGAGGTGATGCGTTCCTGTAGTTCGCCCATTTCGGTTGCGAGTGTCGGCTGATAACCAACTGCCGATGGAATGCGGCCGAGGAGTGCGGAAACTTCGGAGCCTGCCTGCGAGAACCTGAAAATATTATCGATGAAAAGAAGCGTATCGCCAACGCCGCTTTCGCTGAAGTATTCTGCCTGAGTCATTGCTGTAAGAGCGACTCTCAATCTTGCACCCGGCGGTTCGTTCATCTGGCCGAAGACAAGGCAGGTGTGATTAAGCACTGTGTCGTTCGTATCGCCAATTTTGGTATCCTTCATTTCGAGCCATAAGTCGTTGCCTTCGCGTGTACGTTCACCGACACCTGCGAAAACTGAATATCCGCCGTGCTTGGTCGCGATACGTGCGATGAGTTCCTGAATGATGACTGTCTTGCCGACGCCTGCACCGCCAAAGAGGCCAGTTTTGCCGCCTCTTACGAATGGGCAAAGCAGGTCGATAACCTTGATGCCTGTCTCGAACATTTCAGATTTTGCTGAAAGTTCTGACAGTTTCGGAGGATGGCGATGAATGGGACGCTTTAAAGAAGTCAAAATCTGTCCGCCCTCGTCGATTGGTTCGCCAAGAAGATTTAGAACTCTGCCGAGTGTTTCTTTTCCGACGGGCACTGTCAGCGGGGCACCGGTATCCAAAACTTCAAGACCCCTGTGAAGGCCGAGTGTGCTGCCCATCGCGATAGCGCGAACTTTGCCGTCACCGAGATGCTGCTGCACCTCGCCGTACAATTTTTTTCCGCTGTTTGTAGATATCACGACGGCATTATGTACCGAGGGCACATCGTGCAAATCGAATTTAGCATCGAATACACTGCCAATTACCTGTATGAGTTTGCCTTTTTTCATTTTTTTATTAGTCCTGAATTTTTTCTATTTTTATTAAGTAAGAGCTCCGGTTCCGCCAACAATATCGAGTAAATCGCCGGTAATCTGGCTTTGTCTGGCTGAGTTATATTCATTTGTCAGTTGTTTAATCATATTTTCAGCGTTTTCAGTTGCGCTTCTCATCGCGACCATACGTGCGAGGTGCTCGCTTAGAGCGGCATCCATAAAACAAAATTCTATCGAAGCGCGAACGATAATTCGTGCGAGACCTTTGATTACCTCGAAAGCATCTGGTGAAAGATAAAACTCTTCGAAAGAAATATCATAAGGCCAAATCGCGGTCAAACTTGTAGTAAGATTGTCAATCAATTCAGTCAGCGGAAGAATAGTCATCGTCTGCACGTTCTGATTCGAAGCAGAAAAATACTGCATATATACAATGTCGAAGGTGTCGATTTTCCCGGCTATATACTGTTCTATAAATGTATCTGTAATTTCATCTATGCCAAAACCTTCAAGCGATTTGTCTATGTTCGGATAGATTTTTTTCGGCTTGATGCCGCGATAATTCAGCAGATTCAGGAGTCTGCTTTCAGTAGCATAGATATCCAAATCTCTGCCGAAACGTGAAGCATTTTTTATATGCACTTCGAGCAGATGCAAAATGTGGTTGTTATATGCGCCGCATAATCCGCGAGCCGAGCCGACAGCCAAAACAGCGGAACGGTTTGCATCATTATGCTTAAGGAGCGGATGGTCAACGGGTTTCTGCGATGTTACAAGCAGGTAGCCAATCTGTGAAAGGGCGTTTTCGTAGTCGGCAACGGCGTCTCTTCTGTTATGGTAGGTTCTGTACTTTGCTGTAGAGACCATCTCCATAGTGCGAGTGATTCGCCTGATGCTGTCAGCCGCTTTGCGGCGCTGCAAAATTTGTCTTATTCCTGCCATTAGCCTGTAATTTTATTCGCTTCTTTGAAAATTTTTATTTCTTCAGTTATTTTTGCGGCAAGCTCATCGGAGAAATTGCCGGTAGTGTTGATTTCGTCTATAAAATCGCCGTGTTCAGATTTTAATCTTTGAATAAATGACTGTGCGAACTTCGCTACATTCTTTACATCGATATCGTCTACAATGCCGCTTAAGCCGATAAAAATAGTGATTACCTGTTCACCTACGTTCAAAGGCGAGAACTGGGGCTGTTTGAGCAGTTCAACCATTCGAGCGCCTCTATCGAGCTGCGACTGGGCGGCAGAATCAAGCTCTGTGCCGAGACGAGCGAAGTTAAGCAGTTCATTATATGATGCAAGGTTCAATCTTAATTTTGATGCGACTTTTTTCATCGCGCTGACCTGAGCATTTCCGCCGACGCGGCTGACGCTTGTACCGACATCAACGGCAGGTCTTATGCCTGAAAGGAATAAATCTCTTTTAAGATAAATCTGTCCATCGGTAATTGAAATAACATTTGTCGGTATATATGCCGAGACCTGTTCTTCGAGTGTTTCGACAATCGGCAGAGCGGTCATCGAACCGGAGCCGAGTTTTTCTGAAAGTTTTGCGCTGCGTTCGAGCAGTCTGCTGTGCAGATAGAAAATATCGCCCGGATAAGCTTCTCTTCCCGGAGGACGGCGAAGCAGAAGACTTAACTGGCGGTATGCGACGGCGTGTTTGCTTAAATCGTCGTAAACGCATAATACATCGCGTTTGTGTTCATACATAAAATATTCCGCCAAAGCGCAGCCTGCGTACGGAGCGATGTACTGCATAGAAGCGGAGTCCGAAGCGGGGGAGGTAATTACAATTGTATAACTCATTGCGCCATTTTTGCGGAGGATTTCGATTACTTCCGCAACCGTTGATTCCTTCTGGCCAATCGCAACATAAATGCAAATAACATTCTGGTTCTGCTGATTTAATATCGTATCTATGGCTATTGCTGTTTTGCCTGTTTTGCGATCGCCGATAATAAGCTCGCGCTGTCCGCGGCCGATGGGAATCATCGAATCGATGCTTTTAATACCTGTCTGCAAAGGTTTTTTTACCGGCTGACGCTGCGCGATTGCGGGTGCATCGAACTCAACATATCTGGTTGAAGCGGTTTTAATCTCAGGTCCGCCGTCAATTGCCTCGCAAAGAGGATTAACGACTCTGCCGAGAAGTTCGGTGCCGACAGGAACAGAAAGCAGCTGGCCTGTTGAATGGACATCAGAGCCTTCCCTGATTTTAATGAAATCGCCGTAAATGACAGCGCCTATCGAATCTTCTTCGAGGTTGAAAACTTCACCTTTGATGCCGTGTTCGAACATCAGCATTTCTCCGGCCATAGCGTTTTGCAGGCCGTAGATTCTCGCGATTCCGTCGCCGACTTCCACAACGCGTCCGACAGCCGTAACATCGAGTTTGTTTTTATACTGGCTGATTTCCTGTTTTAGAATATTGCTTAATTCGCTGATATCAAGTTTCATATACTTTTTCCTGTATTCCTGCCGTGAGAAATAATCGTATCTACCGCATGATTGAGTCTGGTTCTGATTGAATTATCAATCATTTTTCCTTCATATCTAATAATAGCTCCGCCGAGAATGGCCGGCTCAACATTGAACTGCAAAGTAACTTTATCAGTGTTTAAAGTGGCCGATAGTGATGCCTTAACGGAATCTATTTCATTCTGGTCAAGTGCGTTTGCCACGGTCATCCAAATCTCACGATGGCCTTTCGATTTTTTGTAAAGCCTTGTAAATTTTTTAATAATATCGAATAATATTCCGAGCCGGTTGTGCATAGCTGCCGTCTGCAAAAATCTCAATGTCAATTCATTAAGTCTGCCCGCAAACAATTTTTCCAACAAATCTTTTTTTTGCTCGACTGCAAAATAAGGCGAAGTCATATATTCCAAAAACGAGCCTTCAGCGAAGATAAACTTATCAATCTCATCGAGGTCTGATTTTATATCTTCGATAATTCCCTGTTCGGAGGCAATCTCGAAAAGCACATTGCCGTAAACTTCAGCTATTTGATAAGTTTTGTCAGACTCAGACATTTTTGAGACTTTCTTCCTGAAGTTTGCCGATTGCTTCGTGAATAAGCCGTTTATTGTCTTCCGGCGTTATAGTTCGTCCGAGCACTTCATGGCTGATTGACAGAAGCATATTACCAGCCATATGCCACAATTGCTGCGAAGCCATATTCTGCGCGTTGCTGATTTCCGATGTTGCTCTCTGGGTTATCGCAACGGCTTCTTTACGAGCCTGTTCGATAATCTCTTTTCCGGTCTGACTTGCGTATCGATTTGCCTGTTCAATTACTTCATGGCTCTGCTTTTTATAACCATCGAGAAGTTCCTGCGCCTTGATTTTTGCATTTTCGGCATCATCAAGCTGCTGTTTAATTGTATCTTCTCTCTTTCGCAGATTTTTAAGCATCGGTTTCCAGGCGACTTTTCCGAGGACAATAAGCAGAACTGCAAAAGTAACGACGGTCCATATTGCATCAGCCAGACTTCCGCTGAAAATGCTTTCAGGTTCGTGACTTACCGGTTCCTGCGCAACGGCTGCGCGGACAAAAAATAACGCAAAAACAATTGCTGTTATAATTTTTCTGTTCATTTTATTTCCTGTTATTTGAGCCAGAAAGGTATTAAGAAACATACCAGCAGAGCGAAAAAAGTAACGCCTTCGATAAGGGCAGCGGCAATAATCATCGCAGAAAAAATTCGTCCTGCAACTTCCGGCTGGCGTGCCATAGATTCGAGTGCTTTTCCGCCGATCATACCGATACCGATAGCTGCGCCTATAATCGCAAGGCCGCAAGCTATTGCAGCGCCGAAAATTGCCAGACTGCCGCCTTCTGTTAAAGCTAATGTACTTGTCATTACATCCATAATATTGATTCTCCAAAAAAATTAATGTTCATTTGTTATTGAAAAACTTATAAACAATGTTGACAGGAGTGTAAAAATATACGCCTGTATAAACGCTACTAAAAGTTCAAGAAAAGACATCGCAACAATTGCCGCGACAGAAGCGGCAGCTATACCATAGCTTTTGAATACAACAATCATACCAACCAGAGTCGCGATAAGCGTATGGCCTGCAACTATATTTGCAAAAAGCCTTACCGCAAGCGCAAAGGGACGAACAAAAGCGGTAATCAGTTCGAGAAAGAAAATCAAGGGTATTAACGGCCAGGGAACAGGCGGGATAAAATTAACAATATAGTTTTTAATTCCCTGCTTTTTTATTCCTGCGATATGACTTACGAAAAAAGTGGTAATCGCCAATCCGCCGGTAATCCAGATATTAGCGGTAGCGGGGCCGCCGAAATGATTTTTTTTACCTGTAACGAGGTATATTATAGAATCGCTCGGAACAAGAGCAAGAAGGTTGAGAGTTAAAATAAAAAAGAACATTGTCCAGATGAAGCTTATAAAACGGTCAGTGTTTTCGTGCAGTGCAGGCCTTGCGACTTCTTCACGCAGAAAAACGCAAATCGACTCAATAAGATTTTGAAATCCTTTCGGCGCCAGTCTTTTTTTGCGTGTCGCTAAAGGGAGCAGAAATAATAATAAAACGCCTGCCGCTGCAATCATAAACATGTGGTTGCTGACGCCGACAGTGTAATCACCGAATTTCAAATCGAACAGCTTAACCGGTATAAGCGGTCTGAGCGGGTCGAACTGGCTCACAACAAAATTATTCAAATATATAGTCATTATCTATCATTTATTTTTGGTTTGTTTATACAAAATGTACAACATTCCAATAAAACTTAAAAAAAATC
>MHXZ01000021.1 GCA_001825665.1 Planctomycetes bacterium GWF2_41_51 | reverse complement strand
TGGAATAATATATTTGAATGCCAAAGAGCTAAAATAATCGTAAGTGCATTGAAATGCACATAAAAATACTAATTTTTAGAGATACCCTAAAATATTAAATTTAAAATAAGGTAAATAATGCGTTTATCGGCAAGGATGCAGAAGGTCGAATGGCAAATTTTCCCCGCTCAGCCCCAGTCTGCCTCTCTCATAAATGAACTGAAAATTTCCCCTGTTTTGGCCCAGATTCTTTATAATCGGCAGATTACAACCATCGAAGAGGCCCGAACCTTTCTCAATCCCAAACTCTCCGACCTGATCGAACCCGAGCTTATGCCCGGCGTTATTCCCGCTGTTGACCGGATAGAAAAAGCCATAAAAGAAAAGCAGAGGATTGTGATTTACGGCGATTACGATGTTGACGGCATTACCGCCGTATCAATTCTGCACGGCCTTTTCCGGCTTCTCGGCGCCGAAGTCGATTATTATATTCCTCATCGCATCGACGAAGGCTACGGCCTGAACATCGAGGCGATAGAACAGATTATCGCAGGCGGGGCGAACCTGCTCATCAGCGTCGATTGCGGCATAACCGCTTTCAAAACTACGCCTTTTGCGCGTGAAAAAGGTCTGGATTTAATTATCACCGACCATCACCGTCCTTCACCCGATGGCCGGCTTCCCGAAGCTGTCGCCATTGTACATCCCAATCTCGACCCGAATTATCCCGCCCAGTCAAGTTCCGGCGCAGCAGTCGCCTTCAAACTTGCGTGGGCAGTCGTCAATCGCCTAAAGGGCGGTGGGACAACTCCCCAGCATCTGCGTCAATATCTGATTAACGCAACAATATTTGCCGCAATGGGCACAATTGCCGATGTCGTTGACCTTCGAGGCGAAAACAGGATCATCAGCAGTTTCGGCCTTCGCGCAATCGCAGATTCAAAACTCCCCGGCATAGAAGCCCTCATCGCCGCCGCAAACATAAAAGGGCAGGCTATCGACAGTTTCCACATGGGCTATTGCCTTGCTCCGGTTCTAAACGCCGCCGGAAGAATGGGCCACGCCCGTCTCGCCGTCGAGCTTCTGACCAGCGACAACAGTTTAAAAGCGATTCGAATCGCCGAGTACTTGAAAGAACAGAACAAGCAGCGCCAGCAGCTTGAAAAGAAAATCGTCAAGCACGCCTGTGCGATGATGGCCGAACGCGGCCTAAATCATCCCGACCGCAAAACAATCGTCCTTTCCAGCGATGACTGGCACACCGGCGTCATTGGAATCGTCGCCGCAAGATTAGTCGATAAATTTTACAAACCGACAATCCTTTTCAATATTTCCAATGGCCGTTCACAAGGCTCCGCGCGTTCCATCGAAGGTTTTGACATCCTCCAGGCAATCACATCCTGCAAAGAACAGTTGAATACTTTTGGCGGACACGCTATGGCCGCAGGTTTAACTATCGATGCCGCGAAAATCGACGACTTCTCGCAAGCCTTTGAAAATTACGCCGCCTCAAATTGGAAAGATTCTGAATTCATCAGCAGACTCGAAATCGATGCCGTCTGCTCACTCAAAGATTTATCAGTTCCCGCGGTAAGATTATTTTCATCTCTCGGCCCATTCGGCCGAGGCAATCCCGCGCCGGTTTTCGCCGCAAGGGGTGTCAGGCTTTCCGCTTCCCCTAAAAAAGTCGGCGTCAATGGCGACCATCTGCAATTAGTCATCTCCGACAATTCCGCAAGTCTCCGCTGCATTGGTTTTGGAATGGCTCATCTCGAAAAAAAGGTACTCGAAAACGAATTTTTCAACATCGCCTTCGAAGCCCAGATTGACAATTTTTACGGTAACCCTTCTGTCCAGTTAGTCTTAAGCGACATTCAGTTCGATAATTGAATCTCTTATACTTAAATGCTTTAATTCGCTGATTTAAAATATCTTTATTTCAGCTAACCTTTATTGATTAGAAATTCGCTTTAAGGTATAATATAACAATGCCGGCATCGAAAATAAAAATCAAGCTGTTTTTATTAACGGTTTTGTTTATTACCGTTCTGGTTTCTGATTCACGCTCCGCTTCAGATTGCAATTGCCCTGAAACAATCCTTGAAGATAAACTTCTCAATCCTGACAAAATTTTTGCCCAATTAGAAGATTCTTCAGATAAGATTAAAGTCATCGTCAATCTTCGCCGCCCCGAAATGCTGGAGCACAAAAAAGTTAATTGGCGTTCAAAAGATTCACTTAAAAAATTGCACGCGCAGGTTAAAGACCGCCAAAATAAAATCTTGAACAAATTCAATTCTCGCCATTTGAAACTTCGCTCGCGTTTCGAAAATCACGCCGCTTTTTCCTGCGAACTAACCCCCGAAGCCCTTGATGTTTTATTGGCAGACCCAAACGTCAAATCCATCGAACCCGTTGAAATCATGCAAAAGCATCTCGCGCAGGGCATCCCCTTAATGAACGCATCTGTATATCGTTCAACCTATGATGGTCAGGGCGTCGCCATCGCGATTTGCGATACGGGCGTTGACTACACGCATCCGATGCTCGGCGAAGCGGAGTTCCCAAACGCTAAAGTCATCGGCGGCTACGACTTCGGCGATTCAGATTCAATCCCGTATCCTTCTACAAACGATGCGCACGGAACATCCTGTGCCGGCATTGCCGCTGGCGACCTCGGCTCAACAGGCAGTTACATCGGAGGCGTCGCACCGGCCTCTAAAATTTACGCCCTCAAAGTTGAAAACAGCGCAGGAACAATTTACAGTGACAAAGTCATCGCCGCCTGGGATTGGTGCGTCTCACACAAATACGATGACCCCGAAAATCCAATCCTCGTCATCAGCACAAGCCTCGGCAGCAGCACCGGTTATTCTTCATATTGCGACAATTCTTATTCTTCATATTCCGCCGCCGCCAACAACGCCGTTTCCGCCGGCATTACAATTTTAGTCTCCTCCGGCAACGATGGCTATTGCACTCAAATTACTTCCCCTTCATGCCTCATAAACACCATCGCCGTCGGCGCAGTTTACGATTCATCCTTTGGCACCGTTACCGTCTGCGTCGATTCATCTTCCTGCGCGACAAAGTCCCCATCGGCTGGTTGTTCAACAGACTGGTCTGCTTCAGATTCCACGTATGCCGATATGGTTACTTCATATTCAAACTCCGCTTCGATTCTCGACCTCTTCGCTCCCTCCAATCGCGCCCACACAACAGACATTGTCGGTGCATCAGGTTACACTACCGGCGATTATTACACTTCTTTCGGCGGAACTTCCGCAGCCGCTCCCTATGCCGCAGGAGCCGTCGCCTGTCTCCAGTCTGCCGCAATTAATATCACGGGCAATTTCCTCACTCCCGCCCAGGTCAGAAGCATACTCGCTTCGACTGGCGATTATCTCACAGACCCGAAAGTCGCAATCACAAAGCCCCGCGTCAATCTCGCAAATGCAATTGAAACCCTCGATGGCTGCCAATACCCCGCGATAGGCTCAGCCTCATCAGAATGGAATTATCCGTTGCGAACATTTTACCACGACAGCAGAACGCAGGTAATTTATCTCGCAGACGAAATCGGCTCTTACGGCATCATCTCCGCTTTACAGCTTTTCGTCACCACTGCTCCGGGTTTGGATTTAAACGACTGGACGATTCGTATGAAACATACATCAAAAAGCGTTTACACTTCCTGCGCATTAGAGTCTAATGATTGGACAATCGTTTACCAGTCCGATGAACCGAAAGGCCAGACTGGCTGGCGCATCTTTAATTTTGATACTCCTTTCGAATACAACGGCACTGACAATCTTTTAGTCGATTTCAGTTTTAACAATTCTTCCGGCTTAACTTCGGGCGAATGCAAATCCTCCATCCCAGGCGGAAACAGAACCGTTTACGCGAATTCAAACAGCGCTTACGGCGACCCGCTAAATTGGTCAGGCACATCTTCCCCGGCAGTTTCATGCAGTGCCAACGTACCTAATGTTATTTTTACAATTTGCATGCCCGAACTCCAATCACCAATCATCGATGCCGAACCGGATACTACGCCGGGCCTGTGCAACACAATTTCATGGAACACAATTCCTTACGCGCAAACTTATCACGCCCAGTGTTCCACAGATTCATCTTTTGAAGCGATTGAAAGCAGCATTGAATCCATAATTGGTACAAGTTGTGAATTCTGCGGCCTAACCAGCGGCCAAACTTACTGGTATAGGGTCAGAGCGCAAAATGATTTATCCGAAAGTCCGTGGTCAGACCTTGTCTATTCAAAACAATGTGCCGGCATCGCAGATTTTCATCCCGATTGTGTAGTAGATTTTGCTGACCTTTCTATAATGGCGAATCAATGGCTCCAGACCCCAGGCACTCCGTCAGCAGATATCGCGCCCCAGCCCAATGCCGATGGAATAATCAACTTCCTCGACCTGGCTGAATTCGCTTTACATTGGCTGCAATAATAATTGACTATCCACCGTACATTTCATAAAATTGCCTGATTAGAATATACCTCTCAAGTGGTATCTTATTAAAGAACTTTAATGAAAAAAGATGATTTAAAAATCCTTTGGGTCGAAGACAGCATTGGCGATATTCTTTTGATAAAGGAAGCTTTCGCCCAGGTCGGCCTTACTCATCGCATAGACGTCCTCAGCGATGGTACTGATGCCCTGAATTACCTTTTACTTCGAGGGCGATATCAGCGTGCTTCTCGTCCAGACCTGATTATTCTTGATTTGAATTTGCCCGGAGTCTCAGGCCGCGACATTATGAAGGAAATCAAAAATGATGCGAACCTGATGAATATCCCATTGGTTGTTCTTACCTCTTCAAACGCCGACCGTGATGTTCTCGAAGGTTTCGATATAAGCCGATGCCTTTATTTAGTCAAGCCTACAACGTTTGACGACCTCGTAAAAATCGCCGGCCAGATCCGCGACTTCCTCCTGTCCCTCTCAAAATAAATATTTCGTTTAGAACAGTTATGCGAATACCCGGGATGAGTGAATCGTATGGTCAAAACTTGTCAACTTATGTGTCTGTTTTGATGCAGACTGGTGAGCTTTCTCTCTGAAGCTGTTTTGCTGATTATTTACCGAAGCTCCGCCGACAAGATTTACCAGCTCTTGTACTATGCTGTTCATCTGTTCAGCTTGTGCGCTTAGTTCTTCTGATGCGCTCGCTGACTCTTCAGCATTCGCTGCGTTCTGCTGCGTTACTTTATCCATCTGTGCGACAGCGGTATTGACTTGATCAATGCCTTGTGCCTGCTCAGATGAAGCGGCAGCTATCTCACCGACCAAGTCGGTTGTTTTGCCGATGCCCTGTACTATCTCTTCAAGAACTTTGCCGACTTCTGTAGCTATATCAACGCCGTTCTTTGAATTCTTTACAGATTCTTCAATCATATTGGCAGTGTTCTTCGCTGCTTCCGCTGAACGCATTGCCAAGTTGCGAACTTCTTCAGCGACAACTGCAAAGCCCTTGCCAGCTTCACCTGCACGAGCAGCTTCAACTGCCGCATTCAATGCAAGGAGGTTAGTCTGGAAAGCTATTTCATCGATGACCTTGATAATCTTTGCTGTTTCATCAGATGATTTTTGAATATCCTTAATCGCGCTGCTCATTCTATTCATCGCTTCCGTGCCTTCGTTTGCAGCTTTGCGAGCTTCCGATGCGAGAGTGTTTGCCTGTTGAGCGTTGTCAGCATTTTGTTTTGTCATTGAAGACATCTCTTCAAGACTTGAAGATGTTTCCTCAAGACCTGCCGCTTGTTCTGTAGCTCCTTCAGCGAGAGATTGCGAAGCGCTCGATACCTGACCCGATGCCGATGCTACCTGCTGGGAACCTTCCGTAAGGCTGGTAATAATTCTCTTCAAAGCCCTGATTACACCTCTGGAAATAAAGAAAGCAAGAATTGTCCCTATGATTATCGATGCCGCACCGATACTAATCAGCATCATCTTTGCTGAATTCGCTACACTTGCGCAATTTTCAGTAACTCGGTTTGCCTCTTCTTCATTCTTGGCAATAAATGCGTCTAATTTTTCCATAAAAGGTTCGAACGAAGCATGTACACTATAAGCGCCCGCTTTAATCATTTCTTCGTTCTTTGCTGTGTCTTGAAGTATCGCAATTAATTTTTGACAATTTGCGCTATAAGCACCGTATTCATTTGAAACTTGATTTATAGCGTCTCGCCATCCCATCGCAGCAAGTTCTTTATCTTTTGCGATAATCTCTTCAGCATTTGTAAGAGCTTCGAGAGCTTCTTTACTGCGTTCGGCAAAAGCTTCCAAATCTGATTTCTTTTCATTAGCAGCGTACTCACTTAAATGCAGGTATTGTGCATAACTGGCAGCATCTGTTGTTCTCAGTACTATGATAAGCGGCATATGAACATTCTCAATATCCTGCACACCATTATCCACTGCGCTGATTTGGAATACTCCCGCAAACGACATAATAGCAGTTAGTATTAGAACCAAAGCAAACCCAAATGCGATTTTTTTTCCAATCGTTAAATTCTTAAACATTTTATTTTCCTCACTTAATAATTTTGTCTGTGATTTTCAAAATGCTGATATGTTGCATCATCCTTTTTTTCGGCTTATTTATTGAAGTGCATAAATTAAAAAGAAAATTATATCTTGAATATGTACAATATTCAATCTTATGGGTTTAGTTTATATTAAACCTTAATATATCTCATTTAGAAATCTCTATTTCTGCATTTCACATTTCCTCAATCTTGTCCCGTGAGATGTTATCTCAATCTTTCTGCTATTTGCCGCTTAATTATTCATTTCAGGTCAATCATGACTCTAAAAAAATATGTTTTTCCTCTTGACAAGTTATGAGCATAAGCTCATAATGGTAGAAACTTTTTAAGGAGTACAAAAATGCCATCTGGTAATGGAACAGGTCCAATGGGAGCAGGGCCAATGACTGGCCGGGGCTTGGGACGCTGTACAGGATTTGTAGCCGGCGGATTCGGCAGAGGCCGTGGTATGGGCTTAAGAAATCGTTTTGGAGCAAGAAACCCCCGGTTTCAACCAGCTCCGGTTATAACAAAAGAACATCAATTGCAGTCTTTGCGGCAAGACGCCGAAATTCTCGAAGCGGAACTTAAAGAAATAAAATCGCAAATTGAGCAATTGAAAGACTGAAAAGTAGAAGGATTTTTTATAAAATGAAAATTTTAATCACTGCGGCTGCGCCTGTTCTTTCGGCAAAAGTAGATGAACATTTCGGAAGAGCGGCTTATTTCATAATTGCCGATACCGAAACAGATGGTTTCGAAGCAATCGAAAATGATAATGCAAATGCACTAACAGGGGCAGGAATTGCTTCTGCTCAGAAAGTCATCAAAATAAAACCGGAAATTGTTTTGACCGGCAGCTGTGGCCCAAAAGCTGAACAACTGCTTACTGCCGCGAATATAAAAATTCGCACCGGAATTAAAGGCACTGTTGAAGATGCGCTCAAATCGGCCGGAGAAAACTGTTAGTAAGGAATTAACTTTTGGCTTAATTGTGAAGGAGTCACAATAATGCATGAAAAACTTAATCTTGTTCCCAAAAAGGTTTTTCTGACAAAAGGTGTTGGTCATCACAGGCACCAGTTGAAATCTTTTGAAAACGCCCTGCGTCAGGCCGGAGTAGCGCATCAGAATCTTGTGCAGGTGTCTTCGATTCTTCCTCCAAAATGCAAAATTATCAGCAGGGAAAAAGGATTAAGAATGCTTGTGCCCGGAAGCATCTGTTATTGTGTAATGGCAAGAGCGGATACAAATGAATATGGCAGAATTGTCGCCACCTCGATTGGCGTTGCCCTCCCGAAAGATGACAACAACTGGGGATATTTAAGTGAAGTACACGCTCACGGTATGAACGAAAAACAGGCCGGAGATATGTCCGAAGATTTAGCCGCAGAAATGCTCGGCACAACGCTTGGTTTTGAAGTAGACCCCACTAAAGCATGGTCGGAAAAAGAACAGGCATATAAGTCAAGCGGGCTGATTATTAAAACTACAAATATTACTCAGACAGCAATTGGCAGGAAAAACGAATGGACAACCACGCTTGCCTTAGCGGTATTTTTGTTTGAATAAAGGAAGTCAATTGGAAAAAGAAGTGCTGGATAATTTTAAAAAATATCAGGAGCGAAAAAAACTATACCAGAGTTTTGGCTATGATATAGACAAAGAACGAAGTTTTGTCCTTGAACAGGCAAAACCTCTTTATGGCAGGATCCTCGAAGCAGGAACCGGTAAAGGACATTTTGCAATTGCTCTGGCAAAACAGGGATATTCTTTTACTGCTTTCGATATTTCGCAGGAAGAACTGCATTTCGCTAAGCTTAATTCAGCATATTACGATCTCGAAAAAAATATCGATTTTAGAATAGAAGATGCACAACGAACAAGCTTTGCTGATGGCAGCTTTGATATAATTTTCTCTATTAAAACTCTGCATCATTTGCAGAATCCTTACAAAGTCATAGATGAGTTGATTCGGATTCTCTCGAATAAAGGCAAACTTGTTTTAAGTGATTTTACCCCAGAGGGTTTTGCTGTCATTGACAAAATTCACGCCCTTGAAGGGAAAACCCATTCAACCGGCAGCGCAGCGATTTCGGATATTGAAGCATACCTTAAGGAAAAAGGTTTCTCAATAAAAAAAGCAGGGAGCATACATCAATATGTTCTTATAGCCGGGAAGGAACTTAACTAAGCCTATGATTATTTCTGTCGCAAGCGGAAAAGGCGGTACCGGCAAAACCACGATATCAACGAATCTCGCAATGTCGCTGGCTATCGCTGGCCAACAGGTTCAATATCTTGATTGTGATGCCGAAGAACCTAACGGACATATTTTTTTAAAGCCGAATATTGAAACCACTGAAGATGTTACAGTAGGGGTGCCCGAAGTAGATTTAAAAAAATGCACCGGTTGTGGAAAATGCGGACAGCTTTGTCAATACTGTGCAATCATCAGCTCGCAAAACGATGTTTTAGTTTTTGAGAATTTATGCCATTCCTGCGGCGGATGTATCGCAATCTGCCCGTCTGGAGCTATTACTGAAAAACAGCGTAAAATCGGAACAGCACAATTCGGCAAGTCAAACGGTGTATATTTTGGCCGCGGCAAACTCGACATAGGAGCAATCCAGACTCCCGCATTGATAAGACATATCAAAAAGCAAATACAAGAGGACATAATTAATATTATAGACGCGCCGCCCGGAACTTCGTGTCCTGTAATTACAGCGGTAAAGGGCAGCGATTTTGTTCTGCTTGTAACAGAACCCACTCCCTTTGGCCTCAACGATTTGGAATTGGCAGTTGGTATGATACGCCAATTAAAAATACCCTTCGCTGTTGCGATAAACAGAAATGGCATCGGAGACGATTCGGTAATAAATTATTGTAAAAAAGAGAATATTGAAGTGCTTTTGCAAATACCCGATGACCGAAAGATTGCAGAAAATTATTCACGCGGCGTGATGATAGTAGAGGCAATACCCGATTATAGGCAGAAGTTTTTAAAATTATATGAAGACATACAAAAGCTCAGAAAAAATTTATGAAAGAATTAGTCATAATCAGCGGTAAAGGGGGGACAGGCAAAACAAGCATTGCTGCTGCATTTGCGTCATTGGCTCAAAATTCCGTGATTGCCGATTGCGATGTCGATGCTGCCGATTTGCATCTGGTCTTGTCGCCGACGATAAGGAAGAGGTCAGATTTTTCAGGTGGAAAAAAAGCATTTATTCATACTGATAAATGTATCGGTTGCGGCGTATGCCTGTCACATTGTAGATTTGGAGCCGTCGTGCAGGATGATAATGCTGATGAGACGGCATCAGGTTTAAAAGATTGTGAAAACTGTGAACATTGCAAACGTTCCTGCTCTGTTCGAGACCGGACGCTTATCCGTGAAATGCAGCAGTCGATGGGTTTGGCCGGCTCAACAATCTTCAGAATCGACTCTTTCGCTTGCCAGGGATGCAAAGTCTGCGTAGAGTTCTGCCCGGTAAACGCTATTGATTTTAGATTAGTTGTTAATGGTGAATGGTTCATATCGGATACGCGCTTCGGACCCATGGTACACGCCAAATTAGGAATTGCTGAAGAAAACAGCGGCAAACTTGTAACATTGATTCGAAAAGAAGCAAAAAAAATCGCTGAAGAACAAAATAAAGATTTAATAATTATCGACGGCTCCCCCGGAATCGGTTGCCCCGTTATCGCATCAATTACCGGAGCCGATTTGGTTCTTGTGGTAACAGAGCCTACACTTTCAGGCAAACACGACTTGGAAAGAGTAGCAAAGCTTACCAGTAATTTCAAAATTAAAACGTTAGTGTGCATTAATAAAGCGGACATTAATCCCGAAATGAGCGGCATTATCGAACAACAAGCCGCTGAACTCGGCCTGAAAGTTATAGGAAAAATACCCTACGATGAAGCTTTCACAAAAGCACAATTAATGAAAGCTGCGCTTATCGAATATACTGACTGCGAAATTGCGGAAAAAATAAAAACTATATGGCAGAAAATTTTGTATGAATTTGCCTGAAATAATTATAAGTTTTTTTAGAAAAGGAAATTAAAAATGAAGATAGCAATGCCTCTTATCGCGAACAAAGTTTCTCAGCATTTCGGACATAGTGAAAATTTTCTATTCGCTGATGTGGACAAGAATTCAAAAACAGTCATTAGTAAACAATTGGTAATACCGCCGCCGCACGAACCCGGAGTTTTACCGAAATGGCTCAAAGAAATGGGCGTTAATTGCCTTATTACCTGTGGAATCGGCCAAAGAGCTGTTGACCTGTTAAATCAAAGCGATGTAAATGTGATAGCCGGAATAGAGCCGCAGGATGCCGATGAAGTTATAAAACAATTCTTGAATGATGAGCTTGTATCTGGTAAAAACGCCTGTGACCATTAATACAGGACGATTATGCCAAGACCCGTAAATCAAAGAATTATTGCACAAATGCCTTCGGTCGTCTATTTCAAACCAAGAGGCGTACCGATGTCGTGTCTTGAGCAGACTGTTTTGACAGTCGATGAACTCGAAGCTATCAGGCTCGCTTATCTTGAAGGCCTTTATCAGGCCGATGCCGCAGCAAAGATGTCAGTTTCAAGACAGACTTTCGGCAGGATCATCGATTCGGCAAATAAAAAAATCGCAGATTCCCTTGTGAATGGTAAGGCAATTAAAATCGAGGGCGGACATATTGAAATTTCTCAGACAGGAAAGGGCAATCAATGCCGATGGAAAAACCAGTCTCGTTCCGACTCGGAAAAAAAATGAGATTATGCTATTCTTAGATTTTCACAAAATATTAGCTGTCGAAGTACACGGCTTTGGGAAGCTATGTGGCATTTTAAATTTTCTTAGTGTCTTGGCGCCGTCGCCTGCCCTGTAGAATTGGCTACGATAGCAGCAATTCTCTCCCCTGAACCTCTATAGAAAACGCTTCATTTTGATATACTTTTCATACCATTTTTTTTAATTTTTCATCGAAATAAATACAATTTTTTTAATTTTTTTTCATTTCTTTTAAAAACGTTACAAGCGGGGCATTGATAGCTGTTTACAGTCGTTCATTTTTCGAAAATCGCTCATAAGTCTTTTATTTACGTATTTTTAGGCGTTTTCGTTTGATGAACGTAAAATAAGGACTTATGAAAACTAAAAATTTTTTTACTTCACCAAAACGCGCAATTTTTTACCTGCGCATTTTTCCGATTTGAACCAAGCGACCAAGCGGAGTGAAAAGCGCAGGCAAACGCATCTTTGTTTTAGTTTACCTGCCTAAAGGCAGTGGGGCCAACTGGCATTTGTTTTGAATTTCTTGCGATTAACAATAATCGAGCGACCAACGGGAGCGTGAAAAACAGATAAACGAGGCCATAGTTTACCTGCTTGAAAGCAGTCGGGGTGATAGGATTCGAACCGATAGCTAAAAAAACATAAGGATTTGTTAAATAAGGATTTAAGGTAAATGCAATATAGTCAACTGGCCAAAAACTGCCCAAAAGCCCCGAAAACCAATGAAAACAGTCAATCCGGAAATCAGCAGGAACAGGGTAAATGAAAACTTGCGGACTAATCAGGTTTATCAAAGGGGATATTTCGAACAGGCTGGCAGGTTGTGCCAATTACGACCGAGATCGCGGCGGTTGTATATTCGGCAATAAGTGTAAAGTCGAGAGCTGCGAGCGATGTTCTTATTTTGAAAGAGCCGTTTTGCCGACAGCAGCACAGTTAGGGTTTGAAAACATCTTGACTGATTATACTAAAAAAACCAATTTCCAATACATGCCGGCCAAAGCAAATCAGGCAAGGATCTGCTCTTGCGGGCAGGCATTGAAACCACGTCAAAGACTTTGCCGTAAATGTGCCGAAAACCGAAGAAAGCAGGCGTATCGAGATTATAGAAAACGCCGAAAAATCAAAATATGCACAGTTTTATAAAAACCGCCATAATCGAAAAAGTGAAAGACCCTCAAAGCCTAAATATAATCTTGGCGGTCAATATGACCCCGAAGCGATATAACTTTTGTTTAGAGTATCTAATCGACTTTAACGCAACACAGGCGGCGATAAGAGCTAAGTTTTCCCCTCATTCAGCCCGATGGATAGGGTACGAATTGAAACGCAAACCCTTTATTGAATTTTATATTAAAGAACTGATAGACAGGCGAATAGAACGAGTCAGTAATCTACCTGCTGGCTTTTGTTTTCGGGGCAAGCGGCGAACATTTTGACCCGCTAATTAATCATTTTTTGTTTTTTAAAATGTAGGGTTTTGTTACCTTTGTTACAAGAACGATAAAATATTTTGCAGGAATTACTACGCGCCACAGTTAACACCTTTTTGCTGTTTATAAGTTGTTATTTAACAATAACTTAAAAAATGCCATTTTTGAAATCCGATACTTGGTAGGGGTCAGGGGAAAATTCAATATAAAGCTGTTTAAATGTGTTTAGGACCAAATCAAGATTTATATTTTTCTTAACATATCCAGACTCTTCAGCCACTTTGAAGCGACTATTGATAATCGAACAAACCCCGGACTTTTTTGGGTCTTTGGGAAAACCTTTTGTAATTGTTTGGTTCATTGCGTAAAAATCGGCCAAAAACTTCTATGATTTATGAAATAAAACCTGAATATTCTTACATATAAAAAAGGGTTTGTGGAATTTTTCTCAAAGAGTCAGAAAAGTCAGACTTTTTCGGGCCTTTAGAAATATCTAAAGCGCCGATTTCAAGCTAAAAATGAATTCTCTTACATGTAAAAAGGCATGGCTTTTTGTAGAAAATCGTATGAATCTAGGTTGTGGGAAAGATGAACTGATAGCGTTTCCCCCTAGACGCGAGTGAAGATATTTTAACAAATTAGGGCAAGGGTCATCCTGACTTTTTTAGGTCTTTGAGGAATTTATTAGTAATTGAGAAACAATGCCTCATAAATAACGGCTTAAATGGCGATTGGAACATTACCATCACAAAGCCATGTAAATCAAAAAAATGATAGGGATTGATACTGCTATTTTATCCCTTGTGATTGCTAAACTTCTATGGAGAGGGAATCACAAAAATTGGTTCGTTGGAATATGGATTCCCGGTACCATAAGGGTTATTGATGCTATCCGGCGAATAGCGACTTCCATATCTGCCATATGGATTGGACGTGGATTCTGGATCGTAAGGATTAGAGCTTAATTTACCCCGGTAATTACCTTGAGAGTCATAAAGTTTCGGAGCGTCCGTAGCATAGGGATTTCGCCAGGATTTATTACTATAAGGGCTTCCGTATTGACTATAAGGGTTCATTAATCCGTCTGATTTGTACGGACTCCCAGCGCCATACGGATTTGCAAGTGAATTAGGGTTATATTTATTGATGTTGATTGCCCCCAGAGAATTATCAAATTGTTGTATAATCACTGGCTGCGTATCCAGATGAAGCACTGTAGGTGGTTGCCTTTGTTCAGTTATTTTTTGCCAATTTGCAAGGTATTGCTGATATTCCGCTAATTGCCTTTGGTATCCTTCAGTATCAATGCGGGCATCGACAAGCGGGTTATAAACAAAGCCGACAAATACTTTATAGGCGGTCTCCTGATTATTGGGGTCAATTTTTCCAAGTTCAATCAGTTTGTCCACGTCTTCTTTTGTCAGCGGCGGATAAGTGGTAAATGTAAGCAAGTACGGCCTGATATCCTTACCGCCAGCCCAAACAGCAGAAGGTGTGCCGGCGATACATCTAATGCCAATTGGAGTTTTTGTTTCGTTCGGCCACATACGATAAATTGTTTTAGAGCAACCATTGGAATCGGGTATCGTTTCGGAAGACACTAACTCCATAGTTCCATTGCATATTTGCTCCACTTGGCTAAATTGCATACCAAGTTTTAAGTCTGTACTTGCAAAAGGTTTTCGTTTTTGATTTGCCTCATTACACCCTGTCACGAAAACTGCTATTATTGATATTACTATTGTTTTTTTCATATCAATCTCCCTAAAAAAAATTGTTAATGTTTTTTATTTTTCCTGATGAAATATATATCCAGAGTATCTCACGCAACAGCCAATAAATACCAATAATCCTATTTGCAAGCCGAGCCTACCAAAATCAATAAAATTGGCACAGTCAGGTGGTACGACTATAAACCCATACCCCGCAGGTTTGCAATTTTTGATACCACCTCGATATTCTTGATAAATATCCTGCCACGGTGGAAATAGGCAGGAAATTACAATCAGAATTAGAACGAATGCAAGCAGAACCTGTTTGTATTTAAAAAAGACATGCCCGAACCATATCAAAAAAACAAGAAATATTGCATAGGCCGATCCCCATATGCCGACATCATCATCGAATAGATCATAATCGTGTGCAAGCAAAAGAAGGCTCACCGTTGAAACCAAGAAAACAATCATTAAAAGAATAAATGCACAGAAAAAAAACTTTTTCATGTCTCACACGCCTTATAGAATCTCGTTTATCTTAAATCTGATAAAAACTTATTTCCCCATCCAATGACTTTATCTTCTTTTAACACCACTGGAGTCAATTCACGTTCAAGTATTTTAAACCGCTTCCCGGGCCAATCCTTTTGGTCTTGATGCGTGTAATAATAAAGTACCTCATAATTCTGGCCGTTTGCCTGCCTAAGTTCGCTTCGATATGGATTTGTTACCGTAACTGCGTTTTTGCCGAAGCTTGTCCTGGCGCTTTTATCACCCATGAGTTCCAGAACTTCCGGTCTTGTCATACCTAAGCTGATTTTTGATATGTTCAGTCTGTTCTCCGTCCTGATGGTAACTGCATCACCTTCACCACAGCCGGTAATGAAGGCCGATAAAATTGTCACCACCACAAATATCCACATTCTTTTCATATTTTTTCTCCTAAAACTCGTTACTTAAACATTTAATTGTAGAAATATAATATCAGATTTTAGGGGAATAAACAAGTCGATTTATAGGGCTGATTATTTGCCTTTTTGTCCTAAAAACCTATAATAAAGGCTGATAAAATAAATTTATTTGTTCTATCGAAAAATGTCATTGATAATTATGGTTTCCGGGACTTGCGGCGTATTTTATCGCTCATTATCCTATTAACCATCTCTGGGGTGCAAACTAATAAATTTTCGTATCTTTCTGTTAGCTTTGCAATCATTTCCTGCTCTTGCTCTGCATAGAAATCTGTACCGTAAAATATCTGGTTTAGCTTTTGTATTGCTTTTGGATTGCCTTTATTCAGCTTGACTAACCATCTAAAAACATCGTCCGGGGCTATCTTTAATGGTTGCTCAGGGTGTTTAAACGCAGATAGTTGCCCTCTTTTAATTACATTTGCTAAACAACCGGCCGTTATATTCAACTGTTTATATTTAGGGTGCTTAACAAATTGCGCAAGAGTTAGCCTTTTTTTGCTCATTCATTGCCTATGAATTTTTCAGAATAGAAAATTTCGTTCAGCTTTCTAATTGCCGCTGGATTGTTATGGTTAATATTTGAAAGCCAGCTAAGCACGTCTTTAGGGTCAACTTGCCAGCAATGATTTGATGTTTTAATGGCCAATAGATGCCCTCTATAAATTGCCATTCTCATACAGCCGATTGTAAGGTTCAGGTCTTTATACTTCTCAACGAACTGTTTTAAGGTTAAAAGCATATTATTAATTATGCCTTTTATCGCAGGTTTGCAAGCATAATTTTCCCATATTTCGACATCCCTTTTGTGGCATTTTGTTTCATACTGGAAAATATTTTTACTTTCTTTAAGAAAAGTATTTGACTTTTTAAAAAAACCAGCGACAATACCGTTATGAAACTATTAGCATCATATCGTTTGTTTAAACCAAAATTAACGGACAGGGTAGGTCTATCTGTAAGGACGACCGCGCTGCTAATAGGCGTCATTATTCCCTGTCCACCTATATTTTAAAGGAGTTTATTATGAAACTATTAGCAAAAGGAACTAAGGCAGTAAAGAACACAAAAAAAGTAAAATCACAGCTCAGGCAAATCATTAATCCCATCGTTGCCAAATCATTAAAAGACGTTCAGTTCTTAGACAACGCCCTGAGCAACAACAACCTGACACTGGACTGCGCAGCAACATCGTACGCGCTTCTAAAGATTACATTAAGTGGACAAAGACCCGCCCTTGCAAAATCTATTATGAACCGGTTATATGAAAGAATAAAACCGGTTATTGATGGACATAGGGATAAATTGGACTACGAAAGCGAAGTCGCGCCCGTTTGTGAATGGGTAGCTTTTCTTAGCGGTATGAACCTTAAATAAAACAAACGATTCAGGGATCAGGGCAGGTTTAACCGCCTGCCCTGATTTTTAGGACATTGTGAATGACAGAAAAACTTCTATCAAAAAATGACATATGCAAAAAGCTAGGGATCAGCAGGTCAACTTTTTGGCGAAAGCAATATATTTTGAAAGCTAAGGGATTACAGGTTGTTCGAATCGGTAAACAAGAAAAGTACAGGGCTGCGAGCTTTGACAAGTTGATAGTTGAAGCGGCTGAAACTGAAACTCCGGTATATTGAACTTAAGCAGGTACGAAAAAGGACAAGTAAAAAATGGATATAATGCGTTTAAGG
Organism: Planctomycetes bacterium GWF2_41_51; assembly: GCA_001825665.1. Taxonomy (GTDB): domain Bacteria; phylum Planctomycetota; class Phycisphaerae; order Sedimentisphaerales; family UBA12454; genus UBA12454. The sequence goes on along the minus strand of MHXZ01000021.1, from coordinate 44,730 downwards.
CAAGTTCTTGAAGAACTCAATCCCATTTTCTGGAATTCTGAAATCGACCGTCAACTTGATGAAGAAAAAAAACTTGGCAGGCTGAGCAAATATCCGCATCAATCCCTTATTGAATCCGCCAAGTATCGCTTTATGATGGTTCGGAATAGAATAAGAAAGCCACGCTGGTCACCTGAAAAACAACGTTTTAACGAACTTCTCAAAATATTCCAGCAATGCTTATATCCTTTCAATAATGATGTTTTGAAAGAGGCATTTCAAAATCAGTTTGCCAAAGAGGTTCTTGTTAATCATCGTAGCGTTATGGAAAATTTTGCCAGTGTTACCACAGAGGATTACACGGATTGGACAGAGCTTTTGGTTTGTATGTCTCACAAGGATTTTTGGTCCGACCTTTCCAGGCGGCAAGCTGAGGATGATAAAATACAACCAACCTTAGAAGTTATTTCTGAAATAATCGAAAAACTCGAAACCTTAAAATCAAAACAAACAGATTTTGTAAACAAAACATTAAAAGAAATTGGCAATGTTAATGGAAAAATCACCGAACCATCAGAAAATACTGATAAGCCAAAAAAACCTCAAAAACCGATATTGCCTTCACAGGATGAAATACTTTATGGTAAACCAGCAAGAGAGTTTACCGAAGAAGCTAAACGCAGTTTGCGGATAGACGGAATCAAAGAATCACTGAATAATTATGAAATAGCCAAAATAAAACCTAAAGAATATTGGCCGGAAGATATACAATCTCTGATAGATGAAATTGAGATATTGATGTATCCCTATGATGGAACTATAAGGAATTATGGGGAATCGCTCAAATGGAGATTGCTTCCATTGGAAAATATAATACAAGAAATGAAAAAACTACGGTACAAAATAGAAATAGAGGCGCAACAGATAGCCAGCAACAAAACCAGCCTTGAAAACCCATCAGAAGGAACGCAACCAGATAGCGACAAAGAAATAAATCCATCAACAAAGGAACAAAAATGGAGAGATGATACTCCAAATTATATATCAAGCTCCATAGCCATCAAAATGTCAGAGAAAAAAATATCTGCACCTACTTTAAGTAAACTTTTAAGGAAGTCCGGCAATACTATTCGATGGATGAAAAACACAAAAACCCATAGGGCTAAGGTTTATACACAGGATTTTGAACAATACCTAAAAAATCTGAGACCTATCGACCATTTTAGTGATGAAGCTTTTGAACAGCGGGCAAGACAAGAGGAGATAAAAAAGAACAGGCAATGCAAATAGAAATATCTTACTGATATTTGCCTGATATTTGCCAAATATTTTTTTATTACTAATTTTTCCCCCTTTTTCAATCATTATAAGCGATTTTTAATTTATTTTTACCGCTCATATTTTCCGTAAATTTGTCTGAAAGTTTTTTTGTTAATCTACGTGCATGAGAAACGAAAAAGCAAAAGAAAAAGCAGTTGCTGCCATAAGTGAGATAATCAGGGCGGCCAAAGCATTGGCTAAGGCAGAACAGGAATACTATAACCGAAAACCCCGAAAATCAACAGCATTGAGCAACCCTACACAAGAAAGGGCTGGCCGTTAATGCTTGATGTTAGCAACTTACCTGCGATTTTGAACCTAACCAAGCTGAGCGCGTTTTTGGGCGTGTCCCGTGAAACCTGCTATCAGTGGTTAGCCTGTGAAGAACTCCCGCCTGCTCGTAAGGTAATCGGCAAAAGGCGGTACTGGTTACGAACTGATATTGAGAACTTTTTGAAAGGTAAAACAAATGAAAACTAAGCAGAAAATAAAAAAGCCGCAGACCTTTTGGCGAAGGCGGCGGCAGGCACGAAGAATTTTTCATAGCTTTTACAGAAATATTTTTAGCACACAGAGGCATCGCGGTCAAGTGAAAATATCATCCTGTCAGTTTGCGGGGGCGATCAGGTGAACGAGAATTATCTGAAAACTCCGATAGATTTACTCATAGATAAGGTTTTAAATCCAACAGATAAACTCATTGCGCAGTATCTCTTATGGCGGCAAGGAGGAAATGGACATTGCTGGCCTGCCGAGCGAACTATTGCGATTGATTTAAATTTAAATCTCAATACTGTTCAAAATAGCATAGCACGTCTTGCCAAGAACAAAAAAATTTCAATTCAGAAACCCCAAAAACGGGGCCGGGGGCATAGCAACAGGTACAGCGTAATTGACTTAAAAAATCAGTCAATAGAATCTAATTGTATTAAAAAATCAGTCAGTATTGACTTAAAAAATCAGTCAGTAATTGACTTAAAAAATAGTACTGAAAATAAACCATATAAAAGTAACCATAAAAAGGAACCACATACACCCGAAGCTAAAACAAAGTATCTTGATTTTGTTTACCTGACTGACGAGGAATACAGAAAACTACTTGACCAGTTTGGAGAAGCAATCCTGAAAGAAAAAATCACAGAACTAAATAACGGCATCGGGTCAAAAGGATATAAGTATAAAAGTCATTATTTTACGATTTTAAGTTGGGATAGAAAAAATGAAAAAAACAAATTCTCAAAACCTGAACGACGTGATTATCGAGTCCCTGTTGAAAGTGGATTCGGGCAAACCGTCGCAGTCTGACGCTAAACTTTGTCAACAATGCAATAGCAGGCCGCGCAGACCGCTTGGTCGTGTTGGTGATACAGAATGTTTCGGTTTGCTTTGTCAGGATTGTTTTAACAGTCCCGAACGTAAGATTACTGAAGAACGAACGCAGGTTCGCGCACAAAGAAAGTTGAAATCACAAAAATTACGTGATGCAATTTCTTTTGTTGTGCCGCCTCTTTATCGAGATTCGCATATTCGCAATGTAGCCGAAATAATCAAGAAAACTTTTCTTGCAAGAAAGCCCTTCGAAGGGCTGCTTTTGAGTGGTTCTGTTGGTTGCGGGAAAACTTACTCGCTTTATGCCTTTGCCAGATATCTCATTTGTCGGCAGAACTATGTTATTTTTTATCGTTATGAAGATTTATTGTCCGACATACGCGCTTCATATTCGGGAAACAGTTTAAGCGAATCTCAAATTCTCCATAAACTTAAAAGTGTTCGTTTTTTATTCATTGATGATTTAGGCACAACAGCCAGTCTTAACACTGAAAGCGATTTTAGCCTTCGGACATTGTTTAACGTTCTCGACCATAGGATTAATTTTATGCTGCCTACATTCCTTAGTACTAACAAAACTGTTGAAGAGTTGGGCAAGGGTTTTGATCAGAGAATTTTAAGCCGTATTGCAGGTGCTTGTCAGATTTTAAATTTATCCGGCAATGATAAAAGACTGCAAAAATTAAAGAAAAAATATTAACAATTTTTAAGGAAAACAAATTATGAAAAGATGGATTTTAGTAGTAACTTTAGTGTTGGCGGCGGTCGTATTGGCTGATACCATCGAGGAACGCCGGGTAGCTTTGCAGGCAAGAATTAACGAATTGCCAGCTAAAAAGGCAGCACTTAAAACAAAGACTTATTCAGGCACTTTTGACGCTATTTTGACAGAGAGAATCGCAGATCTCAATGAAGTCGCAGCAGAATCAAGTAATATCGTTAAGGATGTAAACGCATTAGGCACAGACACCGGAATACCAGACCCGCCAATTAAAGAAGTTGTGGACAAGGTATGCGAAACTGTGGATTGTAATGATATTAAAAAGAAAGAACAGAACAACCAGTTCGTCAAAACTATAAATGAAATAGCCACAGACCCGAATATTACAGACCCCAACGAAATAGCTCAATTGCAAGAGTTGAATGAATGGGTTTTTGAAGTGTTTACAACCGAACCAGAATTGGGAGGGCTGTAAAGTGAAGAAGATACTTTTTATAATTTTACTGTTCGCAGGATGGAGCTATGCTGTTACTGGTGATTTTGGCAGCAGCGGCGGAGTAGAGGCAAATGACGTAAATACGTTTTGTAGTTATTGGCTTGATTCTCCAGTTGCAGACCCGAACTGTGATTTTAATGAAGATGGTAATGTAAATTTTGTAGACTTCGCTTTGATGGCTGGCGGATATGTTGGGGGAAGTTTGCCAGCACCGGAACCAGAGAGATATACACTAACAATCGTTTCAGCGACAAATGGTAGTGTAATGATAACGCCAGATGAACTCGATTACATACAGGGCAGCGAAGTTATTTTAATGGCAGTACCTGGCAGCGGCTATGCGTTTCAAAGCTGGAACGGTGATTTGGCCGGTAGTACAAATCCTGCTACAATTGTGATGGATGCAAATAAGGACGTTAATGCGGTATTTATAAGTCTTGTGCCGGACATAAACGAGGCGGCAATTGCAGAACCATGCACACCTGTTTTTGAGGATTGTTATATTGATTTATCACTTGGTGTTACCAATGATGATAATACCGAACAGCTTCAATATGTTATAACCTCTTTACCATCCAATGGTATTCTTGTTGCGACTCCAGAATATGCCGATTTTATTACATCGTCAATGCTGCCTTATACAATTCCTGAATATAGCAGTACGATTGTAGGTAGATTTTTTACCACAGGACACAAGACTTTTGATTATAAAGGTTTTGACGGAACATATTACAGTAACACGGCAACGATGGATGTTAATGTAGTCGCAAATTCAGCAGATAGTCTAACATTTACAGGTAATGAAATTGTAACAATAAACGATTCATTGGACACAATGGACGTTTTTAGCGGCGTAGGAATATGTTTTTATTTTCGCACGATGCAGGCAACCTGTGGATTGTTCTATAAAAGAACCGGAAGCGGGCCGGGTTATTACGCATGTATTGAAAATGGAAGATTTGGATTCTATCTTATTCAGCCTAATGGCGTAGCCATCGGATATGGCAGAACAGATGCGTATCGTGTTGATGATGGCAGATGGCACGCTTTTGGATTCAGCAGGAAAGATGGAAATGTTTCGGTTTTCGGCACAATGGTAGATGGCGATGGCTGGGAGTATAGCAATAGCTACCTGAATCAGCCTATCGCAGATTATACAAATTCGGCACCGGTAATAATTGGACAAGTACCCGGCAAGCCAAATTTCATTGGAGAGTTTGATAGATTACGTTTCTATGATGGATGCGAAGGGGCTTCTTTAGATTTAAAACTTTTATTCGTTGTAGGCTATCCACCAGAACCAAGAGAACAATCAGCGGACGCTGTAGGTTTTTCTCCTGTTGTTCCTATTGTTCGTTTTATGTTTGACGAGGGCAGCGGGACATCGATAGCAGATGACAAGCACACGCCGACAATTACCGGCGATGTTGATTCTATCCAGTGGCTTGAAGCCAAAGGCAATGAAGATGTTGTTATACCCAGCAGGTTTAGTCCTGTGAAACGAATAAAGCGAAGTAGCACAATTTTAACGGACGAAGATTGTATTAAACAGAATAGATAATTTTTTTAAAGGATTTTACAAATGAAAAAGGTAATTTTAGGATTAGTGTTATTGATGAGTTTTAATGTTTTCGCAAATGCGGCGGGGCCTACTACGGCCGTCCCTTTATATCTTTTGAGGGCCGAGGCCGATGAAAACAGCGAGCTAATAGGTTTAACTACAGGCGGTGATTTTGCAAGTAAACCGGCTGGCGCGGTCATGCTCGACAATCTTAATATTGACCAGAGAAAGAAAAACTTAGTTTTCTATTTCTGCGGCGGGGCGGCGGCAGATAAAACCTTTGGTTATAAAATATGGGCTTGGCGAAGTAACAATGGTATGGCCGAGCTAATAGCCGAGGGGACAGGCGTACTTGGCACGCAAGCAGTGGTTAAGTATCCTCACACTGGCACAGCAGCAACAAATAAGTTTTGGGCTGACACATTAACAATAACAACACAAGGCACACCAGAAACGTTTCAGGTAGCAGACGCAGCAGGCGGCGATAGAACAGCTAAGCTGTTTGGCTATAATTGCGGCTACGAATGGATTTATTGCGAGATTACGGATGCTGACGGCTCTACGGGCGATGAAGCAGGTGTTATAAGCGTATATTATGCTTATTTTAAGTAAGTTTTATTTCTTAATTAACCTCAAAGGCCCATGTAATGGCTGATTTCGGAATAACAATTACAAAGGCTGGCAGATAATTACTTGACAATAAGAAAGCAAAGAGGTAACATATCATTATGATTTTAGAAACCATTAAAAAAGTGATTGAGAAAAGCGGCAAAAGCCGATATGTCATAGCAAAGGAATCGGGCGTTTCACAAAGCCAGCTATGCAAGGCAATGCAAGGCAAAGACCTTTGTTGCGAAACTGCTGATATGCTATGTAAATATTTCGGTCTCGAACTTGTAAAATCTAAGGGCAAAAAATGAAAGTCTTTAAGAGCGATAAAAAGTTCTACTTAGATTTCCGCTTTCGGGATGTACGTTACAGGATGGTAGCCTTTAAAACCGAAAAACAAAGTCAACGGCTCGGTGATACCATCGACCGGTTAATTGATATACGCCAGAGCGATGATGTTATATCTCAAGATTTGCAAAAGGCTGTTGATTGCCTGCCGACACGGATTGTCAGGAAACTTGCGATTGCAGGTTTGGTTTCGACATCGAGAACGGCAGGCAAAAACCAGTTATCCGAACATATAAAAGACTTCATTGAAAGTTTGAAAATTAAGCGGGTATCTGAACTGTATTTATTCAACATCAAGAATCTTATAAACCGTGTATGTAAAAAATGCAGCTTCAATGTGATTTCTGATTTAGACGCCAATGCTTTTATTGCCTATGTAAACGGATTGACAATATCCGCTAAAACTAAAAAAGAATATATAGCCGGTTTTAAGCAATTCACAAAGTGGCTGCAAGATAACGGTAAGATGCCTAAAAACAATTTCGGATTGATTGAATTGCCAAGAGTTCTGCAATCCGACCAGCGCCATCCCCGCAGAGCTTTGACCGCTGATGATGTTGCAAAGCTGATACTGACAGCAGAAAACGGAAAGCCATTTAGGAAAATAACCGGTAAGGAAAGGGCGTTGATTTACCGCTTGGCCGTTGAAGATGGTCTTAGATACAACGAAATAAAGACGTTAAAAGTATCAGACTTTGATTTCAAGAACAATAGCGTTACTGTCAGGGATGAAAACGAAAAGGCAAGGCGCGGGGCTGTACTTCCCCTGAGACAATCAACATCGGCAATGTTAAAAGACTTCCTGCGAAATAAAACTCCGCAGTCAATGGCCTTTTCACTTAGAGAGGGCAAGGGATCTTTAATGATACAGGTTGATTTGAAAGCGGCAGGGATTGAATACGAAGATGAAGCTGGCAGATATGCAGACTTTCACAGTTTAAGACATACTACAGCCAGTTTATTGATTCAGACGGGCGTTAATCCAAAGGTTATACAATCCATAATGAGACATTCAAACTTATTGACGATGCAAAGATACACACACCTTTACGTTGGGCAATCTCAACAAGCAATTGAAAGCCTGCCCGATTTCGTTGTTAAACAAGAGGCATTAGCCAAGACCGGAACGGATGATTGCAGCGTAGAAAATAACTGCCCAAAAACTGCCCACGAAGATAAACAGAACTTGACAATTCTTGACAATTCACAAAATGCTACTCTTTTAGGAAATGATGGTTTTGGCGGTGTAAACAGCAAGGAAAGTGCATTGTTGGCCGAAAAATCCAACATCCAATTTTTGGATAAAAATCGGGGTGATAGGATTCGAACCTACGGCCTTCTGGTCCCAAACCAGACGCTCTAGCCAAGCTGAGCTACACCCCGTAATTATGTTTAGGATTTTACTATACTTACGCCATCTTTGCAATAGAGACTTTGATTATTTACATTTTGATTTTAGCCGATATAATGGCTTACTTCGTAAAAATCTTATATCTTTTGAGGTAAAAACTATGTGCGGTATAGTTGCTTATCTGGGTAATCAGCCGGCCCAGCCGATTTTGATTGAAGGCCTAAAGCGTTTAGAGTACAGGGGTTACGACTCTGCCGGTGTCGGCTTAATCAATGACCATACTTTAAATATTACCAAATCAAGCGGCCGGATCAGCGTTCTCGAATCAATGCTCGCCAAGCCTAACCCGGTGGAAATACTTGGGATAGGCCACACTCGCTGGGCTACCCATGGCGAGCCGAATACAATAAATGCTCACCCGCACCTGGATTACACCGGAAAAATCGCTTTAGCTCACAACGGTATTATTGAAAATTACACAGCCTTAAAAACCTTTTTGATCGGCAAAGGCTGCACATTCCAAAGTCAGACAGATACAGAAGTTATAGCAAATTTAATCGGCTATTTATATTCGAATCCCGATGGTAAGGATTGCCCGCACGAAAATCTTAATCGTTTCGAATGGGCCGTTCAGCACGCTTTGAATGAGCTTGTTGGAACTTATGGCTTGGCACTAGTTTGCACCGATTTTCCTGATATGCTCATTGGCGCAAAGAAGGGCAGTCCGTTAATTTTAGGCCTCGGCAAAAACGAATATATAATTGCTTCCGATGCCGCCGCGATTGTCCAGCATACAACACAGGTTATATATTTATCTGACAATGAAATGGTTACGATTACGCCCAAAGGCTTTAGCACCAAGACGATAGATAACATTGAAATACACAAGGAAATGAAGCAGCTTGAGTTTTCGCTCGATGCGATTGAGCTGGATGGTTTCGGCCATTTTATGCTCAAGGAAATTTGCGAGCAGCCAAAAGCCTTAACAACGTGCCTTGGCGGCCGTCTGGATATGCGGGATAATCGTATAATCCTTGGCGGCATAAGCAATTACTGGCGGGAGATTACCAGAGCCAAAAGAATTATAATCAACGCTTGCGGAACTGCCTGGCACGCCGGTTTGATTGGCGAATTTTTGATTGAGCAGTTAGCGCGAATCAACACGGAAACCCAGTATGCCAGTGAATTTAGGTATCGCAATCCGATTATCGAAGACAATACGATAATAATCGCGATTAGCCAGTCCGGCGAAACCGCCGATACTCTTGCCGCAGTTGAGCAGGCTAAGGAACGCGGCGCACTTACTTTAGGAATTGTAAATGTCGTAGGTTCGACAATAGCAAGGACTACCGATACGGGAGTTTATTTGAGAGTCGGGCCGGAAATTGGCGTTGCCAGCACAAAGGCATTCACTGCGCAAGTAGCTGTGCTTGCTATGCTTGCAATAGAATTGGGCAGACGCCGTCATTTAGGCAGCGAACAGGCTAAATTCTATATTGATGAGCTTTCGAAAATACCTTCAAAAATTGAGCAAGTCCTTGCTTTATCAGAAGATATAAAAAAGATTGCCGAAGCGACATGTGAGAGGGAAAATTGGCTGTTTTTAGGCCGTGGATTTAATTATCCGGTAGCGTTGGAAGGTGCGCTAAAATTAAAAGAAATCAGTTATATTCACGCCGAAGGCCTCCCCGCTGCCGAAATGAAGCACGGCCCCATCGCTCTCATTAACAACGGTATGCCCGCTGTTTTCATTGCCACCAGATGTTCGCAGTATGAAAAAATTATCGGCAACATAGAAGAAGTTCGTGCCCGAGGCGGCAGAACAATCGTCGTAGCAAATCAGGGCGATGAAAATATCAAACAATACGCAGATTTTCTGATTCCCGTTCCTGAAGTTCCTGAAGAGCTTCAACCAATGGTTACGGTTGTGCCGTTACAGATTCTGGCTTATCACGCGGCAGTTCTTCGCGGCCACGATGTCGATAAACCAAGAAATCTCGCAAAAAGCGTTACAGTTGAATAAATCGAAAAATCAGCCGGTATTCTCTTGGTTGTATTTTTGAATATACTTTTTAACAGTTCTTCTGTCTAACTTTGTTATTTTAGCCACATCTTCATAAGTACTGTATTTCTCATAAATTAAAGCACAATAGTTTGCCAATAAATTTTCAGCGCTGATTTGTCCTTCTTCGATATCCAAAAAAAGTTTTGATTTTGCATCATCAGGTTTTGATATTATGTCGCCGGCATAATGACGTTTTATGATAACTCTTCTTATACATTGCGCCAATTCTCTTACATTTCCGGGCCAACTGTAATCTTTGGGAAGATTTTTATCTATGACTTCTTTGACTGCTTGCGCCAATTCATCAGCTTTATGTCCTGTGATACGTTCAATTGTATATGTAATCAGCTCGTCAATTTCCTGTGGGTTTTCCTGTATTCGCTGTTGGAGCGAGGGCACTGTGATGCAGTCTGAACACAATCTGTAGTAGAAGTCATCTCGAAATTTATTCTGTTTTCGCAAATTGGCTATTGATTTGTTAGTTGCTGCGATTACTCTGCCCTGAAATTTTATTTTTTCATGACTGCCGACCGGGCTGAAAATGCGTTCCTCCAGTATTTTCAAGAGTTTGATTTGCATCTGTATATTAATATCGCCGATTTCATCGAGGAATACTGAGCCGTATCTTCCGCACAAAGCAAAAAGCCCGTTATGTGCGGTTGTAGCACCTGTAAATGCACCTTTGGAATGTCCGAATAATTCTGATTCAATCAGGCTTTCTGGATATTGCGATAAATTGATTGGCACAAAAGATTTAGTGAAGCTTTCGGCGAATACATTCTTCTTTTCATCAAAATGAATAAACCCGCTTCTCCCTATTGCCGCCGCTGCTGCGCCTTTGCCGCAGCCTGTAGGGCCAAGCAGCAGGGTAGAAAAGTCTTCCATCTTATCAATGATATATCGTTCATAATAGCCGATATCGTGTGTGAAAATATTATTCCACAGATTCATTCGAAGCTGTCTCATGGAGTTGCTCTGGCCTATAAGACCTCTTTCGATAAAATGAAAAGCACGACGAATTTGATAAAACAGGGAGAAGCATTCATTGGCAGCAGAAGAGTCTAAACCACGTTTGGTAAGAAGAGTCAGGGCTTCTTTTGCAAACGGTACCTGAATAGGTTCATTTCCAGCGGCGATTTGTTTTAAAATAATATCATCGAACCTGTTTTTAAATTTATGGAAAACATCGAAAAGAAATACGTTTCGCATAATGTAACGGTCTGATTCTCTAAAATCATTAATTTTAATCGTTCCATTGATGTCAAGCTGCTGCAATCTTTTACTGATTTGTGCCGAAGCCTGGGCAATAAGTTCTTTAAACGACTGATTCTCTGAACTTGCGGCTATTTTTTTGTCAATTTCTTCTCGTTTTAAGCTGAAAGGATTTGCAAATACTGCGTTTGAAACGAGCAAGAAAAATGCCCTGTCGGATGGTATGAGTTTTAGTGTTGCCATACATATAATGTATATCAATGTGCATAATTTGTCAATAATATTGTTTTGTTCATATCAGGATCATTGTTTCTATATGTCATAAGTATTTTGAATATAATTGCTTATGGAAAGTGTTTCGTTTGGCACGGCCATTGCTTTATGTAAGTTGATGTTGTCATAAATTTATTAATCTTATTTAAGGAGTAAAAAAAATGTTGAGAAAAAATGAAACAAGAGTAGCTGGGGTTATGTTGGTGCTGTTTGTGATTTCAGCAGCATCGTTTGCGGCCGGTCTGTTAAAACCGATTGAAGGCGGCGACAAAAACGATGTCAAAATAAAATCTCATACCGTTAATGTGACTATCAACAACGGTTTTGCAAGGACTGAAGTTGACCAGGTGTTTTTTAATTATGGAACATCGGACCTGCGGGCAATTTATTCTTTTCCCGTTCCAAAACAGGCAAGTCTTTCTGAATTAAGCTTATGGATCAACGGCAATGAAATTGTTGGTGAAGTGCTGGAAAAAGAAATAGCCAAGAAAATCCATGAAGAGCAAATCCAAAAAGGTAATGACACAGCATTGGCTGAGAAGGATGATTATAAAACATTCGATGTTTCTGTGTATCCAGTCAGGGCGAATGCCGAGACAAGAGTGCGGTTGGTGTATTATCAGCCGATAGAAATAGATTTGAACATCGGCAGATATGTTTATCCATTAGCTGAGGGCGGTGTTGACGAGGAACGCATAGCATTCTGGTCGGTAGATGACCAGGTAGAGGAGTCATTTAAATTCGATCTTGAATTAAAATCTGCTTTTCCTGTGAAGGATGTCAGAGTACCTGATTATGTGAACAAAGCTGTAATCGAAAAAATCGCTAAGGATGCTAATCAGCCTGATTATAATACTAATTATCATGTAATGATTGAAAGTCCGGAAGGTGATTCGCTTAATAAAGATATAATCGTTTATTACAGGCTTGATGATAAGGTTCCAGCCAGAGTTGAACTCATCCCATACAGAGAAAATGTTAATTCTACCGGAACTTTCATGGTTGTAGTTACGCCGGCGGCAGATCTCAAGAGAATTTCTGAAGGAGTTGATTGGGTTTTTGTTCTGGATAAATCCGGCAGTATGAGCGGTGGAAAAATTGTTTCTCTTGCTGACGGAGTATCAAAGGTTATCGGCAAAATGTCTCCAAATGACCGTTTCCGTATAATTACTTTCAATCACAATGCTTCGGATTTGAGCGGGGGATATATTCAGGCAACACCTGAAAATATTCAGAGTATCATAGAAACAATCAAATCAATCGATGCAGACGGGAGTACGAATCTTTATGCTGGTCTTGAAATGGCTTATGGCGGCCTTGACGATGACCGCACGACAAGTGTGATACTGGTTACAGATGGAGTTGCAAATGTAGGAAATACCGAACATAAGCAATTCATTAATTTGCTCAGGAAATATGACATCCGTCTGTTCACATTCGTAATCGGCAACAGCGCAAATCAGCCTCTTATGGACAGGCTCGCCGAAGAGTCGGGCGGCTTTGCAATGAACATATCAACATCCGATGATATTGTCGGCAGAATCCTCCAGGCAAAGGCAAAGATTCTTTTTGAAAATATGCATGATGTTGAATTAGAATTCCATGGCGAGAAAGTTAAAAATCTTACGGCTAAAAAAATCGGCAATCTTTACCAGGGGCAGCAGCTTGTTATGTTCGGTCAATTTGACGGGACAGGTGATGTGCAGATTGAATTAAAGGCGAAGATTTCCGGCGTCCCGCAGTCATGGACTTGTACCGCTCAATTGCCTGACGTTGATATTGACAATCCTGAAATAGAACGGCTGTGGGCATTGTCCGGCATTGAAGATGTTATGAAGGATATTCGCGAGAATGGCGAAACAGAAGCTTTGCGAAAACAGATAGTTGAATTGGGCACCGAATATTCCCTGGTTACAGATTATACATCTATGCTTGTTGTTGCGGAAATTGAAATGGAAGAATTGGGTATTCAGCGAAAAAATGCTGACCGTGTTAATTCCGAGCGTCAGGCGCAACAAGCTCGCCAAAATGCCCCAGTAAAAAATTACAGAGTAGATAATCAAAATGGTCAAACGGGCGCATTCAAAGGTCTTCCTTCTCCGAATGTCGGAACCGGTCCAGTCGGTCCTGTTTTCCTGGCATTGACGTTATATCTCAAACGCAGAAGACAACAGAAATAATTATTCAATTAACCGAAGCCGTCGGCGTATGTATGCGTCGGCGGCTTCGAAAGGAGTATAAAATGAAAAGATGGGAAATATATGTCTATGCAGCAGCGATTGTTCTTTTGAACATACCTTTAGCTTTCGGCGGCTTGTTTGAAGAATTGATATTTACGTCGACCTCAAACTGGCTGCAGATAATAACTCATCCTTTCATACATGTAAGTTGGTATCATCTGGTGTTGGACGCATCAGCTTTTCTTGTACTTTATTCACAGATTGCCGAGCCGAGCCGGTTCAGGAGAACGGTATATGTTGTCGTGTGCGGTCTTTCTAGTTTGCTTGCGGCAGTTATTGTTCTGCCGAAAATAAATTCAGTTGGTTATTGCGGCCTTTCCGGCATCGGTCACGGCTTGATGTGTATATGTGCAATGGAAATGATATTCTGCACTTCTGCCGAAAAAACAAATCGTATGACAGGAATTATTTTGTTGTTATTACTTGCAGCCAAATGCAGCCTGGAAGCTGCAACAGGAAAGATGTTCTTCGATTTTATGCATAGCGGCTTAATCGGCTCACCAATCGCTGTTGCTCACGCAGGTGGTTTAATCGGCGGCAGCTTAATATTTATTATTTTCAATTTTGAACGCTTGAAAGCCACTGCTCAACTTTTTGCTGGAGAATATCAAGCGGCAGGGCGCCTTGGCGCAAAATAACATTGTGGAATTCTCGAATATCAAATTTGCCGACGAGCTGTTTTTCTGCCTTTTTTCGTAGTTCTAATATTTTCAGTTCTCCGATTTTATAGCTTAAAGCCTGGCCCGGCCAAGCGATATAGCGATTTACCTCGACAATCACATTATCTTTATCCAGCGATGTGTTCTCGAGCATATAATCTATCGCTTTTTGACGCGGCCAGCCAAAATGATGTATGCCGGTATCCACGACCAATCGGCAAGCACGCCACATATCATTATCTAACTTACCAAATCTGCTGTATTCATCTTCGTATATGCCCATTTCCTCTCCAACCTGTTCTGCATATAAAGCCCATCCTTCGGTATAAGCAGTAAAACCTGCCATTCTCCTGAATAATGGCACATCATTTATCTCATGCGCAAGTGCAATTTGAAGATGATGGCCGGGATTAGTTTCGTGAAGAGTTGTGGCAGTTAAATTATATAAAGACTTATTTATCACATCATACGTATTGACATAATAAAAACCGGCTCTTGTTTTATCTAAAGAAGGGCTTGAATAATATGCTATCGGCGATGTTGCTTCTGTATATGATGGGACTTTTTTAATGCCAACTGGCATTCGCGGCAGCACTTTGAAAAACTTAGGCAATTCCCCATCAGTTTTTTTCATTATCCACGCAACCTGCATAAGCATTTCCTCTGCACTATCAGCACGAAATCTTTTATTGGTTTGAATATAGTTTTTAAACTCCTTGAAATTTCCTTTAAAATCTGTCCTTTCAATCAGTTCCATCATTTCTTTTTTAATTCGCGCAACTTCAGATTTTCCAATTTCGTGAATTGTTTCAGGTGAAAGTTCCAGCGTTGTATAATCCCGAATTGACTGCCGGTAATATTCCCCCCCATTTGGCAGCCCGTAAATAGAAATCTCATCTCTGCCTGCGTGAATATATTCATCCGTAACAAATTCCAAAATCTTCTTATAAGCAGGTCTTACAACCTCCTGAATCGCCTGCTTGCCCTTTGAATGGAGCTGCTCAACCTGCGATTGGTTGAAAGCTGGAGGAAAATTTTTAAATGGCTCATAAAGCACGCTTTCATTTATATCCTGTGCAATCAAAGATTCGATGCTTTGCGGTATTTGGCGCAAAATTACTTTTGGCGGAACCATTTCTTCTTTTATGCCGATGCGCATGATGCCCAAATGCTGCTCTGTATAGGATTTAAAGGCGTTCAGACGTTTTATATAATTTTCGTAATGCTGAACTGTTTTGAAACTGAGGTTCTCCGACAATCTTGCAAACCCAGTATAAAACCCACCCATCTGATCGATCGGCATAAGATAGGATTGCAGCTCGAACCATTTTATACCTTCTTCGAGTAGTCTTTTAGCCAAATCATAATTCAATTTATCTTTCTGCGATAATTGACGCCGGTCGATTGATTTCAAGGCAGCCAGAAATATCTCTGCCTGTTTGTTTCTCCGTTCCACATCTTCGAGAGAAACTTGCGCCAATTTGTCGTCGAACCTGTGATCACCATAAGAAGTCGCAAACACCGGATTTTCGCGCAAGCTGAATTCAAGCTGTTCATCAAACAATTTATAAAGCTGCTTCGTTGCCGAATTTGAATCGTTACAGCAGCCAAAGGAAGCGAAGCACAACAGAATCGTGATAGTTAAATTTGATTTTTTCATATATTCTCCGATGATATCCATTTATATTTTATGGTATAGATAATTCGCAAAGAAGCCTTCTTTATAATCACGTTTTATTATTTTAAAACCGGCGGTTTCAAATAATTTTTCCATAATCCAGTCCATTGTACTGAATTCCTGCCCGATATGTACCTCGATTCTTCTTTTAAAATCTAAATCACCTTTGTCAACAGTTTTCCTTATCCATCGCTGCACAGATTTTTCATAATTTTTGATATCGAAAGAATACACTATGTCGGAAAGGTAGAGTTTACCGCCTTTCTTTATCATCGCTGCCAAACGTCTCAATGCGACAAGTTTCCAGAAATCCGGCAAATGATGCAAAGCCAGTTTCGTTACAATCGCGTCTACAGGTTTTGCATTGTGCTCATAAGTCAAAAAACCTGCGCGAAAAAATTCCACGTTTTCGATTTTTGCCTTTCGACATTTCTTTTTGCAAAAATTCAGCATTGCCTTTGAAACATCCACAGCATATATTTTCCTGCATTTATCCGCGGCATTAAAAGTAAACGCCCCAGTTCCGCAGCCGAAATCTATGATGGTATCTTTGCCGCTGATTCCAACTGCCTTGACAATATCCTGTGTTTCCTTTTTGAAATCGCGCATCTGCCGATGCGTTTCTTCGTAACTTTCAACTTCCGCGGGGTTGGAAAAATCCACGCCGCAATGCTTAAACTCATCATACTGCCATTTTGGTGTTTTAGCCATTTTTATATTCTCGAGTTTCTTTGTAAATTATTGATGCGGGCGGACCTGAGGATGAATTTTGACGTCCTGCAGGCAATTTTTTTCAAAAGGTCCGTCTGCGGTTTCTTTGCAGACTCAGCATTTTCATCTGAATCCCTTAAACCTTTAAGACTATTTATTAATATAAATGTAATCAAGCTCATTTTATCTGTACTGATATTATTTTTTCGCAACTGCGATTAATCTTTTTGCATTTTGGTCGTAATCGCAGCCGTTGAAATCACTATAAATTTTTACAGACCCGAATCCACAATCTTTAAGCAGGGCGGTCAGTTCTGCCGCTGAATAAATTCGATGGCCGAATTTATATTCGTATCTTTTGTTTTTATCCAAAACTGTCCACGTGCAGTCTATCCATGACCAGTTATCCCGCAGTGTACGTTCTTCAAGGATGATCTTACCGTTCTGGCGATACCAGTCTCGAGCTTGAAAAATACGCGCAAGAACTTCCTTGCTCATTGTTTGAATTATCAGCGTTCCGCCTTTACGCAGTGAATAATAAACATTGCTTAGAACACGCCTGTCATCAGCCGGGTTCTCGAAATAACCGAAAGCAGTGTACATATTGATTGCCGCATCGAAATATTCGAGCTGGCAGAACCGTCTCATATCGTCACGGACAAAATCTACATTCAGACCTTCTGCGCGGGCTTGTTTGCGTGCCTTGTTCAGATATTGTTCTGTCAGGTCAACGCCGACAACCTTAAATCCTTTGCGGGCAAGTTCTATCGAATGTCTGCCGATTCCGCAGCACAAATCAAGTACTTTAGAACCTTTGCGCATACCGATAACCTTAATAAGCTGCTTAATTTCATCAGTGGCACATGCCAATATCTTTTCATTAAAGATAATCGGCGAAGTGTCTTTCCAGAATTTTTCGTCTTCATACCAGCTTTGTTTTTTTCTCATAAGAATTTCCTTTCAGGCAAATAAAAAAGCCTTGCAGTTTTATTTCCCTGCAAGGCTTTATATAATTCATAATATGTTCAAAGTCTTTTAGGGATTATTCTCCTTATACAACTGCATAATAAAAAGGCAGACCGCAACCACGCCCGCTTTGCGGCTTGTAAAATGATTTTGCCTGTTGTGCTTAACTTTGAACATTAAAAATCCAAATAAAATTTTATAAGTCGAGAATGGTATATTTCAAGCGGCCGAATGTCAAGTATGTTTTTTGTTATTTTTTTCTCAGCCTTTTCTTGCCGAAATAGAACGGCGTTCAAGCAGACGGGCGTCTCCGCCGAGGGCGCCTGCGCCTTTAAGAACTTTCATTGCTTTTTTCACATCTGCAACTTTCAGCACTGCAGTGGTTTTGCCGCCTTTAGCGCCTGATGTTACATACGCATAAGCGATATTGATATGAGCCTTCGCCAATTTATCTGTTACGGAAGCGAACGCGCCCGATTTGTTCGGCAAGGTTACGCAAAGAACTTCGGTTTCATTGAATTGTATGTTGACTTTGGTAAGAACGGCACGCATTTTGTCGGCTGATTCGGGCACAATACGCAAAACTCCGTGTTCGACGGAATCCATAACAGTAAGGGCGTTGATATTGATTTTCGCCTTGGCAAATTCGTCGAGTATGTGAGACAATATGCCGGGCTTATTTATCATAAAAATCGAGAATTGTTTTACAGTTTCCATACTTTCTCCTTTCAATAATTCCGTAATGACGGAACCATATTCTTTACTTTTTCGTCAGCTCGCTGATAGCGCTTTGCGCATCCGGATAAAAACTGAATAATTTATCAAGATTAGTAATTTTGAAAACACGGTAAAGCTGCGGATTGATTCCGCTGATAATCACATTTGCATTTTGAGTGGAAAGTTTTTTTTTCGCATCGAGCAGTATGCCAAGGGTTTGTGAAGAGAAAAATTTAACACCGGAAAAATCGACGAGCAGATTTTTCGGTTTTTGATTGGCGATAAGTTCAGAAATTTGCCTGGCAACAAAATCCATATCTGCGCCTGCCGTTAGACTTGCGACATTGAATGAAATCGTCGTTACTGTTTTTTCGGTCGTTATTTTAGTAATATTACAGTCGGTCATATATAAGAATAAACTATGAGAATAATATATTATAATGACTATCGGCAGAAAAGTCGAGAGATTTTACATCAAATCAGTGCATTTTAAAACAGGCGGCACTATGACCCGGCTCAAATTCCTGCAGCGGGGGGATAGCTTTACAGCAAAAACCGTCTGAAACAGGGCATCTGCCAAGAAATGGGCAGCCTTGGGGGCTTGCCGAACTGGGGGCTTCTGTCTGTGCAGATGGTTTTTTCCGCTCCGGAACAGGGCGGGGAATCGCACTTAACAGCAATTTCGTATATGGATGTAAAGGTTTTTCGTACAGTACCGGCGCAGGTGCAATTTCAACAATTTTGCCCAGGTACATTACTGCAACGGTATTACTTATAAACTCCACTACCGACAAATCGTGAGCGATAAAAAGATAAGTTAAGTTAAACTGTTCCTGCAAATCTTTGAGAAGGTTCAAAATCTGAGACTGAATCGAAACGTCCAGCGCACTTACCGGCTCATCGCAAATAACAATCTTCGGCTCCAGTGCAAGCGCCCTTGCTATGCCGATCCTCTGACGCTGACCTCCGGAAAATTCATGAGGATAGCGATTGATGTGACTTGCCGATAATCCCACTTTTTCCAAAAGCATTGCAATCCTGTCAATCATCTCGGAACCCTTTGCGATATTGTGGATTTTCAACGGCTCGGCAACAATCGAACCGACAGTCATTCTCGGATTCAGTGAACTGTACGGGTCTTGAAAGACAATCGAAATATTTTTACGAATTTTCCGCAGCTTCGACTGGTGCAGGTGCAGAATATCTTTTCCTTCGAAATAGACTTTGCCGTCAGTCGAAGGAATTAGTCTTGCAATCGTTCTTGCGGCTGTAGTTTTTCCCGAACCGCTTTCACCTACGAGTCCGAAAGTGCTGCCGGCCGGAATCTCGAAACTAACATCATCGACTGCCCGCACGAAGCCGACAGTTCTTCTGAGCAGACCTTTTTTTATCGGAAACCAGGTCTTTAAATTTTCAACTTTTAAGATGGAATTATTTTCAGTCATATTATTTCTTTTCATATCCCGGTGCATACCAGCAGGCGGCAAAATGATTTTCTGATACTTCCCTTAATTCAGGTTCAACGGTCTGGCATCTTTTATCATTGCATCCAACAGGGCAGCGAGGATGGAACTTACAGCCTGATGGGAAACTCATTGGTTCAGGAACATTGCCGGAAATTGTATTTAATCTTTTCTGATTTGCCCCCAACTGCGGCAGTGAATTTAATAATCCCTGCGTATAAGGATGCAGCGGATTTTTAAAAAGTTCGCCGCATGAGCATTTTTCGACTATTTTCGAAGCATACATCACAGCGACATCATCGGCTCGTTGCGCAACAACGCCGAGGTCGTGAGTAATCAAAAGAATGCTCATATTTTCACTCTGCTGAAGTTCATCGAGCAAATCGAGAATCTGGGCCTGGATTGTAACGTCCAGCGCAGTCGTCGGTTCATCGGCAATCAAAAGTGCCGGTTTGCAGGAAATCGCCATCGCAATCATAACTCTCTGACGCATACCGCCGGAAAGCAGGTGCGGATATTCGGTGAGTCTGCGGGCAGGGTCAGGAATATGAACTTTGGCAAGCATTTCTTCAGCCAGTGCCCATGCCTGCTGGTCGGTTTTTTTCTGATGCAGCGTAATCGTTTCGGTTATCTGTGCACCGATTGTATAAACTGGATTAAGGCTCGTCATCGGTTCCTGAAAAATCATTCCGATTTTGTTGCCGCGAATTTTCCGCATCATTTTTTCTGTATATTCGAGAATGTTATGCTCTCTGAAAAATATTTTTCCAGATGCAATTCTTCCCGGTGGAGTTGGAATCAGCCGCATAATCGAAAGGGCGGTAACACTTTTTCCGCAGCCGCTTTCACCGACAAGCGCAAGGGTCTTGCCTCTTTCGATATCAAACGAAACATCCTGCACAGATTTTGCCGTGCCTTGTTCGGTTTCGAAAAATGTCGAAAGATTTTGAACAGATAAAATTTTGGTGCTATCGGTCATACTGCCTTTCTTAATTTCGGGTCGATCGCATCACGCAGACCTTCGCCGAGCAGGTTATAAGCTGTAACGGTGAAAAATATCGCAAGACCGGGGAATAATGTCAGCCACCATAAAAACTGGCCGGATGTACTTACACCGGTGCTGAGCATCTGTCCCCAACTCGGTGTCGGCGGGGCGACTCCGAAGCCAAGAAAGCTCAATGCCGATTCGATAAATATCGCGCCTGCGATACCGAATGTCAGATTTACAAGAACAGGTGCAATGCCGTTGGGCAGCATATGCCTGAATAAGATGCTTCTTAGCGGCAGGCCAAGTGAAATCGCGGCCTGTACGAAATCCTGATTGCGAAGCTTGAAAAATTCAGCACGCACAAATCTCGCATCGCCAGTCCAGCTTGTTATGCCGATGATAATCATAATATTAAAAAGACTTCGCGGGAAAAACGCCACGATAGTAATAATCAAAAAGAACGTCGGTACCGACATCATAATTTCAAGCAAACGCATTCCAAGAAAATCGACTTTACCGCCGAAGTATCCCATCACCGCGCCAAAAATAATTCCGATAACACTCGAAATCCCGACTGCGACAAAACCGACAGAAAGCGAAACTCGCGTTCCGTGAATAAGCCTGCAAAGAACGTCCGAGCCGACATCGTCCGTGCCGAGCCAATGCTCTTTGGTTGGTTTCTGCTGACTTACCTTAATATCCGTGCGAGCGTAGCCATAAGGCACAATCGGAAAGACGGCGCTGGAAGCATTACCGCTTGCAATCATTGATTTGTAATCTGTCGCGTCAAGTTTTCGCGGCACAAAAACCTGCAAAAGTATTATGCCGATAACCAATATCGCAGAGCAGAGATAAATTTGTTTTGCCAGGACAGATGACCGCAGAAACGGGTCAACCTTTTTAGCGTTCCGCCTGACTAGTAAAACCAAAGCGGCAAAAGTACCGGCGGCAAGGAAAACCGAATAATCGTTGGCAGTCAGCGTTTCAAAAAGCGGAAAATACGAATTGCCATCTATACGAATCATAAACGGCTTATCATTAGCGATAAAAGGAGCAAACACCGCAATCGTAAACAGAATGATTATAAACCACATACAGACTATGTTCGCGGCGTTTTTAGTAAACTGATGCCAGACAAGCTGTCCGTATGATGTTCCCCATTCTTTTTTTATCTTTTTTATATTCGTGTTCATTCGTGCTTAATTTATTCCATTTTTTCAAAACTTATACGCGGGTCAGCGATTGCGTAGGCGATATCTGCAAGCAGCAAACCGATAAGGTCGAGAAAGCCGACGATTGTGGCAACTGCCATCACGACGTTGTAATCACGCGTCGTAATCGCTTCGAACGCAAGCCTGCCCATACCCGGGATACTGAAAATACTTTCGATAATAACCGAGCCGCCAATCATCGCCGGCAGCAGAGTCGCCATAATTGTAATCACAGGAATAATACTGTTCCTGAACGCGTGGCGGAATATGACCGTCCAGTTGCCCAGACCTTTGGCGCGTGCCGTTCTTATATAATCGCTTCGCAGATTATCGAGCATTCCCGCCCGCACCTGCTTTGTCAAATATGCAAATCCCGAATAGCTCAGACAAATCACCGGCAGAGTCAGATGCCACAGTCTGTCTGCAAGCCACGGAAAGAACGGCAGCGATTCTGCGAAATTACTGCTTAGTCCCGCAGGCGGAAACCAGTTTTTAAATGTCGGCCCGCACAAATAACCGATGAGCATCTGGCCGACCCACATACTCGGCAGCGACCATAACATAAATAAGACTATCGAGCTTGCCTTGTCTGTGAACTTGCCTTGCTTTACCGCCGTCAAAACGCCTAGCGGAATTGATATCGCATAGATGATTAAAATCGAAATTACGTTCAGCGTGATTGTAACCGGCAATCTTTTTGCAATCAGGTTAATCACAGGCTGATGATGTTTGATTGAATCGCCGAAATCCAGTTTAACAACGCGTTTGAGCCAGGTAAGATATTGAATGTGAACAGGCTTATCAAGGCCGTATAATGCCATGCGTGCTTTTCGCACATCGGCGGCGCGCTGCGCATCCATCTGTCCGCCCGGCCCCATAGCAAGACTAACGGGGTCACCCGGCGCCATTCTGCTTATAGCAAAAACCATTATGGTTATGCCCAGAATCGTCGGTATCATCAGCAGTATTCGTCTTATTATGTATGTAGTCATAACTTTTTCGTTTTTCGGTTGCGGTTACGCTGCTCGTTTCGTTTATCGGAATACGTTTTTCCGATACAAGCCGCGCAACCTTATTCCGTTTTATGGTTATTTATATCGCTGCTTTTCTTTGGGTACATACCATTCAAGTTCGTCAATTCCAAGCTTGTAGATCTTGACATTACTAAATCGTTTATTAAGGAATCGCTGTTCAGGCCTTGTATAAATAAAAGTATAAGGTTGTTCTTCGTGAAGAATTTTATGAAAACGATGGTAAAGAACATTGCGTTTATCATCATCCAGTGTCTGTCTTGCTTCTTCAATAAGAGCATCAGCTTCGGGATTATTAAAACGCACATAGTTCGAGCCATTCTCAATTTGAGAAGAGTGCCATATTTGGTATGGGTCACTTTTAACTCCGCCTCCCCATGCCATACTCAGCGCATCGAAACTACGCTCCTGTACTTTTTTGGTAAACACAGACCATTCATATGGGTCGAGTGTTACTTCTATGCCTACCCTTGCGGCAGTGTCTTTTAAAAGTTTAGCTACTTGTTCATGCAAAACCAGTCCGCTTGCAATCATATAATTGAATTTGAAAGGAATACCATTTTTATCACGGATTCCATCGCCATCAGTATCTTTCCAGCCGGCCTCATCGAGCAGTTTAGCGGCTTTTTGCGGATCGTAAGGCCACGGTTTGATATTCGGATCATTTTGTGGGCCGTATATATAAAAAGGTCCGGTAGGAATCTGAGCATCAGGATTGCGCAAGACGTGTTCTTTTATTGCCTCTCTATCCAAAAGAAGCGTCATAGCTAATCGCACTTTTTTGTCAGCAAAAAACGGCCTTGCCTGGTTCCAGCCTACCCAGAAATAGCCGGTATTGCCGGCGGCCCAATATGATAAGCAGTAAAAGTTTTTGTTAAATTCCTTATCTTTGCTTTTCTCACCAAATTGCTCCGGCAAAGGACGAAGATAATCAATCTCTCCTGCCTGAAGGGCCTGTAAAGCTGCGGTGTCATTAGTTATAAACTTATAGACTTTTTTTCGTATCTTTGGTTTTTCATCCCAGTAGTTTTCATTTCGATTTAAAACTACCTGCTGACCAGTGTCCCATTTTCCAAATATGTAGGGGCCCGTTCCCACTGGATTGCTTACCCTTGTATTAAATTCATTAGCATTTTTAAAAGCATACACGTGTTTTGGATGTATCGGCATGCCGCCTAAAAATTCAAGCGATAGAAAATAAACTTTTTTCATATGAAATTTAATTTCTTTATCGTTGATTTTTTCATACTTGTCGACATCCTGGAAATAATTTGCGTAACCAGCAGCATCGATATTGGGATCTGTTATTGTCTCAAATGTAAAAATAACATCATCAGTTGTGACAGGCGTTCCATCGGAAAAATGAATATTATCTTTTAACTTAAAATAAATTTCCAGACCATCATCGGAAATTGAAAATTTCTCAGCTAAAATCCCTCTTAACTTAAACTCATTAGGCTCGTATGCAACCATAGGTTCAAAAATGTTCCCGCTGACAATCCACCTTGTTGACCATGTTGAAGATTCTACTAATTCATTAAGTGTGGCCGGTTCTCCGGATATTGACTCTATCAGCCAGTCGCCTTCATCGCCGGGATATTTGCTGCCGCTGTCTGTGCTCGATTCTGTTCTGTAGGAAGTCATCTGTCTTCCGGAAACAGCTTCAAGAAGAGTGTTCAATCTTTCGTACAGCCTGTCAGACTGAATCATCGATAAAATCTGCAAGCCGATCATCCCAAACAGCAGGATGAACAATAAAAATGTAAATATCCCGGAACGATTATTCATATTAAACCTTTTCCTTTTAAATTTTTCTGACCTTCGGCTATGGTTACGCTTCTCATTACGTTTAACCGGACTACGTTTCCGATACGAGCCTCGTTGAAGCGCAGTGAAAACCCCTTTAGGGGCAACCTCAACCGCTTCACGATTTATTTATATTTCTGTTTATCTTTCGGCACAAACCATTCCTCTTCTTTAAGACCGAGTTTGTGAACAATCACGTTTTCAAACCTTGGCGCTATAATGCGATAGGTCGGCCTCGTGAACAGAAAAGTATAAGGCTGTTCATAATGAAGCATTCCGTGCAGTTTTCGGCTCAACTCAATACGTTTTTCATCGTCAATAGTTCGGCGTATCTCTTCCATCAGCTTGTCCGCTTCTGCATTTTTGAAATTGACGTAATTAGACCCTCTGTTAACCGTCTGTGAAGAGTGAAAAAGCTGGTAGTTGTCTTGTATTATATCGCCGCCCCAGCCGATAATCACCGATTCGAATTTATGGTCTGGAAGTCGTGTTATCAGAACAGACCATTCGACCGGTTCAGGGGTCAGCTCAACCCCGATTTTAGCTGCCGAATCTTTTATGATATTCGCTATATTCTGATACAAAACATAGTCAGCCGAGTATGAAAACTTGAACCTGAATGGAATGCCATTCTTATCTCGGATTCCATCGCCGTTGGTATCTTTCCATCCGGCGTCGTCAAGCATCTTCATTGCCGCAGCAGGGTCGTAAGGCCAAGGCTCGATATTCGGGTCGTTTTCTTTACTATATAAATAGTATGGGCCTGTGATTTCTTTGCCGCTGCCTTTTAGGATATGCTGCAAAATAGCCTTTCGGTCTATCATCTGCGTCATCGCAAGCCTGACATTGCGGTCTGCGAAAAAAGGCATATCCTGATTCCAGCCTATATAATAAAATGGTGTGCCCGGACTCCAATACGCAAGGCATTTAAAATCTTTTACAAAATTTTCATCCTTAATCACATCAACATATTGTTCCGGCGCGGGAATAATCATATCGACATCGCCGCTGCGAATTGCTTGGATTCTTGCCTTGTCGTTGATAATGAATTTATAAATAACTCTTTCAATTTTCGGATGAGACGCGGAGGGGTCTCTCCAGTAATTTTCATTTCTGCGAAAGCTGACTTTCTCGCCGACATCCCATCTTTCAAAAACATAAGGCCCGCTGCCGACAGGATTCGATATCCGCCTGTTAAAATCCTGTGCGTCCTTAAAATCATAAATATGTTTCGGAAATATTCCAATGTGAGTAAACGATGCGATTTCGAGTGCCTTAAAATATGGACGGTGAAACTTAAAACGCACGGTCTTGGCATCGATTTTCTCTAAACTTTTAACTTCAATAAACAACTGAGCCAAATCGGCCGCATCTATTAGAGGATTGATAATTGTATTATAAGTAAAAAGTACATCATCGGCGGTTATGGGAACTCCGTCAGAAAAATAAACATCGTCCCTCAATTTGAATATAATCTCAAGCCCATTCGGGGACATTTCATAACTTTCCGCAAGCATCGGCTTCAATTTGATTTCATCGTAATCGTACGCCATCAAAGGTTCGAAAACATTTTCGAACATCATCCATCTTGCGTATATATCAACGTTAACTGAAATAAGGTTAAGTGTTTTTGGTTCGACAGGCAAAGCCCAGATTAGCCAGTCGCCTTCATCCTCTATAGACTCAATAGTCTTTGCACGTATTCTTTCCGGCGGAGTGTTAAAAATTGTTTTTTCAATTGAATCGAGTCGCTGATTGAAATAGTTGACTTGTAATTTGGACAGAAGCTGTAAAAATAGAATGACGATGAGCAGGATTAATACAAAGATTCCTTTTGAGGCTGAGCGTCCGTTCATCAAATCAAACCTCCACAATGCAACAATATTTAAAATCCGTTTATTTTGCTGCTATCGGCTTTGACAATACAGGTGGTACCGTGATAGCTGAACCATCAGCATTCTTGCCATAATCAAATCCTATCGCTGCCGGCAATTTTCCAGCAGCACCGGCCGAACCGAATAGTACATCATGCTCGATAAGCAGGGCAGATGCACCGCCTTTTTCGATTGCTCTTCTGAAATTGGCATTCCAGTCAGGCACAAAAGCCGTCATATTTCTTTCAGATTGTGCAATCGCGGAAATCAGGCTTGTTTTGCCGGCTTCATTTAGAGTCTGTTCTCCGAGAACATATCGTTGTATCATCAGGGAATAAAGTGTAGCAAAGTACTTACCCATCGTCTTTGTACTTTCGGTATTCGCTTTACTTCTATCCGCCAATGCTTTTAATACCGCTTCATCTGTTATTTCATCACTAACATTCCACGAAAGATAAAGGTCTACTCTTTTCTGTGCGATTGTCGTCAAAATTTCATTTACCGCCGGAGCTTTAATGTCTGCTGATTGCGCAAGAATAATCAGGATATCCGATGATTGTTCCGCTTGTGCCGTTTTAAGGAGTTTTTGAGCGAAGTTATTTCTTGCGTCTTCTGAATTCTCATTAAGCTGTTTAACTACATTTGGATTTGTAACGCTGTTTACTGCCCAGTAGCGAATCATTACGTTGGGATTTCCGAGATAATCGAGAGCCAACTTGGATGTCTCGTAATTCGCCAGGTCATTTATTATGAGCAGCAAATTGGTGGTTAATATCGTCTTACGGTTACCATCGGCAAGTGCGTTAACTTTTTTTAAAGCTTTCGACAGTTCACCCTCGGCCGCTGATATGTATTTCGGGCCGTAGAGTATTTGCCCGCTCTGGTTAGCGGAAGTGCTTTTGCTGATAATCGATGTTCTCAGTGCAGCGGCGTCTGAAAAGTCGGACTTTGCAAATAGTTCTGTAAAAACCTCACTTAAAAATTCTTCTATTACAGCACTATCGGTATCTGCTATGGTTTCTTTGTTTCTGACGGCATCAATTTTCGCTGCGCTTACAGCCCAGGTTGAACTGATTAATGCCGGCAAGAGTAATCCAATTAAAAGGGTATATTTTTTTATCATAATTGTATAATTCCCATAAACTTAAAATAGGTAAAATCAAAGGTCAAAACTAAACAAAATACAGGGTTATGTCAAGGTTATTTCGATAATTCTATCATTTTGTACTCTTTATAGGCCATTTAAAATAAATTTTGGCTGGTAATTTAATACGAATCTATTAGAATTTGTGCCTCAATTACTTATATAAGTTGAAAGATTGAAAATTATAGGCAAGGATTATATGTATAAATGGATATTTATTATTATTTCACTATTTATAAGCGTTAGTCTTATCTACGCTCGGACAGACTCCAATGCTCAATCAAATTTGAACGATCAAAACAGCATCAATGAAATAAATAACAGCAGCGAACTTTTAAACGCCGCAGAAGTTGAGGGTCCGAATACACCGCAAAATTATATCAGCGGTGACGCTTTCAATCTCGGTTTCACTAAACTCCTTAAAGACTACGTAAACCAAAATGGGTATGTGAATTATGCGAAATTAAGAAGATTTAGAAGTGAATTAAATAGGGCGATGCGTGATCTCGCCAATGTTGAGCCTGAAGTTTATATTACCTGGTCAAGAAATGAAAAAATAGCTTTTTGGATTAATGCTTACAATCTCTGTACTTTAAAAGGCATCATTGATAACTACCCGATTAGTCCATCTCGATTTATGCTGCTTTTTTACCCGGCCGACAGCGTTATGCACATTCGCGGACTTCGTGATGATACATTTTTTATGATAATGGGCATCCAGTATACGCTCGAGGAGATTGAAAGAGATGCGCTTCTTGGCAGATTCGAAGACCCGAGAATCTGTTTCGCGGTAAATTATGGAACGATAAGCAGCGCTGCATTGAGAAATGAGCCTTATGTAGGTAAAGTTCTTGATGAGCAGCTTGATGAACAGGTAAAGAATTATTTTTCCCGCCCGGATGGTTTGAAAATAGATCAGCCCGCTAATATAGTTTATCTTTCGCCGATTTTCAAAATGTATAAATCGCACGAAGAAGTCTTTTTGAAGCAATTTGGAACCAACAAGCTCTTCAGAGAAAGAGAGCCTGTGGACAGGGCGGTGCTTAACTTTGTAAAGGATTATGTCTCCCCATCTAATGCTCAATATTTAAAGCAGGGAACATATACCATCGAATATTTGAAATATAATTGGAAACTTAACGACTTACAGGATTAATTTTTAATAAGGAGGTTTTATGCCGAAACACATTACCCGCAAAAGCAGCAATAATAATTATCTATTTACCAGCGAATCTGTAACTATGGGCCACCCCGATAAAGTGGCAGACCGTATATCCGACGCAATCCTTGATGCTCATTTGGCACAGGACAAAAATAGCAGAGTTGCATGCGAAACACTCGTAAAAACAGGAATGGCCATGGTTGCCGGCGAAATTACTTCAAACGCCGTTGTAGATATCCCCGCAATAGTTCGCAGGGTAATTAAGGATATTGGTTATGACGACCCGGCTATGGGATTTGATTATGATAATTGTGCCGTGCTTGTCGGACTGGGCAGACAAAGTCCGGATATTTCGCAAGGCGTTACCGAGGGCGCAGGACTGCACAAGGAACAGGGTGCCGGAGATCAGGGCATTATGTTTGGCTTTGCCTGCAAAGATACACCACAGCTTATGCCGATGACGATTCAGCTTGCGCATACGCTTGTGGCAAAACTTGCACAAATGCGTGAAAATAAAAAAATGCCTTGGCTCAGACCCGATGGCAAGAGCCAGGTAACAGTTGAATACAGAGATGGCAAACCGTATAGGATTCACACTGTGGTTGTTTCGACTCAGCATTCTCCGGACATTGCATATAATAAGCTTCGCAGTGAAATAATTAAAAAAATTATTCTTCCTGTACTGCCCAAGAAAATGGTTGATAATGAAATTATCTTCCACATCAATCCGACTGGAAGATTTGTTATCGGAGGCCCCAAAGGTGATTGCGGCTTGACCGGCAGAAAAATTATCGTCGATACCTACGGCGGTATGGGCGCTCATGGCGGCGGATGCTTCAGCGGTAAAGACCCGTCAAAAGTTGACCGTTCCGCAAGTTATATGGCAAGATATGTAGCGAAAAATATTGTCGCTGCTGATTTAGCCGATGTCTGTGAAATTCAACTCTCTTATGCGATTGGTTTCGCTCAGCCTGTTTCAGTCCATGTTGAAACGCAGGGAACTGCCAAAGTCGATGAAGCTGATTTGCGAAAGGTGATTAGGGATATTTTCCCGCTTACGCCAAAGGGCATCATTGATCATCTCAAACTGAAACGCCCGATTTACGAAGTTACAGCCTATCACGGCCATTTCGGCAGAACCGATGGCGATTCGTTCACATGGGAAAAAACAGATATGGCTCCTAAATTGAGGAAGGCGTTAGGTCTGAAAGGAAATAAATAATGTCTTCTGAATTTATTCACGAAGATTTTTTATTACAGACTGAAACCGCTAAAAAGCTTTACCATGAGCACGCGGCTAAATGTCCGATTTACGATTATCATTGCCATTTGCCAGTACAGCAGATTGCCGATGATGTCAGGTTTGAGAATATAACTCAAATCTGGCTTTATGGCGACCATTACAAATGGCGGGCAATGAGAACCAACGGCGTCGAAGAACGCTATTGTACCGGCGGCGCCTCTGATTCGGAAAAGTTCCAGATGTGGGCTCAAACGGTTCCGCATTGTTTGCGAAACCCGCTCTATCACTGGACGCACATGGAACTCAAAAAGCCGTTTGGAGTAACAAAACTTTTATCTCCTGAAACCGCAAAAGAAATTTATGAAAAATGCGGCGATCTTTTAAAATCGCCTAAATTCAGTACGCGCGGAATTATGCGCCAAATGAACGTAAAACTCGTCTGCACAACTGATGACCCCATTGATGACCTTCGCCATCACAGGAAAATCGCTGCCGATGGTTTTGAAATCAAAGTTTATCCCGCATGGCGTCCGGATAAGGGAATGGCAGTTGAAAATATAAAAGCTTTAAATGAGTGGATTGATAAACTTTCTGCCGCTGCCGACAAAGAAATAAAAGATTTTGATGATTACATTGAAGCGATAAAAATACGGCACGATTATTTTCATCAGAATAATTGCCGCCTTAGCGACCACGGCCTCGAAACGGCTTTTGCCGAAGATTATACCGATAGCGAAATCAAAAAAATCTTCGATAAGATTCGTCACGACAAAAATCTTGATAGTATGGAAATGCTGAAATTCAAATCAGCGATGCTATATGAATTTGCATTAATGGATGCCGAAAAAGGCTGGGTTCAGCAGTTCCATTTCGGAGCCTTGCGAAATAATAATACAAGATTATTTAATTCCCTCGGCCCCGATACTGGCTTCGACTCCATCGGCGATTTTGAAATCGGCAGACCGCTTGTAAAATTCCTCGATAGGCTCGACGCGCAGAACAAACTTGCCAAAACCATTCTTTACAATCTCAATCCTCGCGACAACGAGCTTCTCGGTACAATAATTGGATGTTATCAGGATGGCTCTGTCGCAGGCAAAATGCAGCTCGGCTCAGGCTGGTGGTTCCTTGACCAGAAAGACGGAATGGAAAAACAGATGACAGCTTTATCCAATCTCGGCCTTTTAAGCAGGTTTATCGGTATGCTGACGGATTCGCGAAGTTTCCTTTCCTATCCCCGCCACGAATATTTCCGCAGAATTTTATGTAATCTCCTCGGCAATGACGTGCAAAGCGGTTTAATTCCAAACGATATGAATCTTCTCGGCCAAATGGTCGAAAATATAAGTTTCAATAACGCGAAAAATTATTTTGGTATGAAACTAAATTAGTAAGGAGAATCACAATGGAAGAAGTAAAAATCCAGTTAAGCGAAAAAGACATACCCAAACAGTGGTACAACATCGCGGCCGATTTACCAAATCCCGTTCAGCCGCCGCTTGGCCCCAACGGCAAGCCAATATCTCCTGATATGCTGGCGCCTGTATTTCCGATGAACATCATCGAACAGGAAGTCAGCACGCAGCGTTGGATTGACATACCGCAGGAAGTGATTGAAATTCTGTATCAATGGCGGCCCGCTCCGCTTCGCAGGGCAAGACGACTTGAAAAATTCCTCAAGACTCCGGCTAAAATTTTCTATAAAGATGAAAGCGTAAGTCCCGCAGGCAGTCACAAACCAAATACTGCCGTAGCGCAGGCTTATTATAATAAGGTTGCCGGCATAAAGAAAATAACAACAGAAACAGGTGCAGGCCAGTGGGGTTCTGCCTTAGCTTATGCTTGCAGTCAGTTTGGACTCGAATGCAAAGTCTATATGGTTCGAATTAGTTTTGACCAGAAACCTTTCCGAAAGTTAATGATGGAGGTTTGGGGCGCAAACTGTATCGCAAGTCCGAGCAACAAAACAGAATTCGGCCGGAAAATCCTCAAGGAAATGCCCAACACTCCCGGTTCACTCGGAATCGCTATATCGGAAGCGGTAGAAGACGCAGTCCACGACAAAACCGGTCAAACCCGATACGCGCTGGGAAGCGTTCTTAATCACGTTATGCTTCATCAGACAATAATCGGCCTTGAAGCCAAAAAACAGCTTGCGATGATTGGCATTAAAAATCCGGATGTCGTAATCGGCTGTGCGGGAGGCGGAAGCAATTTCGCAGGCCTGGCTTTCCCGTTTGCCGCCGATAAAATTAATGGCGCAAATATCGAGATTATTCCTGTCGAACCCAAAGCCTGTCCAACTATGACTCGAGGCGAATTTGCTTATGACCATGGCGACACAGCTTGTATGACTCCGCTTTTGGCTATGCACACTCTCGGCCACGCGTTTGTCCCCGAACCCATTCATGCCGGAGGCCTGCGTTACCATGGTATGTCTCCGCTCGTTTGCCAGGCTGTAGTCGAAGGCCTGTTAAAGCCAGCGGCTTATCATCAGCTTAAATGTTATGAATCCGCTCTTACCTGGGCAAAAACAGAAGGTTTTATCTGCGCACCGGAAACAAGCCACGCTATTGCCGCCGCAATCGATGAAGCAGTCAAGGCAAGAGAAGAGGGCAAAGAAAAAGTGATTTTATTTAATTACAGCGGACATGGCCTAATGGATCTTAGCGGTTATGGCGCCTATTTAAGCGGCAAACTTTCTGATTATGAACTGCCGGATGATGTCCTGAAAAAATCTACTTCAATATTAAAGGATTTGCCTAAACCGGAAATTAAAAAATCCGGCAAATGGTAATACAGGTATTCTGGGTATAAATCTGCATCAATACAATTCTTAAAGCATTCATTAAATGTGGCGTTTCGGGGTACATTTTCAAAAAAAGTGGCCTAAAGAGTGAAAATTCTTGCATGGTGGGATATTTTTTCGTATAATGAATATAGATTCATGTTTTGATTTTAAATTCAAATGCGATGTTTAAAGGATGCCATTATGGACAATATTAAATTATCCAGGCGTGAAAGAGAAAAAAGCAAACACAAACAGGAAATACTCGATTCGGCCATAAGGCTTTTCTCCGAAAAAGGATTTTATAACGTATCAATGCAGGAAATTGCTGAAAAGTCGGAGTTCGGTGTTGGTACGCTATACAATTTCTTCGAAAGCAAAGAACAGCTTTTCGTTGAACTGATGGAAGTCGGTATTGAAAAATTTGGTCAGTTGCTTATTCCACTTTTAGACTCCGAAGAAGCCGAAGAAAAAAAAATATCAGACTTCATTCAGGCACATATCGAATTAATGGAAAGTAATATAGAGTTGATAAAACTTTATATTTCTCAATATGGTACCTTTACTTTGGTAAATCCCATGCCTCAAAAGTTATCAAATGATTTAAATATTTCAATACAAAGAAAACTTGAGGTTATTCTGAATACCGGTATTCAAAAGCAGATATTTAGACGCGTTCATGCCGAAATCGCCGCATTATCTCTTTGTGCTACATTGAAAGCATTTATCCTCGAATCTTCTGAAAATTTCGACAAGGAAAAAGCCAAAGATGGCTTCTCGAAAATAGAAAATTATTTTATGAATTCTGTGCTGAATAAAAACAATGACAATAACAAAGCTTAATTGGAGAATTAAACAAAAATGAAATCGAAACCTTATTTATATTCTCGTTTAATTTCTTTAATCATTTTGCCGGCAATTTTCTTTTTACTGTTGATTACAACCGGCTGTGGAAGAAAAGGACCTCAACAGATGGCACCTGAAGTGGCAGTCGTTATCATGCACCCCGAAAAGGTGGTTATTACGACCGAATTACCCGGCAGAACATCAGCGTTTCGTGTCGCCGAAATCCGGCCGCAGGTCAATGGCATCATACAGAAACGTTTGTTTACGGAAGGCTCTGTTGTTAAGGAAGGTCAGGTATTATATCAAATTGACCCCGCACCATTTCAGGCGGCCTTAGATAACGCAAACGCTTCTCTGACAAGAGCCCAGGCCGGCCTGCTTTCGATTAAGGCAAGGGCAGAGCGTTATCGTGATCTGCTTGAAGACAATGCAATCAGTCAGCAGGACTACGATGACGCCTCCGCATCTCTGAAACAGGCCGAAGCTGAGATACAGTATTGGAAAGCCTCTGTGGAGATGGCGCAAATCAATTTAGGATACACTCGTGTTACAGCTCCGATTCCCGGCCGTATAGGAAGGTCAAGTGTAACAGATGGAGCGCTGGTAACTGCGTATCAGCCTACAGCATTGGCGATTATTCAGCAGCTTGATCCAATCTATGTTGATGTGCCCCAGTCCACTTCGGAACTGCTGCGTTTACAGCGAAGTATGAAAGCAGGTTATCTCAACCTCAATGAAACTAAACAGAGCATTGTAAAACTTATAATGGAAGACCGAACAGAATATCCTCTGGATGGAGAGCTTCAATTTCAGGATGTTACCGTTGACCCCACAACAGGGTCAGTCATTCTGCGGGTAGTTTTCCCAAATCCTGACAGCATACTTCTGCCCGGCATGTTCGTGCGAGCCATTATTACTGAAGGAGTAAATGAGCAGGGCATTCTTGTTCCTCAGCAGGCGATATCCCGCAATCCAAAAGGTGAGCCGATGGCGTTTATAGTGGATGCTGAAAACAAGGTACAGCTGCGGATGCTCACACTTGAGCGGGCAATTGGGGACAAATGGCTTGTTTCGTCCGGCCTTAATCCCGGCGATAGAGTTATTGTGGAGGGTAACCAAAAGGTCGGGCCCGGTGCTCCTGTAACAGCCGTTCCGTTTGAAACTGCCCAAAAAGATGGCACAGCGACAACGGACGAAAAGAATTTTCAGATTTCTGCAACTAAGAACTAAAACGGAGTAATATCAATGTTATCGAAATTCTTTCTTGATAGGCCGGTTTTTGCATGGGTTATTGCAATTATTATAATGCTGCTTGGCGGTCTGGCTATTTACAATCTGCCTATTTCACAATATCCCCCGATTGCTCCCCCGGCAATAGCTATTGAAACCTTCTATCCCGGAGCCTCGGCTCAGACCGTGGAAAACAGTGTAACACAAATCATCGAACAGAAAATGACCGGCTTTGACGATATGCTGTATCTTTCAGGTACGAGTGATTCTTCCGGTTCTTCGCGTATCGAATTGACTTTTAAGCCCGCCACTGACCCGGATATTGCATGGGCCAAAGTTCAGAACAAACTCCAGCTCGCAACGGCCAGTCTTCCGGAGGTAGTACAGCGAACAGGAGTTCAGGTCAGCAAATCAACACGAAACTGGCTTCTGCTTGTAGGTCTTGTCTCCGAAGACAACAGTATGAGCGGCAATGACCTGCGAGACTATGCCCAGTCCACTCTCGAAAAAGTTCTGGCGCGTGTGCCTGGTGTCGGCGAAGTTGAAAATTTCGGTTCACAATATGCCATGCGAATCTGGCTCAATCCCGACAAACTGACTAATTTTCAAATGACAATTCAGGATGTGATTTTGGCTTTGCGGGCGTACAATGTCGAGGTCTCTGCCGGTCAGTTTGGTGGAATACCCGCTGTCGAAGGCCAGCGTTTGAATGCCTCCATCATTGTTCAAAACCTTCTGCAGACGCCGGATGAGTTCGCTGCCATTCCGCTGCGCACAAATCCTGACGGCTCCATCGTGCGTGTTAGCGATGTCGGCAGGGCAGAGCTTGGAACTGAATTCTACGATATTGAAGCTCGTTACAACGGCAAACCCGCCGCTATCATGGCCATTCGGCAAACCCCCGGTGCTAATGCGTTAAACACTGCCAACGCCATTAAAGACAAACTTGTGGAGATGAGCCGCTATTTTCCGCCGGGCGTGAAAGTCGTTTATCCTTATGACACAACGCCGTTCGTTAAAGTTGCCATTGGTGAAGCGGTAAAGGCACTGATTCAGGCTATCGTTTTAGTTTTTTTGGTTATGCTTATATTTATGGGAAATATCAGGGCAACGCTGATTCCCACTATTTCTGTACCAGTGGTACTTCTCGGAACTTGTGCTGCGTTAGGGGTTTTCGGATATTCCATAAATATGCTTACAATGTTTGCGATGGTGATTGCTATCGGATTGTTGGTTGATGATACAATCGTGGTGGTCGAGAATGTTGAACGTCTTATGAGTGAAGAAGGGCTTTCACCTAAAGAGGCGACAGCTAAATCAATGGGTCAGGTAACCAGTGCGTTGATTGGCTTTTTCCTTGTGCTCGCCGCTTTGTTTGGCCCTATGGCATTTTTCAGCGGCTCAACAGGAATCATTTACCGTCAGTTTTCCGTAACTATTGTTACGTCTATGCTTCTGTCAGTCGCAGTTGCCCTGATACTTACGCCCGTACTGTGCGCATCTATTCTTAAGCCGGTTCTCAAAGGGCACGAAGCTGCCGAAAGTGAGATTTGGTTTCTGCGTCCGTTTTTCCTGTGGTTCGATAAAATTTTCTATCGATTCCGCGATTGGTTTGTCAGGCTGATCGGAAATGTACTTGCCAGAAAACTGCGATATGTAATTATATATTTTATAATCGTTGGCATCCTCGGATTACTCTATATGCGAATGCCCACGAGTTATTTACCGGATGAAGATCAGGGAATTTTGTTCTCTCAAATAATTTTGCCGACAGGTTCAACAATGGAGCAAACCCAGGCTGTCGCAAAAGAAGTACAGGAATATTTTCTTGGAGATGAGAAAGAGGCTGTAGAATCCTGCATGACAATAGCGGGTACCAGCTTTTCCGGCACCGCACAGAATAATGGTATGGTGTTTATAAAGCTTAAAGATTGGAATTTGCGAGGCAGAGATGAATTAAGGGTCAAAGCAGTTGCCGGACGTGCTATGGCTCGATTTTCAAGAATACGTAATGCTCTGGTTTTTGCTTTTCCTCCGCCTTCTGTCATTGAGTTGGGTACTGCAACGGGATTCGATTTTCAATTGGTTGACCGCGGCGGACTCGGACACGATGCCTTGATGAACGCACGCAACCAGCTTCTCGGTATGGCCGCACAGGACAAGAGACTGACGAAAGTCCGCCCCAACGGAATGGAAGATGTGCCGGAATATCGTATCGATGTAGATTGGGAAAAAGCTGGCGCTCAGAACCTGCCGATCACTGCTATTCATAATGCAATTTCAGCCTCGTTCGGAAGCGCGTATGTCAACGATTTTATACAGGCAGGACGCGTCAAAAGAGTGTATGTTCAGGCTGATGCTCCATACCGTATGCTGCCAGGCGATCTCGAAAAAATTTATGTGCGTAACACCTCCGGCAAAATGGTTCCTTTTTCATCATTTGCTTCCAGCCATTGGGCCAGCGGTTCTCCAAGGCTTGAGCGTTTCAATGGTTTTGCCGCCATGAATATCCAGGGTGAATCCGCACCCGGCAGAAGTTCCGGCCAGGCTATGCAGGCAATGGAAGATATTACTGCAAAGCTGCCGCAGGGATTCGGATTTGACTGGACAGGGCTTTCCTATCAGGAACGGCAGTCCGCTTCACAAACAGGTCTGCTGTATACATTTTCAATTCTGATAGTTTTCCTTTTTTTGGCGGCATTGTATGGAAAATGGGACGTGCCTTTTGCTGTTCTGTTGATTTTGCCTCTTGGCGTCATTGGAGGTTTTTTCGCCTCGAAGATACGAGGTTTGCCAAGTGACGTCTATTTCCAAATTGGTTTGTTGAACACACTCGGATTGGCAACCAAAAATGCTATTTTGATTGTACAGTTTGCAATGGCAGAAGTCGCGAACGGCACAGGTTTAGTTGACGCCGCCCTCCAGGCCGTAAAACTTCGTCTAAGACCCATTCTTATGACCTCAACGACTACAGGTTTGTCTGTGCTGCCTATGGCCTTTAGTACCGGAGCAGGCGCTGGAGCGATGGTTGCGATTGGTACTGCCGTGCTTGGCGGAATGGTTACAGGAACGATTCTTGTAGTTTTGTTTACGCCATTATTCTATGTACTAATTGAAAAAACCTTTGCCAAAAACAAGAATGTTATAACAGCTGGTTAAAACATGAAAATTCATCGATGGATAAATGACATGAAGAAACATTTTTTATTTTTGCCTTTGGGAATAATCATCTTTTTAAATGGATGCAATATGGCTCCGCAGTACTCAAGACCGGATGCCCCAATCCCGAAGGACTGGCCTGATGGCCCCGCAAATCGCAATCGCAAATTGACGCAGGAAGCGCCGAAAGCCGCAGATGTTATGTGGCAGGATTTCTTTACCGACCAGAAACTTCAAAAAATTATTGAAATAGCTCTCAATAATAACCGGGACCTCCGCCTTGCCGGCCTGAACGTTGAAAGAGCAAGGGCGATTTATGGTGTCCAGCGTGCCGAACTTTTCCCCGTGGTTGATGCCGCGGCTATTGGAAGCAGGCAGAGAACTGCCGCAGACCTTACGGCTCCCGGAGTTTCCAGGACAAACCATTACTATAGTGTTGACCTTGGCATAACTGCATGGGAGATTGATTTTTTTGGCCGAATCAACAATCTCAAGAAACAGGCTTTGCAGGAATACCTTGCCAGTGTAGAGGCTCGCCGCAGTGCGCAAATTGCGTTGATATCGGAAACTGCAAGGGTGTACCTGACTCTTGCTGCTGATAAAGAAAATCTGAAATTGGCGCAGTCCACTCTCCAGACGCAGCAGGATATGTATAATTTAATTAATCGGCAATACGAAGCTAAAATTTCGAATGAATTGGATTTGCGCAGAGCTCAAACTCAGGTTGACGCTGCCCGCGTGGATGTTGCGCGCTATACTCAATTCGCCGCGCAGGGTCAAAATGCGTTAAATCTTCTCGCCGGCTCTATTGTGCCCGACGAACTGCTGCCGGATGACTTGGAAACTGTAAGTCTCCCAAAAGATATAGCTCCGGGCCTTCCTTCGGAAGTACTCCTTCAGCGGCCGGACATTATGGCTGCCGAATACCAGCTAAAAGGTGCTTATGCATTTGTCGGAGCGGCGCGTGCCGCCTTTTTCCCGCGAATTGCACTGACGACCGCAGTGGGAACAGCAAGTAACGAACTTAGCGGCCTCTTTGGTTCAGGCAATGGAACATGGCTTTTCGCTCCTCAAATTGTTACCCCCATTTTTGATGCACGGGTCTGGGCGGCGCATAGAGTTAGCAAATCAGTTCAGAAAATCGCGCTGACAGAGTATGAAAGGGCAATCCAGATAGCCTTCAGGGAAGTGGCAGATACGCTCGCAGTGCGGGGAACTGTGGATCAGCAGGTAAATGCTCAGCAATCCATAGTTAATTCAGCGCAGAAAATATACAGCCTTTCGAACACTCGCTATTTAAATGGGATTGACAGTTACCTGAGCGTCCTCGATGCTCAGCGTTCGCTTTATGGCGCACAGCAGGGGCTTATTTCACTGCAATTAACCAGACTTGCAAACGAGGTCAGGTTTTATGCGGTATTGGGCGGAGGCGGCGATTATTTGGAAATATCCCCCGAAACCTCTGTGAAGAAATAGCAATTCAAGGCTAAAAATAGATTTATCATTAATCTTCTTGCAATACAGGCCGATTTTATGTAAAGTTAGCGGAAAATTATTGAAAAGTATAATGATTATTACATGGGTTGATTATCCTAACCCTTTTATTTCCAATAATTTGGGTCGGTGCCCGAGCGGCCAAAGGGGACGGGCTGTAAACCCGTTGGCGCAAGCCTACGTTGGTTCGATTCCAACCCGGCCCATTTAGTATGGAGAACACAGAGATCGCAGAGCAATTAATAAAATAATCAACTCTGTGTACTCTGTGAACTCTATGGCAATCAATGGCGGCGTAGCCAAGTGGCCCAAGGCGATGGTTTGCAAAACCATTATCCGTGGGTTCGAATCCCACCGCCGCCTTATTTAAAGCAATTTCAGGATGTAAAAGTGCCGGCAAACGTTCAAAAATCCTCAGATTCCAGCGATTCTTTACAGAAATTTTTGTTGGCCTTTCTTTTCATAGCTCTAATCAGCATCACAATTATCATCAGGATCAGATTTCTCTCGACCCCTCTCGAACGCGACGAAGGCGAGTACGCTTATGCCGGCCAGTTAATGCTCCAGGGCATTCCGCCGTATTCTCTTGCCTATAATATGAAAATGCCCGGCATCTACGCCGCCTATGCTGTAATCTTGGCTGTTTTTGGCCAGACCCAATCAGCCATTCACTTTGGCGTTCTGATTCTCAATACTGCAACGATAGTTTTTCTTTTTTTACTCGCGAAAAGATTGTTTGGGCCTGCCGCTGGTGTCGCCGCCGCAGTTTTCTTTGCTATAACTTCAATCAGCAGCCGCATCGAAGCAACCGCAAACGCTGAAAACTTTGTGATTTTCTTTGCTATTCCCGGAATTCTTCTTTTGATGAAGTTTACTGATTCACGGAAAATTATAAATCTCATTTTCGGTGCTTTGCTTTTAGGAATTGCATTTTTGATGAAGCAGCACGGAGCGGCTTTTATCCTTTTTGGCTTTTTCTATTTGCTCTACAAACATTTTCAAAACAAACCGGTATCCTGGAAAAAATTCTCATTTGTATTTTTAATTTATTCTTTCTTCACGGTTTTGCCTTTTTTAATTACTTGTTTGATTCTCTGGTATTGCGGCGTTTTTGAAAAATTCTGGTTCTGGACATTCGAATACGCCCGGCATTATGTCGGTTTGACTTCCATCAAACAGGGGTTTGCAAATTTTCAGACTTCTTTAAAAATGGTTGTTCCTTTTGCGTTTTCAATTTGGCTCTTTGCTTTTGCAGGACTTTTAAGCGGCATTTGGAACAGGCAGATTAGCAAACATAGTCTTTTCATCATCGCCTTCCTTTTCTTTTCATTTTTATCTGTAACACCGGGTCTGTACTTCAGACCGCATTATTATGTTTTGTTTTTACCATGGCTGTCTGTTTCAGCGGCGGCAGGCATTATCGCCTTTCAGGATTTGTTACCAAAATTTGTGAAATCGGATAACAAAAAAAAGCTTATTCCGGTTTTATTGATATTAACTGCCTGGCTCCAGTGCTTTTACAGTCAAAGACATTATCTAAAACAATCTGACCCCGAAATTATTTCAAGATTCAATTTCGGATTCCTTCCTTTCCCTGAAACTTTGAAAATAGCCAAATACATCAAAGAAAATTCCGGCAAAGACGACAAGATTGCCGTCTTCGGTTCTGAACCGCAGATTTATTTTTATTCCCAGAGACGTTCCGCAACTTCGTTTATCTACACGTATCCCCTTATGGAAAAGCAGCCTTATGCTCTCGAAATGCAGAAGGAAATGATTGCTCAGATAGAAAAAAATGAGCCTAAATTTTTTGTTGTCATCAAAACAGTGGATTCATGGACTCCTGTCCCCGGTTCAGAAAGATATATTTTTGAATGGGCGGATAATTACATCCCGGCGAATTATCAACAGGTTGGGCTTGTTGAAATTTTCAAAGACCAGCAGCGTACTGTATATCGCTGGGATTCTATTGCTCAGCCTGTCCAATCAGAAAACTGGCTGATGATTTTTGAACGTAAAAATTAAGGCTATCTCTAAAAATGTCATTGCGAGGATTTTTTTGTGGCTTTAGACACAAAAAATGACGAAGCAATCTCAGGTTTTCGAATTATTAGAGATGCCATTAAACCCCGCGCAGCGCCAATTTATTCGCGCCGTCAACCACAAGGATTTTAACTTCCGGTTTTTCTTCTATCCATTGTTCGACAATTTTTTGTATATCCGAAGCAGGGCACATATGGCTTGTTTTAACAGTCTCTTCAGGTAATTCCGAATATAGCCACAATTTTCTTA
The DNA here is from genome assembly GCA_001825665.1 of Planctomycetes bacterium GWF2_41_51. GTDB lineage: Bacteria > Planctomycetota > Phycisphaerae > Sedimentisphaerales > UBA12454 > UBA12454. Next base: position 2,764 of record MHXZ01000021.1, on the reverse strand, counting down.
GTCTGCCTATCATCTCTGCAAACCGCAGCGGCTTATGACTGAATAATTTGTAAGGTTTATTTTTAACTTCCTCGAAAATTTCAGCCATTGGTTTTGCAAGTAAATTCCAGAAATGTTCCATAGTTCTCTCTGCCCCGATTCCTTTGTCGCACGCTGAAACAAAAAGAATCTCACCCCCATCTAAAATCGCCTGTTTCGTCAATTCAAGAGCACGTTGTGCGATATAAAGGTCAATATCGTTCGGCGTTCCCCCGCAGGAAACTATCATTCTCTCTACCGGCTTTACCTCATAAACGTTCCATTCATCAGCCTTGCCGAAAGCCTCACCCGCGACATCTTTTGCTTTTCCGAATTGCAGCCATTTAATTTTGCAGTTCGAGCTTATCATCACCGCCGCCCAGAAATCTCTTGTACCCAAAACTTTCTCTACACCTTCGAGCTGGTCTGCCGCAAGGGGATTATTCTGAAAATCGCTGCACAAATGCCACGGATGCGCACCGAATCGTGAACGTTCATCGAGACTTAGCCTGTGATTTTGTTCAGTTGTTTTATAAGAGCATATCCCCGGCACGAAATTCTTTACCGGATTTGAATATCCCGCAAAATAATGATGCTTTACATCGCTAAGTGCCAAAAACACGTCCATTTCCCTGATTGCCGCATTATACAGCACAGGCGTTTGCCTGCTCGTTGTTCCTGCATCGATAAATTCAGCTTTTTCGCAATCGTGCGTTATGATATCGAAATTCTTTATACCATTCGTTTGCATTAGTGAATTGATTTGCTTGATTAACGTTTCGTTCCGTTCTGTTTTGGCATTATGTGTTCCTGTGCAAATAATAAATCTGATATGCTTTGGTCTACCGAAAAACTCCGCCAGCGATTCCAAAACAGTATTTACCGGCAGGTCGCGTGTCCCGTCAGGAACAAGAACACACAAATTTTTCCCCTGTATGGAATCCTTAAAACTATTCGCGCATTTGCTTCCTCTTATTGCCGCATTAATCTCTGCCTCGGTTAAATCCTTCTGTGATTTCTCCGGCCGGATCAATCCTGCAAGATTCTTTTCTGGCACATCGAAACCGACTTTACCGCTTCCGTATGATATGTCGATATTCATTTCATCCTTTGGAAATGTCATTGCGAGGAACTTTGCCCTTTAGGGGCAGAGAGACGAAGCAATCTCGAACCTTCGTATTAAAAGTCCCTTAATCAATATTAATATTTTTATCTATTCCGTAATTTTGCGATATTGATTGCTGTGCGGATTCGAGCTGGCTCTTGTCAAGCACGATAGCAGGTTCGTCCATTTCGAATTCGATAACATCGAATTTAGATTCAGGATTTTGAGCAAGTGCCTTTGGAATATCACTCATCGAGCCGATTTTCATCCCATTAATTTTATCAACTACATTCTGGCTCATACTATGATAGCCGATGTTGATATTCGCAGGCATGCAATAACTCAAAATCACAACATCTTTCCGCTCATCGCTCGGTTTAAAAGATTCATTCAGCAGATAATGATAGATATGAGACTCCGCCATTCCTTCCCATTTCTCGCCTCTTGCCATCATATAGCTTCTCGTAAGTTTTTGCAGTATACAGCCGCCGACAATCGCGTATTCCGGCTGCCGGTCAACTTCATACCACGGAATAAGCATGTCGGTTACATCGAATTTCCTGCCGGCCGCTTCAATTGTTTTAAGTTCTTCGTCTCGCCATATTTCAAACGTTATCTTTTGTCCCGCCGTTTTACAGGTAACGAGGTTATCGAATAATAGCGTACCGAATTGCTTATCCTTATATCTTCCGTAAGGATTGATTGTATAGCCGTCAATTGTAAGCAGCACATCTCCTTGTTTTAATACATCGCTTCCGGTTCCGATAGTATAAACGTCCGAAACATACACCCCGTGATTTATGTTCTCAGGTAATTTTAAATATTTTCGCATCGCCGGCTCGAGCAGATTTGACGTTTCGAATCCTTTCATCGCTATCCCGTCATAAGAACCGTCTTCGAAGTCTTTCAGAAAACGGTTAATAAATTTACTTGGAATGATATCAGCTTCCTTTTCTTTGCCCGACCAGCTTGCGATTCCAATCGGTTTATCGCCAAGACAGTATAACTGCCCGAGGTTTGTTGCCTCCGAGATTCCTGCCGTAACAAACATTAATGTTTTGGAATAGAATATCGATGCGCTGTCAACCGTAACTCTGTCGAGAAAGCCTCTGCCGTTGTACATTTGTCCGCTTGCTGAAAGCCAATAAAAACTCACGCCTGCGCCTTTTTCATATTTCTCGCTGAACTTGAGTGCTTCCAGCGGTTTGCCGAGCGAATTGGCATCCAGCTCTATTAACGCAAGATTGCTTTCGTAATCGGCAATTAAAACTTTTGCGGGTATAAATTCATTTTTGTCAGCTTTCCTGGCCTGAATAAACGCTGCGTTTGCCACATTCGATGCAAGGGTGATTACTTTATTGCCTGCAACCGCACAGCCCACTGCATAACCTTCCGATAGCTCTTTGTTTTTCCACGGCTGATATTGCTCATACCCGTGATATGATATTTGCAGGTAAACTATTGAGTTCTTCAGCTTTTCTGAAATATCTTTCGCGAAAACTGTAGAAGATGAAAGCCAAACTAATATGATAATAATTATTTTCTTCATAATTGTTCCTCAGGATAAGTCCACGCAGACACGTTATATTTTTTCAATATAGCGTCATTTCGTATATGTGCCTCTTGTGAGTCCAGCAGCAG